>NZ_JBEZKI010000041.1:0-96788 GCF_040651615.1 Streptomyces sp. NPDC048417 | reverse complement strand
TCGTCGAGGTCGTGGGGCGGATCGCTCGCAACGGCCATCGCATTGAGGGACGAAAGGTAGTTATCCAGTGACCGCCACCGCCGAGAGCAACAAGCCTCGGAGGGAGCCGCGGAGCGGGGCCTCCTCAGAGGCCGCCCGCAGGCTCTCAGATGCCCGGTGGTACGAGGAAGGTGCTGAAAGCCGGCCGGGAACGTCACTTCGACCATCCGGTCGTCGACCATGAGACGCACGGCCATCTCCTCGGCCATGTCGTTGTGAACGACGAACACCACACTCCCGTCCGGATTGACGAAGGCCAACCGGTTCTCGTAGCCGTTCAGGCTCAACGTGTCCAGCACACGCGCGCCTGGTGCCACAAAGCCGCCGACGTGCTTGAGCAGGTAGTACTCGTGGTTGTAGGTGAACGAGTTCGCCGCCGGGTCCACGGTGACGAGCGAGTTCTGCGTCCAGCCCCAGGTGCTCCGGCCGCCTTCCGGCAGTGCTGTGTTCCAGTACGTGTAGGTTCGTACCGTTGTCCAGGTAGTGCTTGAGCTGCGTCCAGGCGTAGCTGCAGTGACGCCAGTCGTTGCGGGAGTCGCCGCATTCCTGTTCGGTCTGGTAAATCTGCAACTCGGGGTGACTGCTGTGGACCGCCGCGACGGCACGATTGCCGCCCCACTGGAAGCCGACGCCCCGCACGAGTCCGGCACCTGGGGCCCGAGAAGAAGAAGCGAGGCGTTGAGGTCTTTCTCGGCACTCTCGAACGAGGCGACGCCGGCCTGGTCGAGGAAGTGCTGCGGGACCCGGAGGTGAGCTCACTGGTCGGCACGATGACGTCGGGGGGCGCCGTGACAGCTCCTGCCGCCGGCCCGCGCTGCTTGCGCCATGGGGCGTGCGGCGTGGTGACGAACCAGGTCAGCTTCCCTGTGTGCGCTGTTGCTGCCGGTCGGCGGGCGCGGATTCGGGATTGTGGGACGGCATGGGTCTCCCGGCGGTGTGAAGAGGGCAGTCTGGTCGGCGTTCGCCAGGGTGAGTACGGCGGCTCTGTCCGGCTGGAGGAAGTGCGGATCTTCGTGGCCTCGGCCGGCTCCGTCGGGGAGACGGAGCCGGCCGAGTGGCTACGGGGACAGGAGGAGGACCGCGGTCGGGGAGGGGTCAGGCCGCCTGGCCGACCTCCACCTCGTCGAGGGTCTTGGACCTGGGGATCAGCGCGATGAGCAGGGTGGCGACCGCTATCACGCCGGCGAACAGCAGGAAGCCGTTGGTGAAGCTGTCGTCGACGTAGAAGGCGGTGCCCTTCATCACGTTGCTGTTCTGCGCGACGACGACGAAGGCCACCTGGGTGAGCACGCTCTGCAGGACGCCCTGCATCATGTTCTGCGCGCCGTTGCCCAGCGCCTGCTCCTCCGGCTTCATCGACTCGATGACCATGATGGGGACCAGGGCCACGACGATGCCCATGCCCAGCCCGCTGAGCACCCCGATCGCCATGAGCTGGCCGACGCCGTAGTGGAACTGGGACATGAGGGTGACCGCGGCGGTCACCAGGGTGCCGCCGATGGCCAGCAGCACGCGTGAGTCGACGCGCCGGGCGAGAACGCCGGTCACCACCGAGGTCGCGATCAGTAGGACGCTGGTGGGCGCGCCGACCCAGGCGTTCTTCGTGGCGGTCCAGCCCAGGCCGTCGGACAGGCCCGGGATCTTCGGCATGAGCACCAGCAGGTTCAGCACGGTGCCCTGGGCGTAGACCGCCCCCATGGCGAGGGCCGTGACCAGGAAGGTCGACCACACCCGGCGACGCGCGAGCAAGGATATGGGGAACAACGGGTGGGCGACCCTGCGCTCGACCAGCACGAAGGCGATCACGGCCACCAGGCCGCCTCCGATGAAGCCCAGCGTGTCGCCGCTCGTCCAGCCCCACTCGGCGCCCTTGCCGACGCCGTAGATGATGGACGTCAGACCGCCGCCCAGCAGGATCCCACCGACCCAGTCCAGGGGCGTACGGGCCTCGCGCACCGAACTCTCGGGCACGATGAACAGCAGGGCCAGCAGACTGATCGCGGTGGCCGCCACCATGAACCACAGGACGCCGCGGTATCCGAAGTCGTCGAGGACCCATCCGGACAGGAACGGCCCGCCCAGCGCCAGCACTCCCATGCCGCCGCCGAGGAAACCACTGGCCGGACCGACCAGGTGGCGCGGGAACACATCCCGGGCCATCGCGTAGACGAGCGCGATCGAGGGGCCGTAGAAGCCCGAGACGGCGCGCCCGGTGAGCAGTGTCTCGTAGTTGGTGGAGACAGCGGCGATCAGGTCGCCGGCCAGGCCGAGCGCGGTGATGACGAGCAGCACGCGCTTCTTGCCGTAGATCCCGGCGGCCTTCACGACGAACGGCGTGGAGAAGATGCCGACGAGCGAGCTGATCTGGGTGAACCAGGCGATCTCAGTGGTGTGGTAGTGAATCGCGATCTGGGACTGGGCGTTCGAGCCCATCAGGCCGACGAGGCCGTTCAGCTGGGACGCCCACAGCAGTGCGATCAGGATCAGTGCGAACCGCGCGCCGAAACCGGACTTCCCGGCTTCTTCTTGGTGCGGTGACTCGACGTTGAGTGTCATGGCGGCACCCCGGCCTTTCGTACGGGTGGAGCCCTTGTGCTCCCAGCGCGCAGGCTAGCTCCTAATTTTTTTGAGTGATAGATTTTCGACACGGAAACATTTCTGTGACCTTGAGGTGGCCGACCCCCCTGGCCCCCCGGACCTGCGATGCCGTCGTCGCCCTCGGAAGGGATCCCATCCATGCAGCAGCCCGATCCGGCCACTCTCCCCCTGGAGAGGAAGGCATCCCTGCTCTCAGGAGGGGACTTCTGGTCCACCCAGCCGCTCGACGAGGCGGGCGTGCCCGCGGTGGTGCTGACCGACGGCCCGCACGGCATCCGCCGGCAGAAGGCCGGCGCCGACCACCTGGGCTTCCACGCGAGCGAGCCAGCCACTTGCTTCCCCCCGGCCGTCGCCGTCGGATCGAGCTGGGACGCCGAACTCGCCGCACGCGTGGGGGAGGCGGTGGGCCGGGAGGCCCGTGCGCTGGGTGTCGGAGTCGTCCTCGGCCCCGGCGTGAACATCAAGCGGTCCCCGTTGTGCGGGCGTAACTTCGAGTACTACTCCGAGGACCCGCTCCTTTCCGGCGTCCTGGGCGCCGCGTTCGTACGGGGCCTCCAGGCCCAGGGCGTGGGCGCGACCGTCAAGCACTTCGCGGCCAACAACCAGGAGACCGACCGCATGCGCGTCAGCGCCGACGTCGACGAGCGCACCCTGCGCGAGATCTACCTGGCAGCCTTCGAGCGTGTCGTCACCGAGGCGCGCCCTGCCGCCGTCATGGCCGCCTACAACCGGATCAACGGCGTCCCGGCCTCGGAGAACAAATGGCTGCTCACCGAAGTCCTGCGCTCGGAATGGGGTTTCGAGGGCGCGGTCGTCTCGGACTGGGGCGGCGTCGGCGACCGGGTGGCGGCACTGGCCGCGGGCCTTGATCTGCAGATGCCCGGTCCGGACGCCGCCCACGACGCGGCGATCGTACGGGCGGTGCGCGAGGGCGTGCTGGACGAGGCTTTGGTCGACGCGAGCGTACGGCGTGTGGCCGCACTCGCTGATCTGGCCGTGACGGCGGACCCCGATCCTGCTGTGCCCGCCGAACTGGCCGTCACCTCGATGGCCGATGCGGCCGTACCCGCCGAACACCACGAGCTGGCACGCGAGTTGGCCGCGGACTGCATAGTCCTGCTGAAGAACGACAAGTCCACCCTGCCGCTCGCGGAGGGAGTACGCCTCGCTGTCATCGGCGAGTTCGCCGCCGACCCGCACTTCCAGGGAGGTGGCAGCTCGCTCATCAACGCCACCCGTGTCGACACCCCGCTGGAGGCGATCCAGGCCCTCGACCACCCCGTCACCTACGCGGCCGGGTTCACGACCGGCGGGGGAGCGGACGCGGAGGCGTTGCGCGAGGAGGCCGTACGGGCCGCCTGCGAGGCCGAGGTCGCCGTGGTCTTCGTCGGTCTGCGCGGCGAGACCGAGGGCTCCGACCGCGAGCACCTCGACCTGCCCGCGGACCAGGTGGAACTGGTGCGCGCGGTGGCGGCCGTGGCCCCCCGCACGGTGGTCGTGCTCTCGACCGGCGGCGTGGTGTCCCTGGAGGGGTGGCACGACGACGTCGACGCGATCGTGGCGGGCTGGCTCCTCGGGCAGGCCTCGGGCGGTGCCCTCGCGGACGTGCTGTCCGGCGCCGTCAACCCGTCCGGCCACCTGGCCGAGAGCATCCCGTTGCGGCTGGAGGACAGTCCCAGCTACCTCACCTTCCCCGGTGAAGCGGGCCATGTCCGCTACGGCGAGGGCGTGATGGTCGGCTACCGCCACTACGAGACCGTCGGACGTGCTGTGCGCTACCCCTTCGGACACGGGCTGAGCTACACCACCTTCGAGACGGCGGAGCTGTCGGTCGACGTCACCAGCGACGACACCGCCACCGTCCGGCTGCGGGTGACCAACACCGGCGAGCGGGCCGGCAAGCACGTCGTCCAGGTCTACGTCGCCACCACCGACGGCCGCGTCCGCCGTCCCGCACGCGAACTGCGCGCCTTCACCAAGGTCACCCTGCGTCCGGGCGAGTCCCGCACCGTCGAACTCCCACTGGGGCGCCGCGCGTTCGCCTACTACGACATCGAAGGGGGCCGCTGGACGGTCGCCCCGGGCGCGTACACGGTGCAGATCGGCGAGAGCGCCGCCCGCATCGTCGCCGAACAGACCTTCACTCTCACTGGCGACGCCGATGCCACCCCTCTGTCCCTGGACTCCGCCATCGGCGACTGGTTCGCCCACCCGGTGGCCGGCCCGCTGCTTCAAGAAGCGCTCATGGCCGGGGCGACCGAGGAACAGCGCCTTCAGGCGGAAGCCAACAGCGACCTGATGGACATGGTGGCGTCCATCCCGGCCCGACAGTACCTGCACTTCCCTGGCGTCCCCGTGTCCACCGACGACCTGACCGAGATCCTGGAGGCAACCCGATGAGCCGCACCCCCGACCTTCGCCCCGACTTCCTGTGGGGTGCGTCCACCTCACCGCATCAGATCGAGGGCAACAACCTCAACAGCGACTGGTGGCGGATGGAGCGCCAGAGCGAAGGCCGCCTGGAGCTCAGCGGTGATGCCCTCGACAGCTACCACCGCTACGGCGAGGACATGCGGCTGCTGTCCGAAGCCGGCCTGAACGCCTACCGGTTCGGCATCGAGTGGGCCCGCATCGAGCCCGAGCCCGGCGAGTTCTCCAAGGCCGAGCTCGCCCACTACCGCCGCATGATCGACACCGCGCGCGGCCTCGGCCTCGAACCGGTCGTCACCCTGCATCACTTCAGCAACCCCCGCTGGTTCACGGACGAGGGCGGCTGGACGAGCCCGACGGCCGTCGACCGGTTCGCCCGGTACGTGGAGCAGGCCTGCACGATCCTCCACGACGTCAACTGGGTCGTGACGATCAACGAGCCGAACATCCTGGCCCTGATGAGCGGCATGTCGGCGGCCGTGGCCGAGGGCGTCGACATCAACCTCGGCGCGGGCATGCGGATGCCGTCACCCAGCGTGGAGATCGGCGAGACTCTGGTGCGGGCCCACCGCGCCGCCGTGTCCGTCGTGCGCGAGCGCACCTCGGCGAAGGTCGGCTGGACCGTGGCGCAGCAGGCGCTCGTCCCCACGCCCGGCAGCGAGAAGCTGTATGCCGAACTGCGATGGGCGTGGGAGGACCTCTACCACCACGGGGCCCGCGGGGACGACTTCCTGGGCGTCCAGTCGTACACGAGCCAGTTGGTGGACAAGGACGGCATCGTTCCCGCGCCCGAGCACCCGGACAACACCCTGACCGGCTGGGCGTACCGGCCCGACGCCCTCGGCATTGCGCTGCGGCACGCCTGGGAGGCCACGGAGGGCATCCCCCTGCTCGTCACCGAGAACGGCATCGCCACCACCGACGACACGCGCCGGATCGCCTACACGACCGAGGCACTGGGGCACCTGTACGACGCGGTCGCCGACGGTATCGACGTCCGCGGGTACCTGCACTGGTCGGCGCTGGACAACTTCGAATGGGGCCACTGGGCACCCACGTTCGGGCTGATCGCAGTCGACCGCGAGACGTTCGAGCGCACGCCCAAGCCGAGCCTGGCCCGGCTCGGTGACATAGCCCGAAAGGGCGGCGCCTTGGAGACGGGGGTGTGAGGAAGGGGGCGGCCTACGACAATTAGTCGTCCTCGGGCTGTCGGGGCGGGCCGGATCAACTCATCCGGACCGCCCCGGCGTGAGCCAAGGGCACGAGGCGGAGGCGTCAGGGCGCGGTGGGCGGGACCGACTCGGGAGCGTAGGTGAAGCGGGTGAGGAGTGCGTCCGCACCGAGGGCTTCGACGCCGATCACCCGACCGGTGAAGCCTCCGGCGACCTCGGTCGAGATGTAGCGCCCGTCGATGGTGGCGAGCGTGCGGAACTCGTCGTCGGCCAGGTAGCCGAGATGGATCTCGTCCGGTCCCTTGGCGAAGCTGTACTGCTCGGTGTGGGCGACCGCGCGGAGGGCCAGCGGGCGCCGCGTCGCGATCCCGTCGGCGGTGGCCAGTACCTGGTCGAGCGGGCCGACGACCGCGCGGGCCGAGAGGGTGCCGCGCCGGCGTTCCACCGCGGCCCAGTGCGCGTCGTCGATCCGTACGACCAGGGCCGCGTCGCCCTCCGGCAGCGTCGCGGTCGCGGTCCAGGAGGCGTCGCGGGCCCGGACGGCCAGAAGCCGTTCGGCGTCCGTCGCGGCGGGCACCCGGCCGGCCAGCAGACGCAGGCCTTCGCCCAGGCCGGCGAGTGCGAAGGAGCGCGGGTCGGTGCCCGGCGCGATCCAGCGCGGGTGCAGCTCCGGGGCGTCGAAATCGTCGGTGAAGGCGGTGGGCGCCTCCGGGACGGTGTACCGGTCCTCGACGACCACGGGCCAGTCGTCCACCCAGTCCACGCCGGTGAGGAAGGTCTCGCGCCCGTTGACGTGGGACTCGGGGAACGACCCGCGCGGGCGCACGCCCAGATGCACCATCGCCCAGGAACCGTCGGGCAGCTCGACCATGTCGCCGTGACCGGTGTTCTGCACCGGATGTTGGGTACTGCGGTGCGAGAGGATCGGGTTGGCCGGGTGCGGCTCCCACGGGCCGGAGGGGGAGTCCGACCGTGCGACGCAGACCCCGTGTCCCGGACCCGTGCCGCCTTCGGCCACCAGGAGGTACCACAGGTCACCGCGCCGGATCAGGTGCGGGCCCTCTGTGTGGGCCAGGCCGGTGCCGGTCCAGATGATGCGCGGCTCGGAGAGAACCTTGCCCGTCGCCGGGTCCACGGTGGCCTGGGCGATGCCTCCCGGGAGCGACCACGTCAGATAGCAGGTGCCGTCCTCGTCCCAGGCCAGGTCCGGGTCGATGCCGATCGCCCCGGCCGTGTGGACGGGGTCGCTCCATTCCCCTGCCGGGTCGCTCGCGCGGACGATGAGGTGGCCCTTCATGACGTCGTCCCGGTTCGTGGTCGCCAGCCAGAACTCGCCGTCGTGGTACCGGATGGTGGGTGCGTAGATGCCTGCGTTGGCACCCTCCCGGCCCCGGCGTACCCGCAGCTGGCTCGGCCGGTCGAGGACGTTGCCGACCGGCTCCCACTCGATGAGGTCACGGCTGTGGAAGACGGGGACCCCGGGGAAGTACTCGAAGCTGGAGGTCACCAGGTAGTAGTCCTCGTCGGCCCGGCAGATGGAGGGATCCGGGTGGAAGCCGGGGAGGATCGGGTTGATGTTGGCGGTCATGTGCGGCGGCCCTTCGATGTGCGGTCGTGAGGGGGTGTTGCGGGCACCCTAGCCACTAAATTTTTTGGATGATAGATTTTTGATGCTCGCGACGTGGTCGTCGAGACGTGTCTCGGACATACGGCGAGCCGACGTTCGACGACTTCCGCAGTTGACAGGCCCATCAGAGGCACGGCCGAACGAGCGTGGACCGCGCCGTTCGTGCCGTGAGACCCCCGTCGGCCGGCCGGCCAGCCGCTCGGCGACGTCGGCCGGCGGGGGCGACGAGCCACAGCCCCCGCCACGACGGCCTGGGCGCCAGCCCCGAAGGACCGCAGAGAGGAAGAGGACACTGATGTCCGCCCCCCACACCTCCTCCAGCCCCACCCATCCCCGCTCGGACAGTGACCTCGGCTTCGACCCCGAGGCTCTGCGGGCCCGCTACCGCGCCGAACGCGACCGCCGCGTCCGCCCCGACGGCAACGCCCAGTACCAGGGCGCCGGCGGCGAGTTCGGCTACTACGCCGAAGACCCCTACGCCGACCCGGAGTTCACGCGACAGCCGCTGCACGACCAGGTCGAGGCGGTGATCGTCGGCGGCGGGTTCGGCGGTCTGCTCGCCGCGGCCCGGCTGCGACAGGCGGGCGTGGAATCGGTCCGGGTGATCGACAAGGGCGGCGACTTCGGCGGCACCTGGTACTGGAACCGCTACCCGGGCATCCACTGCGACATCGAGTCGTACATCTACCTCCCGCTGCTGGAGGAAGTCGGCTACGTCCCCCAGTGGCGGTACGCGCCGGGGGAGGAGATCCGACAGCACGCGCGGGCCATCGCCCGGCACTTCGATCTCTACGACAACGCCTGCTTCCAGACGCAGGCGACCGAACTCCGCTGGGACGACGCCGAGTCGGAGTGGACCGTCGCCACCGACCGCGGCGACCGCATCCGGGCCCGCTACGTGATCGTCTCCACTGGAACGCTCAGCCAGGCCAAACTCCCCGGGATCCCCGGCATCGAGACCTTCAAGGGCCACACTTTCCACACCAGCCGCTGGGACTACGCCTACACGGGAGGTGACGCGAACGGCGGCCTGCACGAGCTGGCCGACAAGCGCGTCGCCCTGGTCGGCACCGGCGCGACGGCCATCCAGGTCGTGCCCCACCTGGGACAGGACGCGGAGCACCTGTTCGTTTTCCAGCGCACGCCTTCCTCCGTCGACGTACGGGACAACCGCCCCACCGACCCGGGCTGGGCCAGGTCGCTGAAGCCCGGCTGGCAGCGGCACCGCACGGAGAACTTCCTCCAGGTCGTCACCGGCATCCGGACGGACGAGGACCTGGTGAACGACGCCTGGACCAGCAGCGCCCGGCTCCAGGAGAAGCTCATCCCGACGAACGCCTACGTGGACGTGCCGGCCGAGGAGCGCGAACGCGCCTACGAACTCGCCGACTTCCAGAAGATGAACGGGATCCGCGCCCGGGTCGACGCCATCGTCGAGGACCCCGCCACGGCCGAGAAGCTCAAGCCCTGGTACCGCTACATGTGCAAGCGGCCCACGTTCAGCGACAACTACCTGCAGACCTTCAACCGGCCCAACGTCACCCTTGTCGACACCGCCGACACGCACGGCGTCGAGCGGATCACCGAGAACGCCGTCGTGGTCGGCGGCGCGGAGTACGAGGTCGACTGCGTCATCTTCGCGACCGGTTTCGAGACCGGCATCTCGGGGATCCTCTCCGGACAACTCCCCGTGTACGGGCGGCAAGGTATCCATCTGTTCGAGGCCTGGTCGCAGGGCCCGAAGACACTCCACGGGTTCTACACGCACGGCTTCCCCAACCTCTTCCAGCTGGGCCCCCTGCAGAACGCGGCCTCCGTGAACTTCGTCCACATCCTCGACGAACAGGCCACCCACGTCGCCGAGGTGGTAGCGCAGGCCCGGGAGCGGCGGGCCCGGTACGTCGAGCCCAGCCCCGAGGCCCAGGACGCCTGGCTGGACACACTCCGGAAGAACGCGCCCGACCTGCACAAGTTCCAGGCCGAGTGCACCCCCGGCTACTACAACAACGAGGGCATGCCCCGGGAGCGGAACGAGGCATACGCCGACGGACCGGTGGCCTTCCACGAACTGCTCCGACGCTGGCGCCAGAACGGCGGCTTGGACGAGGTGCTCGTGGAGGCGGAGCGGGCGTGACCAGCACGTACACCAGTCGCTTCGGCGAGACGACCGACAACCCGTCTGCTACCAGCGGGCGTTGGAAGCCACGGCGGCTCAATCCGCCCAACCGGCTGTGGGGTTCGAACGGCGTCGCCTTCGGCCCCGACGGGCGGCTGTACGTCGCCCAGTTCCTCGGCGGGCAGATCAGCGCCGTCGACCCGGCCACCTGGGACGTCGACGTGATCGTGCCGATGGACGGCCCCG
This sequence comes from Streptomyces sp. NPDC048417, assembly GCF_040651615.1. Classification (NCBI taxonomy): domain Bacteria; kingdom Bacillati; phylum Actinomycetota; class Actinomycetes; order Kitasatosporales; family Streptomycetaceae; genus Streptomyces; species Streptomyces sp. NPDC048417. Next base: position 86,560 of record NZ_JBEZKI010000041.1, on the reverse strand, counting down.
TGCAGTCGCCGGACGACCTCGCCTTCGGCGCGGACGGGTCGATGTACATCGCCGACCTGGTCCCCGGCAGGGTGTGGCGGCGCAGCCCGGACGGGGAGTACACCCTGGTCTCGGACGAGGTGACGGTGCCCAACGGCATTACCTGCGTCGGGGACCGGCTCTTCGTCAACGAGATGCGGCCGGGCGGCCGTCTGCTGGAGCTGTTCCCGGACGGCGGCGAAGCGGTAGTGCTCACCGAAGGGCTCGCGCTCGGCAACGCCATGCAACTCGGCCCCGACGGCTGGCTCTACTACCCGCACATGATGACGGGCCAGGTCTGGCGGATCCCGCCGGACGGCGGTGTGCCCGAGATGGCCGCCGAGGACGTGCACGAGCCGGTCGCGGTCCGCTTCGACCAGGGTGGTGTCCTGCATGTCCTGTCCCGGGGCGCGGAAGGCATCGTGACCCGGATCGACCTGCACGGCAGCGGCTCGCGGACACTCGTCACCAGCGGCCTCGTGGGCCTGGACAACGCGGCCTTCGACGCGGAGAACCGCATGTTCGTCTCCAGCTACGCCAGCGGAGGCATCACCGAGCTGCACCCCGACGGGCGTACCCGCGAGGTCGTGTCCCGCGGCCTCGACGGCCCCTACGGCGTGACGGTCGACCTCGGCGGCGCGGTGTACGTGGGCGACCACTACCGGCTGGCGAGCCCGGGGCCCTCCGACGAGGGCGACATCACCTCCCACACCCTGTTGCCGCCGTTCGTGCACGGGGTCACCAACGCGGGCGGTTTCGTGCACTTCACGTCGCAGTACGGCGATGTCCACACCTACGACCCCGACCTGGGGACCACACGGGAACGAGCGACCGGACTCGACCAGCCCGTCGGCGTCACGGTGGGGCCGGACGGTTCGCTCGTCGTCGCCGAGGCGGGCGCCGGCCGGGTCGTGGCCGTCGACGACAGCGACACCGTCACCGTGCTCACCGAAGGACTCGACCACCCCGTGGACGTGGCCTTCGACACCGTAGGGCGCTGCTATGTGAGCGACGACCGGCTCGGGGCGGTGCTCCGGATCAAGGAGGACGGGACGACGGAGGTCGTCGCGGACGGGCTCGGCGCACCGCAGGGACTGGCAGTCCGCGGCGACGAGCTGTTCACGGTGGAGGTCGAACACCGGAGGCTGCGGACCGTCTCGCTGACCACAGGCGAGACCAGGGTGGATGCCGAGGACCTGCCGGTCGGATGGCCCACCGACACCGTTCCCCGCGCCGAACCCGCGCTGTTCACCCAGGGCATGACCGGCTCGCCACGCCCGTTCGCCGGCCTCGCCGTCGCCCCGGACGGTTCCCTCCTGCTGTCGGCCAACGGCGAAGGGAGTGTGTGGCAGTTGAAGACGTGACCGGCGCCGCAGACAGGCTCACGGAGAGACCGCAGACAGTCCACAGCAGTCCACAGAGAAATGGTGCAGCACATGATCAGTACGGGTCTTGAAGGTCGCGGTGTCGTCGTCACCGGCGCCGCGTCCGGAATCGGCAGGGCCACGGCCCTGAAGTTCGCGCAGGAAGGTGCGAAGGTTCTGGTCGCGGATCTCGACCGGGCGGGCGCCGAAGAGACCGTCAAGGAGATCGACGCAGCCGGGGGAGTCGCCCTCGCGGTCGTCGGTGACCTGAGCGACCAGCAGGTGGTGGACACGGTCGTCGTGCGGGCCATGGAGGCCTTCGGCCGCCTGGACGTCCTGGTGAACAACGCCGGGATCATGGACCGCATGTCCGCGCTGGGCGAGACCGACGACGCCGAGTGGGAGCGGGTCATCCGGATCAATCTGACGGCACCGTTCCTGCTGACCCGTGCGGTCCTGCCGCACATGCTCGCCGCGGGCAGCGGCTCGATCGTCTTCACCGCGTCCGAGGCCGGTCTGCGCGGCAGCGCTGCGGGCGCCGCCTACACCGCGTCCAAGCACGGCATCGTCGGCCTGGTGAAGAACCTGGCCGTCATGTACCGGGGGCAGGGCATCCGCGCCAACGCCGTCGCCCCCGGTCCCACCTCGACCAACATCCGGGTGGACGCCGGTCAGGAAGCCCATGGACCCGCTGTCATAGGCCAGTTGATCGGCGCCAACATCGGTCGACTGGGTTCGGCGGAGGAACAGGCCGCCGCCATCGTCTTCCTGGCCTCCGACGCCGCCTCCTTCGTCAACGGCGCCGTCCTCCCTGTCGACGACGGCTGGGCCGCTGTCTGAGGCGCCTTCGACACCGACGGCGGTGACAACGCCGCGGCCATCGCCCCTGTTCGTCGTCGAGCGGCCACGGCACGCGCGGGACGAGCCCGCGGCGATGGTCCGGTCAGCCTGATCGCGTCCCCGGGGTCAGGCAGGTCGTACCTGCCGCCGGACGCGTTCGCGTCCCCCTGTCGCTTGTCCAGGAAGGAAACGCAGGTGCTCCAACGTCCCGCACACATACGTCTCGCACATGTCCTCCTCGCTGCCGCGGCGGCCCTCGCGCTCCCCACGGCCGTCGCGGCACCGGCCGATGCTCAGGAACCGGTCCGATCCGCCGGACCCCGCTGCGTACCCGCCGAGCCCGGCCTCACCAGCGTTTCCGTCCCTTCCGCCGGGACCACGTACCCCGTCTCGCTGTACGTTCCCCGCGGGTACACCGGGCGGCACGCCGTCCCTCTCGTCCTCAACCTGCACGGCAGCGGTTCCAACGGGATCGACCAGCTCACCATCAGCGACATGCAAAGGGCCGCAGACCAGCACGGGTTCCTGGTGGCCGTACCCAACGGCGGTACTCGACAGCCCGGTTCGCAGGGCGGCTACACCTGGGTCCTGCCCGGCGTGCCGGACACCTCCGGTCAGCTGCCCTCTCCGGACGACCGCGACGACGTCCGGTTCCTGTCCGACACCATCAGCGCCATCTCCGACGGCTTCTGTGTCGCCCCGGAAAGGGTGTACGCCACCGGCTTCTCCGGCGGTGCCCGGATGGCCTCCCTTCTCGCCTGCCGGCTGGCCGACCGTATCGCCGCCGTTGCCCCGGTCGCGGGCCTGCGGGCCGGGAACCCCGACACTTCCGACCCGACCCGCCCGGACCCCGGAGGCTGTGCCCCCTCGCGACCGGTCCCCGTCCTGGCCTTCCATGGACAGGAGGACATGGTCAATCCCTACACCGGTGGTGGTCCTGCGTACTGGCAGTACTCGGTGCCCACGGCCTTCGACCGCTGGGCGGAACTCGACGGCTGTCGCATCGGACCGCGGGATACGCGGCTCACCGAACACGTCACGCTCAGCGCCTACCGGGCCTGCCGTCGGGGCGCCGACGTGAGCATGTACGTGATAGCGGACGGCGGACACACCTGGCCGGGCTCTCCCTATCCGGCTGCGTTCCCAGGCCTCGGGAAGGTGTCCACCGAGGTGAACGCCACCGACGTCATGTGGCACTTCTTCGAGCGGCACCCACTGCTTCATGCGAGTGCAGCGGAAGTTCGGTGACGACCTCGAAGCCGCCTTCCGGGCGGTAGGCGGCGCGAAGGTGGCCGCCGATGGAGAGGGCTCGCTCGCGCATGCCGAGGAGACCGAAACTGCCGGCCGGAGCGGCGGCTTTCTCGGTACCGCCGTTGGTGACGGTGAGAAGCAGTCGGTCATCGCTGAAGGCGAGCCGTACCTCTGCCGAGCGGGTGTCGGCGTGCTTGGTGACGTTGGTGAGCGCCTCCTGCACGATGCGGTACGCCGTGACGTCCGTTCCGGCGCACACCGGCGGGGGTCTCCTTCGGCGATGACCGTGACTGTGAGCCCGGCACTTCTGAACGAGGCGACCAGCTCGTGCAGTCGGGCGAGTCCGGGAGCGGGTCCCGCGGCGTTGTCCGTGCTGTCGGCGGTATCCGCGCTGCGCAACAGACCGACGGTCGCCTTGAGTTCGCTGAGTGCCCTGGAGGTGGTTCTGGTGAGGTCGGTGGAGATCCGGTCGGCCTCGGCGGGGTGTGTGCGAAGCAGCCGGGCGACGGTACTGGCCTGGAGGTTGGCCAGGACGAGGTGGTGGGCGACGACGTCGTGGAGGTCGCGGGCGATGCGCATGCGTTCCTCGGTGACGCGGCGCAGTGCTTCTTCCTCGCGGGTGCGTTCCGCGTGTTCCGCACGGGCCTGGACGGCCGCCAGGTAGGCCAGGTAAAGCCGACGGGCGGTGCCGAGGAAGGTGGGCAGCAGCAGCCAGGCTGCGGGGCCGACCAGCTTGAGTATCAGGGGCGTGTCGGTGGTGCTGACCAGAAGTATCGTTCCTGCCGGCGAGGCGATGGCGATGGCGATGGCGGCGACGGCGTACGCGGTCCTGCGGGTGGCGTCGGTGGCCAGCGAGTACAGGGCGACCTTGAGCGGTCCGAGCAGCAGGATCGTGGCGATGTATCCGAGTGCGGCCACGGCCAGGGCGCACAGAAGGGTGAGGACCACAGTGGTGCGGGGACGGCCGCGGAGCCCCAGCAGAATGGTGCAGGAGACGCTGGTCAGCAGCACGGCCGGCCACCAGGGGCGCCCAGGTGGTGGCCTGGGACCGTGACGAGACTGCCGGGGAAGGAGCAGGCGAAGAGAGCGGTGAAGGCGGCCGTGTCCATCGCGCGGCGGTGACTGTGGGGATAGCGCTGCGGGTTGTTGACCATGGTGGGGGGCGCCTGTCCACCGGTGTGCCTATGCCTTCTGGGGGGCCGCCTCGGCGGCCGTTTCGGCGGCGGCCCCGTGCGCGGTGGCGTCAGCGCGCCGGCGGGGGAGGAAGGAGGCCAGGAGCAGGGCGAGGAGGGCGGCGCCGCAGCCGATGGCCATGATCACCTTGAAGCTGTTCTCGGAGGGGAGGGCGTGGCCGGCGAAGTTGATGGTCATCTGGGAGACGATGACGCCGCAGATGGCGCTGGCCAGCGAGCTGCCGATGGAGCGCAGCAGGGTGTTGACAGCGTTCGCGGATCCCGTCTCGGATACCGGCACCGCGCTCATGATGAGCGTGGGCAGGGCGCCGTAGGCGAAGCCGACGCCGGCGCCGACGATGCAGGAGACGAGGACCAGCTCCCAGACCTCGCTCATCATGAAGATGTTGAGGGCGTAGCCGACGGCGACGATGACGGCGCCGATCATCAGCGTGTACTTCGCTCCGAAGGCCTTGGAGATCTTTGAGGACATGGGAGCCGCGATCATGACGACCAGTCCCTGGGGCGCGAGGACGAGGCCGACAGTCAGCAGGCTCTCGCCGAGGCCGTAGCCGGTCTGCTTGGGCAGCTGCAGGAGCTGGGGGACGATCAGCTGGAGGGCGAAGAGGGAGAAGCCGAACGCCAGGCCGGCGAGGTTGGTGAAGAGGACCTGGGGTTTGGCGGTCGTGCGGAGGTCGACCAGCGGCTGGGTGGTGCGCAATTCGAAGTAGCCCCAGGCGACCAGGACGATCACCGCGGCTGCGAAGAGGCCGAGGGTGGTGGCGCTGCCCCAGCCCCAGCTGCCGCCCTTGGAGATGGCCAGCAGCAGGGCGACGAGTCCGGCAGCCAGGCCGATGCCACCGAGCAGGTCGAAGCGTCCGCCGGTACGGACCTTGGACTCGGGTACGAGCACCAGGACGAGTACGAGGGAGAGGGCGCCGAGGACGCCGGAGGCCCAGAAGAGGGTGTGCCAGTCGAAGTTGTCGGCGACGAAGGCGGCGATGGGCAGACCGAGGGCGGCGCCGATGCCGAGGGAGGCGCTCATGAGGGCGGTGGATGCGCCGAGGCGCTCGGCCGGCATCTCGTCACGCATGATGCTCAGGCCGAGGGGAATGACGCCGGCGGACAGACCCTGCAGAAGGCGTCCGATGATCATCGGGGTGAGGGAGTCACTGAGTGCGACGACGAACGAACCCGCGGTCACCGCGGCGAGGCTGATGAGGAGCATACGGCGCTTGCCGTACATGTCGCCGAGGCGGCCGGCGATGGGGGTGGCTACGGCGGCGGCGAGCAGGGTGGCGGTGACGGCCCATGCGGTGTCGGAGGCCGAGGCGTTCAGGTACTTCGGCAGTTCCGGGACGATCGGGATGACGAGGGTCTGCATCAGTGAGACCACGATCCCGGCGAAGGCCAGTACCGCCACGATCACGTTCGGATTCGGGGGTGCGGACGTCGTGGTGTCCGCGGGGCGGGTGGGGGTGTCGGACATGGCTGGTCTCCGTCTGAGCAGGAAGATGTCGGTATCCGCTAGCTTAAATCAACGCGTTGATTTAAAATGTACCCCGAGGATTGGCCGTGTTCAAGTCGAGCTGGCCGAACTCAGCGCCAACGCCGCGAGGAGAGGTCGTGGAGGAGGGTGACCTTAACTGGCTGTGTCATTGCGTACGCTTTCGTCGTTTGACCTCGCCGACCCGGTCGAGGATCTGCGGTGGCCTGGGGGACGGGCCCTCGCGGACCGGTGTGATGTCCCGAAGCGGTGGTGATGATGACCAGCAGGATGCGACGGGACGAACAGGTCAGTGCGACGCGGGAGGCTCTCCTGGGCGCGGCGGAGCGGCTGTTCGCCGAACACGGGGTGCATGCGGTCGCCAACCGTCAGATCAGCGAGGCCGCCGGGCAGGGCAACAACGCCGCGGTCAGCTATCACTTCGGCACCAAGATCGATCTGGTGCGCGCCATCGCCCGCAGGCATGCCGAGGGGATAGAGGCCGGCCGTCTGCGCATGCTGGCCGACATCGGCGACTCCGCCGACCTGCGCGACTGGGTGGCCTGTGCGGTCCGTCCCGTCACCGAGCATGTGGAGGCTCTGGGTGCCCCCAGCTGGTATGGCCGGTTCATCGCCCAGGTCACGGCTGACCCGGCCCTGCGTGCGGTCACGACCGAGGAGTTTGCGGCCGCCTCGCCGTCGGTGCAGAAGCTGCAGGAGGGCCTGAATCGCTGTCTGCCCGACCTGCCGGCCGAGGTGCATGCCGAACGCACCGCCATGACGCGCCATCTCGTCACGCAGATGGTCGCCGAGCGTGAGCGTGCCCTTGCGGACGGCGAGCCGACTTTCCGCGCCAGTTGGCGCGAGGCGGCGAACGGCCTGATCGACGCCGTCGCCGCCCTGTGGCAGGCGCCGGTCACGCGGGAAGGCTGACTGCCGACCCATTTCGGCCTGAGTCCATGTGTCCGAGGTGGGATTCCCGGCGATTTAAATCAACGGGTTGACTTAATTTGCTGAGTGGTGTTGCCTGGATCTCCGGGGGCGTCGAGTCGAAGGAGACCGGATGGCCCGAAGCGGCAACAGACGGACCTTGTGCTGGTTCACGGCAGTGGCCGTCGGACGGCCACGGTTGGAAAGACGGCACGAGCCGAACGCGCGGACACAGCAGGTCAGTTGATACTGAACGTGGTGGAGCGCTTGTTCACCGGACACGCGGTGCAATCGGTCGGCATCCGTCATATCACTCTGGCCGCCAGGCAGGGGAACAACGCCGCGGTCCGTGCGTAGGCCGCGTCGATGCGTGGACCGGGTGAACGGCCCGGCGCGCTCGCACCCTTGAACAGCTGTCTCCCCTGGGCAGCCCCATCATCTCTGCTCGGGATCTCGCGTTCGAGGAGCCCCTCGCACCCCCGACGATGCGGCAGATCAGCGACCTCTCATTCCAGGACCTCGCCGACCAGCCGCCCACCCGACGCGCGTACCGCCATGGCTGTGCGCCGATACATGCACCCCCACCTGAGCCACGCGTACGACAGCTCGGCGATCTCTCGATGGCCGTTTCACGAGCAGGAGGAAGCAGTGACCAGTGCAGTAGGCAGTTCGACGAGTGGAACCCCGGCCGGGATCCCGGAGTACGACATCAGCAGGCCCGCCCGGTGTCCGCTCGACCCGGCACCGGCCATGCGGGCGCGGCAGGAAGAGGGCCCGCTGACGCGGATCCGGCTGTGGGACGGCAGTACCGCATGGCTGGTGACCGGTTATGACGCGCACCGGGCGGCGCTGTCCGACCTGAGGGTCAGCGTGGATCCCATGCGTCCTGGGGCGCCGAAGCTCTCCGCAGGGGAGGCCGCGATGGCCGAGGCCCTGCGGAAGCAGGGCAAGAGCACGATCGGCATGAGCTTCATCATGATGGACGATCCCGAACACAACCGACTGCGGCGGATGGCGACGTCCGCGTTCACCATCAAGCGAATCGAGGCGATCCGTCCGCCCACCCAGCGGGTCGTGGACGACCTGATCGACAAGATGCTCGACGGCCCGAAGCCCGCCGATCTCGTCGAGGCGTTCGCGCTGCCGGTGCCGTCGCTGGTGATCTCCGAACTGCTCGGCGTGCCCTACGACGACCACGACTTCTTCCAGACCAACAGCACGGCCATCATCAACCGGCACACGTCCGGCGAAGACCGGCTCGCGGCACGCCAGCAGCTGCTCGACTACCTCGACGGGCTGCTGGGCGAGAAGCTCACCAAGCCCGGTGAGGACCTGCTCTCCGGGCTCGCCGAGCGGATCAAGGCCGGCGAGCTGACCCGCGAGGAAGCCACCGAGATGGGGGTGTTGATGCTGTTCGCGGGGCATGAGACCACCGCGAACATGATCACGCTGGGCACGCTGACCCTGCTCCAGCACCCCGACCAGCTGGCCCTCCTGCGCGACAGCGACGATCCGAAGCTGATCGCCTCCGCGGTCGACGAGCTGCTGCGCTGGATCACGATCACCCACGGTGGACTGCGGCGGGTGGCGCTGGAGGACATCGAGATCGCCGGCCAGGTCATCCGCGCGGGCGAAGGCATCATCACGGTCAACGAGACCGCCAACCGGGACGCGTCCGTCTTCCCCGACCCCGACCGGCTGGACATCACGCGTGACGCCCGCCGTCACGTGACCTTCGGCTACGGGATCCACCAGTGCCTGGGGCAGCCGCTGGCCCGAATGGAGCTGCAGGTCGTCTACCCCAGCCTCCTCCGGAGGATCCCCACCCTGGCGCTCGCCGCAGACCTGGAGGAGATCCCGTTCAAGCACGACGGGTTCGTCTACGGGGCCTACGAGCTGCCCGTGACCTGGTAGGGAGTGACGTCCATGCACAGGGATGTGCTGATCGTGGGTGCCTCGGCCGCCGGACTGGCCACGGCCGAAGCCCTGCGCAACAAGGGATACGACGGCAGACTCACCCTCGTCGGAGACGAGGCGCATCTCCCGTACGACCGGCCGCCGTTGTCCAAACAGGTCCTGTCCGGAGCCTGGCAGCCGGAGCGGGTGCGACTGCGCGACGACCAGGCCATCGACAAGCTCGACGCGGAACTCCGACTCGGGCGCAGAGCAGTCGGGTTGGACACCACCGGGCGGAAGGTCCTGCTGGACGGCGGTGACCGCGTCGCATTCGACGCCCTGGTGATCGCCACCGGCGTCACCCCGCGCCGACTGCCCGGCGACGACCTGGAAGGCGTGCACGTCCTGCGCACCCTCGACGACGCCCTGGCGCTGCGCGCCGACCTGCTGGACGGGGCGAAGGCCGTGGTGGTCGGCGCCGGTTTCCTCGGGGCCGAAGTGGCAGCCGTGGCCCGCACCATGGGCCTGGAGGTCACGCTCGTCGACCCGCTGCCGGTGCCGATGCGCCGTCAGTTCGGCGACGGGATCGGGGAACTCGTCGGGCGGATGCACAGCGATCACGGGGTCGCCCTGCGCCTGGGTGTCGGCGTGGCCCGGTTCGTGGAATCCGCCGGGCGAGTGGCCGCCGTCGAACTGGCCGACGGCACGAAGCTCGACGCGGACGTGGTCGTGGTCGGCGTGGGGTCCACACCGACCACGGGCTGGCTGGCCGACTCCGGTCTCACCCTCGGCAACGGCGTGGAGTGCGACGCCGAATGCCAGGCCGCTCCCGGCATCTACGCCGCCGGGGACGTCGCGTCCTGGCACAACCCGCACTTCGGCGTGCGCATGCGCGTCGAACACCGCCTCAACGCCACCGAGCAGGGCATGGCCGTGGCCGCCAACATCCTCGGCGAACAGCGCCCCTTCGCCCCCGTCCCCTACTTCTGGAGCGACCAGTACGACGCCCGCATCCAGGCCTACGGCATCTTCCCCGAACACGCGGATGTGACGGTTGTGCACGGCAGCCCGGAGGACCGCAAGTTCGTCGCCGCCTACGGCCATGAGGGCAAGGTCGTCGGAGTGCTCGGCTGGAACAGCCACCGCGAGCTGCGCACACTCCGTCAACTCGTCGTCGACCACGCTCCCCACCCCGGCAAGCGCACCGAAGAAGGAAGGCAGGAGCCGTGAAAGACCACCTGATGTACCGGCGGGAGTTCTACATCGGAGGCGAGTGGGTCAAACCTGCGGGGACCGGCGTCCTCGAGGTCGTCTCTCCGTCGACCGAGGAGGTCGTCGGCGAGGTACCGGTCTCGACCCTCGAGGACATCGACCGCGCCGTGGCCGCCGCCCGCGCCGCGTTCGACGACGGACCGTGGCCCCGGATGACACCGGACGAACGAGCCGACGTCCTGGACCGCGCCGCCGAGTTGTTGCGGCAGCGCAACCCCGAGATCGCCGGCGTACTCACCGAGGAGATGGGCGTGGCCAGCAGCCAGGCGCCCCTCCAGACGGGGACGATCGCCCCGGTGTTCGACTACTACGCCGAGCTGATCCGCACCTTCGAGTTCGACCGCGTGGTGCGCTCCGGTGACCGCGTCGGCCTGGTGGTCTCGGACCCGGTCGGCGTGGTCGGGGCGATCGTGCCCTGGAACGCCCCAGTGACACTGGCCGCGTGGAAGGTTGCCCCGGCGCTGGCGGCCGGCTGCACCGTCGTACTCAAGCCGCCGCCCGAGTCGCCGCTCAGCAACTACATCCTCGCCGAGGCGCTGCACGAGGCGGGCGTACCGGCCGGAGTGGTCAACGTCGTGCCCGGCGACCGCGAGGTGGGCGAGCATCTCGTGACCCACCCCGGCACCGACAAGATCGCCTTCACCGGTTCGACCGCTGCGGGCAAGCGGATCATGAGCCTGTGTGGCGAGCGGGTCAAGCGGGTCTCCCTCGAACTCGGCGGGAAGTCCGCGGCGCTCGTCCTCGATGACGCGGACGTGGAGACCATCACCGCCAACATGGTCCGTGCCAGCATGCACAACTCCGGGCAGGTGTGCGCGGCTGTGACCCGCATCCTGGTGCCCCGGAAGCGGTACGCGCAGGCGCTCGAGGCGGGCGCGGCCCTCGCGTCGGGCATCCCCGTCGGGGATCCGCACGATCCGTCGACCGTGGTGGGCCCGCTCGTCGCCGAGCGGCAGCGCGACCGTGTGGAGGGCTACATCGGGCTGGCGGCCGAGGAGGGCTTCCAGGTCGTCGTCGGCGGTGGCCGCCCGAGTCATCTGCCCAAGGGGTGGTACGTCGAGCCGACGATCCTCGGCGATGTCGACAACTCGATGCGGGTGGCGCAGGAGGAGATCTTCGGGCCGGTCGTGAGCGTGATTCCGCACGACGGCGACGACGACGCGGTCCGCATCGCCAACGACTCCCGGTACGGGCTGTTCTCCACCGTGTGGGCGGGTGACCCCGCACGGGGCCTGGCGATCGCCCGGAGGCTGCGTACCGGGGGCACCGTGGTCAATGGCGCTGTTCCCCCTCAGCCGTTCGTCCCCTTCGGCGGCTTCAAGGAATCGGGTATCGGCCGTGAGCTCGGCATCGAGGGTCTGCACCAGTACCTCGAACCTCACACCATCGGCGTTCCCCCCACGCTCGTTCCGACCACGAAGGGAGATCCACGATGAAGGCCGCCGTGGCGTACGAGCCGAACAAACCGCTGGTCCTTGAGGAGTTGCCCACCCCGGCCATCGGGCCGCGGGACGTCCTGGTGCGGGTCGCGGCCAGCGGCATCTGCCACACCGACCTGACCTCGATCAACCACCCCGGCCGGCCCGATGCCATGGTGCCCGGCCACGAGGCCTGCGGCACGGTCGAGGCCGTCGGCCCCGAGGTGCGCCGGGTGGTGGTCGGCGACCGGGTGCTCGCCTGCGTCTCGCCCGCCTGCGGGCTGTGTTGGTGGTGTATCAACACGATGTCCCAGCACTGCGAGCGAAAAGCGCTGAGGTTCATACCCCGCTACGACCTGCCGGACGGGAAGAAGGCGTCGGCCCTCTGCGGCTGCGGCTCGTTCGCCGAGGCCATGGTCGTGGACGAGGCGACCATCGTGCCCGTACAGACCGACCTGCCGGACGAGCAACTCGCCCTCCTCGGCTGCGGCGTGACGACCGGCCTCGGCGCCGCCCTCAACACGGCCGCCGTCAAGCCCGGATCGAGCGTGGCCGTCATCGGCTGCGGAGGCGTGGGCCAGTCGGTCATCCAGGGTGCGCGCATCGCCGGCGCGTCCACCATCATCGCCATCGACCTGTCCCCGGGCCGGCGCGAAGCGAGCCTGCGGGTGGGTGCCACCCACGCCGTCGACCCCGCCGACGCCGATCCGATTGAGCAAGTCCGTGCCCTCACCGACGGGCGCGGCGCCGACTACACCTTCGAGGCGGTCGGACTGCCCCAACTCTTGGTGCAGGCCTTCGACATGGCACGGCTGGAGGGCACGGTGACCTACATCGGGATGCCCGCGGGACGGGACGCGACCCTGACCATCCCGGCAGTGTCCGCCATCTTCACCGGCAAACGGATCCAGGGCTCCGTCGTGGGCGGCTCCCAGATCCTGCGGGACTTCCCCCGCTTCATCCGCCTCGCGGAGACCGGCCAGCTGGATCTCGGCGGGATGGTGTCCCGGCGCATCACGCTCGACGAGGTCAATGAGGGCATCGAACTGCTTGAACGAGGGGAGGGTGTCCGCACCGTGATCGTGTAGCCACGGATCGGCGCCGGTCCGACGATTTCGCCTTCCCTTCTTCGACCTTCTTCGACCTTCTTCGACAGTTCCTGGAGTTTCCGCGCGATGAGCACAGCCGCAATCAATGAGTCCGGCACCGCGAACGCACAGCCCAAGGTCCAACGACAGGTCCTCGTGGCCCTCAGCGGCCTGCTCATCGCGCTCTTCGTCGCGACCCTGAGCAGTACCGTGGTCTCGACCGCGCTGCCCAAGATGGTCAACGCGTTGCACGGCTCGCAAACGCAGTACACCTGGATCGTCACCGCAACCCTGCTCACCACCACTGCCACCACCCCGATCTGGGGCAAGCTGGCCGACCTGTTCAACAAGAAGACCCTCGTACAGATAGCCGTCACCGTCTTCGTACTCGGCTCGGTGGCAGCGGGCGTGAGCCAGTCTCCCGGGCAGCTCATCGCCGCGCGCGCCCTTCAGGGCGTAGGCGTCGGCGGCGTGCAGGCCCTCGTCCAGATCGCCATCGCCGCGATGATCCCGCCCCGCGAACGCGGCCGGTACAGCGGCTACCTCAGCAGCGTCACGGCCCTGTCCACCATCGGCGGACCGCTGCTCGGCGGTTTCATCGTCGACACCTCGTGGCTGGGCTGGCGGTGGTGCTTCCTCATCAGCCTCCCGGTCGCCGTCGCCGCACTGGTCCTGCTCCAGCGAACGCTGAGTCTCCCGGTCGTCCGACGCGACAACGTGAAGATCGACTACCTGGGCGCGACCCTGATCACCTCGGGCGTCAGCGTGCTGCTCATCTGGATCTCGTTCGTCGACAGCTCGTTCGCCTGGGGTTCCTGGCAGACCGCCGCCATGGTCGGTGCGGCACTGGTCCTGCTGTCCGTCGCCATGTGGGTCGAAACGCGTGCCGCCGAGCCCATCGTGCCCCTGCACATCATCAAGCAGCGCACCACCGTGCTGGCCATCCTCGGCAGTCTCGCGTCCGGTACGGCCATGTTCGCGGCCTCGGTCTATCTGAGCCAGTACTTCCAGGTCAGCCGCGGTTACACGGCCACCGAGGCGGGGCTGCTGACGATTCCGATGATGGGCGGCATCCTTGTCTCCTCCATCCTCGCGGGCCGGCTGCTCAGCCAGACCGGGAAACTCAAGCCCTTTGTCGTCATCGGCTCCGTCCTGCTCACGGCAGGGTTCGCCGGACTCGGCACCATCGACCACAAGACGTCGCTGGTCTTCATGAGCGCGGCGATGCTGTGCATCGGCGCCGGCGTGGGCATGACCACGCAGAACTTCATCCTCGTCGTACAGAACTCCGTCCCGATGAAGGACATCGGGACGGCCAGCACCACGGTCACCTTCTTCCGCTCCCTGGGCGGCACGTTCGGCGTCACCGTTCTGGGCGCCGTCCTGGCTCGTCAGGTCACCAACGGAATCTCGCAGGATCACGAACCGGCCGCCGTCGCCTACGGCGACGCGACCGGAACCATCTTCCTCATCGGCGCCGCCGTCGCCGCCCTCGGCATCATCGCGGCGGTCCTGCTGAAGCCGGTCACGCTGCGAACCAGCCTCGACAAGTCCGAACCGACTTCAGCAACCGCTGCCGAAACGGCAGACGGCGCTCCCGACGTCGACCAAACGGCCGCCGCGCCCGAACCGGACGAAACGGGCCCCGCGCCCGACGACGCGCGGCCCGATCAGAACCGGTGAGTCCCACACCGGGCGTGCCCATCACCGGGTCTCCCAGCAGGATCGCAGCGCGACATGGCGTTCCGGGGCCCGGTTCCACTGTGCTCGACCTGACCGGGCAGGGGTCGCGCCCCCGCGCTTGGCTCAGCCAGGCTGCGCCCCCCGGCACGGCGCACCCGCACTTGCTCTCCAGCGACATCACCAAACCGGATCCTAATTCCGGCAGGGCTTACCGCGTCGGCAGGATGATGGCGGAGGGGTGTTCCGGGTCGTGGAAGACCTGCTGGTCGGCGGCGTGGAGGGTGGTGGGGGTGGCGCGGGGTTCGCCGGTGCCGGGGTTGCGGTTGTAGCGGGGGAAGGCGCCGCTGGATATCTGGACGCGGATGCGGTGGCCGCGCTTGAAGCGGCACGCGGTCGGCCACAGCCCCACTTCTGCCGTGGAGGTCCCGTCGGCGCCCGTGAGGCTGGTCAGGCCGTCGCAGACGTTGGTCGAGCGGCCCTTGCCGTCGACGTCGCAGAGGCGGACGAAGACGTCGGCGTACGGCAGGCTGGAGCGGAAGAAGATCTCGGCGCTGACGTCGCCGATGACCTCGACATTCCTTGTCCAGTATCGGAGTTGTGTAGGCGATTCCGGCCTGTGGATCAACAGCACCCAGGTCGACATGTTCTCCGCGCCGTACGCGGTCGGCGTGAAGGCCGGCGACGGCTCTGTGAAGAACACCGGCCACCTGAAGCCCGGCGGCTACAACGGCTTCTTCAGTGCGCTGCGCGGCCAGCCGGGCGGCTGGGCGAACCTCATCCAGACCCGTTCCGACGGCACGGTCCTGCGGGCCCTGGCACCGGGGCACGACATCGAGGCGGGCGCGCTGCCGCTCGTGCCGTGCGGATTCTGGACGGAAGCAAGTAGGGAGGACGGGGGGCAGGCGAGCGGTCAGCCGATGGTGACGCCGCCGGCGACGCGCCCGAGGTCGTTCCAGGCGCCGTGGCCGTCCCCGCCCTGCCAGGCATAGACGGTGGCGGCGTTGGTCGTGTTGTCCCCGAGGACGTAGTCGGCGTTGCCGTCACCGGTGAAGTCGGCCGTGGACACGCGGGTGGCGTCAGCCGTCAGCCCGGAGGCGACCTGCCCCTGCCCCAGCCAGCCGCCGCGGCCGTCGCCGCCCCGGTTGAGGTAGGCCGAGACCGCGCCGGTGGAACTCAGCCACGTGTAGTCGGCGCGGTCGTCCCCGTCGAGGTCCGCGAAGCGCACCTTGGAGGCGTCGGCCGTCAGGCCCGAGGCGATCTGGCCCAGTGGCGACCAGCCGCCATGGCCGTCACCGCCCCGGTTGAGCCACGCCGACACCGCGCCGGTGGAGCTGAGCAGGACGTAGTCGGTCCGGCCGTCGCCGTCGATGTCGGCGAACTTCACCTGGGTGGGGTCGGTGGTCTGACCCGTGGCGACCTGACCGAGGACGGACCAGCCGCCGTGGCCGTCACCACCGCGGTTGAGGTAGACCGTCACCGTGCCGGTGGAGCCGAGGACGATGTAGTCGGCTCGTCCGTCGCCGTCGAAGTCGGCGATACGGACCCGGCCCGCGTCGGCCGTCAGGCCCGAGGCGACCTGCCCCAGTGGCGACCAGCCGCCGCGGCCGTCACCGCCCCGGTTGAGCCACACCGACACCGCACCGCTGGAGCTGAGCAGGACGTAGTCGCTCCGGCCGTCGCCGTCGAAGTCCGCCCACCGCACGTTGCCTGTGGTTCCGGACTCGGTGCCCGCGTCCAACTGCCCCCTTCCGGCGGCCCATCCGGCGTCGAACACGTCGGTGAGGGCAGGGGAGAGGGCCTGTGCCATGCGCTGGTAGCCGGCGTCGTTCGGGTGAAGGTCGTCGACGAACTGGGCGGAGGTCAGGGCGGGCGGGTCGACGTAGAGGAACTTCTTCCCGGCGGCCTGCTCGGTGCTCTGCAACTGCTTGGCCGCAGCGTTGTACGTCGCCACCTGCGAGCCCAGGTCCGGGGTGGTCGGGATGAGGCCCAGCATGATGACGCTGGTGCCCGGCCGGTCGGCGTAGATACGGTCGACCAGGTCGGTCAGCCGGGCGGGAGCGTTCGCGACGTCGACGCCCCGGTCGAGGTCGTTGATGCCGATGTGCAGGATCACCACGTCGGGGCGGGCCGCGGACATCCAGCCGTCGACGCCGTCGCGGATCTGGGAGATGACGTATCCGCTGTGGCCCTCGTTGGACTGATCGGCCAGCGTGCCGGAGCTCTGCGAGCCGACGAACTGCACGGTGTACGCGGACTGGCCGGCCACCAGACTCGCGAGGGGCGCCCGGTACGACGACGTGGTGGCGCTGCCCACGCCCCAGGTGATCGAGTCGCCCAGGGGCATGACCCGTAACTGAGGGACGGGTGTCTGAGCGGAGACCGGTCCTGCCGGCACGAGCGCCAGGAGGACCGCGCCGACGGCGGCGAGGGCTGCGGCGGCCGCCCGCCGCCTCAGGCGCCGTATTCGCGTGCCGGGGTGCACGGGTGAGCGTCTGCGGCGAATGGCCATGGAGCTTCTCCTCTGCCGCGCGGGCGGCTGGGTGGGGGTCAGGAGGCGGCGTTCATCAGATCGAGGGCACTCTGCTGGCGGGCGGCGTCGGTCGTGTCCAGGGGGCCGTACCAGTGCACGCCGTACTGGTCGAGCGCGTTGCGGTCGGACGCGTAGGCCTGTGCCGCCTGCTTGCTGAGGTACGCCGTGTAGGGGCGGTCGGACAGGACCGTGTTGAGCTTCGCCAGGCCGCGTACGTCGGCGCCCTTGAAAGAGGGTCCGTCGGCACCGCAGTCACCGCTCTCGCAGGGGTCCTTGAGGATGCCCGCCGAGGTGTTGAGCCTGCTTGAGGTGGTGTTGGCGTCGGCGATCCGGCGGGCGGCAGTCAGTACGGAGGAGTCGCTGGTGGCCTTGTACAGCTCGGTCAGACCGCCGACCAGCTGGCCCTGGTTGTACGACCACACGGTGGCGTTGCCGTTCTTGCAGGTGCTCAGGCTGATGCCGTCGCCCACCGTCTGGTCGGAGTTGACCATGCCGGTGCCCTGGAACCAGGTCCAGTCCGCCTTCGCGCGCTGAAGGTAGGCCGTATCGCCCGGGATGCGGTTGTGCAGGGCGGCGTTGAGCTCGATGTAGAGGGAGTTGGGGATGGCGTTCTTCACCGTTTTCGCGGTGCTCCACCACACTCCGCCGCCGCAGGTGCCGTCCCAGTAGGAGGCCATGTAGTCCGCGTCGGCCCGGGCTGTGGCCAGGTAGCGGCTGTCGCCGGTCAGGTCGTAGGCCGCGATCCAGGTCAGGCCCCACCATCCGGTGTCGTCGACGTAGTCGTTGCGGAACTGCCCCGCCTGGGCGTTGACCTGCAGGTCGTAGGTGCGGCCGATGGCGTAGGTGTAGCTCTGCATGCCGGTCACCCGGGCGTTGTCGATGACTGCGTGCAGCGCGTTGGCGGAGTTCCACCAGCCGGTGGTGTCGAACAGGCCGGTGCCGTAGTCGTAGAACTGCATCTGCGCGGTGGCCGCCGCGGTGCGCCGGTCGGCGGCGTTCCAGGTGGAGCGGGCCCAGGGCGTGCAGACGATGTCGGTGCGGTCGGCGGCCTTGCCGCAGGCGCGCAGGGCGCCGACGCCGTGGTTCGCCCAGTCGTCGACGTTGTACATCATGGTCCGCCAGCCGGTCTGGCCCGCCGGGATCGTGGTGGCGCCGATCCTGCTGCCCGAGGACCAGGTGCGCCCGCCGTCGAACGAGCGGTCCATCCACACCTCGTCCCCGGGGCTGCCGTTGCCTATGGACGCCCAGCCCATGGCGTCGGCGTCGTCGAGGTGCAGCACGAACGTGCGCGAGAAGAGCGTGGCGGTGACGGGTTTGCGGTCCTGGCCGCTGAGGGCCGGGTCCCGCGCGTCGCAGTACTTGTTGCAGACGGTCGCCTGGACTGCTGTGGTCGCTGCTTCGGCGCTTTTGGATGCCGGGATCAGGAGTGCCAGGGACACCGCGGTCGCGAGCAGTCCGGTCCCAAGCACAGGTGTTCTTCCCGCCTTTGACTGCATGTCAGCTCCGTCGAGTCGGTCAGCCCAGGCGCCACTGCTGGTTGGCGCCGCCGTTGCAGGTCCAGAGTTCGAGCGCGGTGCCGTTGACGTTGCCGGAGGCCTGGTCGCCGCCCGTGACGTCGAGGCAGAGGCCCGACTGGGTGCCGGTGATGGTGCCGTTGCCGTTGAAGCGCCACTGCTGGTTGGCGCCACCGGTGCAGGTCCAGAGCTGCACTTTCGTGCCGGCGGTGGTCCCGCTGCCGTTGACGTCCAGGCACTGGGTACCGCCGTAGAGGCGCAGTTCACCGGCAGCGGTGAGGGTCACGGCCTGGTTGGTGCCGCCCCCGCAGTCCCAGATCTCGATCTTGGTGCCGGGCGTGGTCTGGCCGTCGTACGCGTCGAGGCAGCGGTTGGAGGAGGCGCCGATCAGCGGGTGCGTCGTTCCGACGCTGGTTCCGCTGCCGACGGACACCCGGTACATGACCGAGCCGTGCCCCGGGACGTTGGCCGCGATGCTGCCGCTCGTGCTGCTGATCACGTGCGTCCAGAGGTTGTCGATCCGGTACGTCGAGGCAGCCGGGAGGCCCACCGCGGAGGCCGAGGTGGTGATCGTGGCCGCGCTCGAGTTCTCGTTGAACAGGACCACCGACACGTCACCGTTCGCGAGGGGTTTGGTCATCACGTGCAGACCGCCTGACGAGGAGATCTCGGTGCCCTGCTTGCCCAGGGAGTCCTGGTCCACGGCGATGACGTCCTTGTTGCCGTACAGGGAGAGGGTGGCGGCGGAGGCCTTGGGCATGTCGTTCCCGGCGATCAGCGGCGCGGCCATCTCCGACCAGAGACTGAAGTGGGAACGGTCCTCGGTGAACGACATGCCGTTGCCGACTTCGAGCATGTCGGGGTCGTTCCAGGCGCCGGGCTTGGCGTACGGGGCGAGCTTGACGTTGGCCTTGTAGATCGACACCACCGTGGAGAAGTTGACGTTGATGTCGTCGGTGGTGCGCCAGCTGTTGCCGACCCCCGCGCCCCACGTCCACACGTCGGCGAGGCCCCAGTTGCACAGGCTGTAGACGATCGGGCGGCCGGTGTTGGCGAGGGCGTCGCGCATGGCGGTGTAGCGCTGCTGGTCGGGCACGTTCTGGTGGTTGCAGTTGTCGTACTTGAGGTAGTCCACGCCCCAGGCGGCGAAGCTGTTGGCGTCCGTCTGCTCATGGCCGAGGCTGCCGGGGTAGCCCTGGCAGGTGGCGGTGCCGGCGCTCTCGTAGATGCCGAGCTTGAGGCCCTTGCTGTGGACGTAGGCGGCGGTTCCGCTGATGCCGTCGGGGAACTTGACCGGGTCGGGCACCAGTTGGCCTGCGGAGTTGCGGGCCGAGGTCATCCAGCAGTCGTCGATGTTGACGTACTGGTACCCGGCGTCTTTCAGACCGGAGGAGACGAGGTAGTCGGCGGTCTGCTTGACCAGCTGCTCGGTGACGTTGCAGCCGAAGGCGTTCCAGTCGTTCCAGCCCATCGGGGGCGTCCTGGCCAGGCCGTTTTCGAGGGCTTGCGCGGGCGGTGCGGCGCGGAGCACCAGCAGAGCCGGGGCGAGGGCCAGCAGAAGCACCATCGTGAGGGCGGCGCTCAGGCGTCTCATGAGGGGTGACGGGACAGTCATGCCGATGTCTCCTGTTTCGCCGTGCGGGGCCGGACGAACTCACATGCCGGACAACGTTGTCCAGTCGGGGGGCGGAGCATCTTGGAAACGTAACCATCGAGAACATCCCATCAGCCAGGTTCAGGCGTCAATGGTCCGTACCAGATTGCCGTCGGGCTTGAGTACCCATGCCTGCGGGGAGCGTTGACGATCCCACGGCTCAGTGGGAACGTTTCCATCACCCCATCCCCGGAGGCCCTCCCATGCCCATGTATCCCTCTCGGCGAGTGATGGTCGGTTCCGGCCTGGCCGCGATGACAGCGGTGGCCACCACACCGGCAGCCGCAGCGGAACGCTCCAGCCCGGCCCGGGCGTTGTCGCGCGCCGTCGCCGCGTACTCCGCGCTCGAGAGACACTTCGATACGAACGACGGTTCCGGGCTGGTCCGCGAGCAAGTACCGGCGGCCGACGACGACAAGGCGTACTCGTACGAATGGCCCTTCTCGCAGGTGCACATCGCCGCTCTCGACCTCACGGCCGTGGACGCGACGTACGAGTCGGAGCTGGCCCACAGGGCAACGGCGCAGGAGCACTTCTGGAACACCGGCGGAGGCACGACCGGGCTTCCCGGATACGACTCCTACCCCGTCGCCCCGTACGGCTCGGGCGGCGACATGTTCTACGACGACAACGAATGGGTCGGCCTGGCGAAGGTCCAGCGCCATCTGCAGACCGGGGACCCCGCCGCCCTGGCACGCGCGAAGGAGATCTTCGCCCTGGTCAGGTCCGGCTGGGACACCGACGCGAGCCACGCCGCCCCCGGCGGCGTCTTCTGGACCCAGGCCGGCTGGAGCCGGGACCGCAACACCGTCTCGAACATGCCCGGCGCCCAACTCGCCCTGCGCCTCCATCAGATCACCGGCGAGGCCGACTATCTGGGCTGGGCGAGACGTCTCTACGACTGGACGAACACACATCTGCAGAGCCCCGGCGGCCTGTTCTGGGACCACCTCGACCTGCAGGGCACCGTCGAGAAGACCTTCTGGTCCTACAACCAGGGCGTGCCGGTCGGCGTCAACGTTCTCCTCTACGAGGTCACCCGGGACCGCACCTATCTACGTCGGGCCGAGCGGATAGCCGAGGCGGCGTACGACCACTACGTCACCCGGAGGCGGCTGTTCACGCAGCCCGTGTACTTCAACTCGATCTTCTTCAAGAACCTGCTGCTCCTGGAGTCCGCGACCAAGAAGGACAAGTACCATCAGGCGATGGCCGACTACGCCGACCAGGTGTGGTCCACGATGCGCGATCCCGCCACCGGCCTCGTGCACTTCAATGCGGCCGGCGGTACGGAAGCGATCCAGCAGGCGGCATTCGCCCAGATCTACGCCGTGCTCGCGTGGCCCCGCGCCAGGTGGCGGACGCTCTACTGACTACGGGTGCCCGATCTCTCCCGTGCCGCGCGCGATCAGGTGGACCGGGAGGACGGTGCGGCGGGAGGGGGCGTCGTCGCCGTTGATGCGGTCCAGCAGGATGTGGGCGGCCCGGCGGCCGAGTTCCTCGGTGTCGGAGGTGACCACGGTGACCGGGGTGGGGAGCATGTCGGCCAGTTTGAAGTCGTCGAAGCCGACGACCGCAACGGAGGCCTGGAGCTCACGACAGGCCCGCAGGACACCCTCGGTGAGGAAGCCCGTGGTGGAGAAGACCGCGGTGGGCGGCCGGTCGGAGGTGAGCAGGGTGTGGGTGGCGGCGGAGGCTTCCTCGGTGGTGCCGCGGCGCAGGGTGACGACCAGGTCGTTGTCGGGGGTGATGCCGCTGCGGCGGAGGGCCTTGCGGTAGCCGCGCAGCCGTCGGCCGGTGCTGTAGTAGGAGGGGGCGACGAGGATGGCGATCCGGCGGTGGCCCTGGTCGATGAGGTGTTGGGTGGCCTTGCGTCCGCCGTCCTCGTTGTCGACGAGGACGACGTCGGCCTCGGCGCCGGTGGCCGGCCGGTCGACGAAGACGATGGGTACGTGGTCGTGGCCGTTGATCTCGTTGAGGAAGGCGTGGTCACCCTGGTCGGGGACGATGATGAGCCCGGCGACGCGTCGTCCGATGAGCTCGCCCACGGCGCGGCGTTCGACCTCCGGGTCCTCGTCGGCCGTGCTGAGGAGCACTGCGTAGCCGGCCCGGTTGGCCACTTCGACGGCGGCCTTGGCCAGGGACGCGTAGAACGGGTTGGTCAGGTCGCCGAGCAGCAGCCCGATGGTCATGGAGTTCTGCCCGGGTCGGAGCGAGCGCGCGATCTCGTTGCGCTGGTACCCGATGGCGTTGATCGCCGCCATCACACGCTCGGCCGTCTCCTCACGAACCGTTCCGATGCCGTTGACGACGCGGGAGACGGTGACGACGGCGACTCCGGCCCGCTCCGCGACATCGCGCATCGTGGGCCTGGCGTTCTGGTGGTGCGGGGGACGACTGCTCACGTGAGTCGAAGACCAACCTTCCATCGCGTGCCGGGGGCCGGGACCGCCCTCAGGATACGTTTCGGGTCCCGGCCCGCCGCTCGGCCCGGGTGGCTAACTGTTGCTCTTGATCACCTCGTTGATCTTGTCGGTCATCGTCTGGAGGTCGGAGAGCGGCTTCTTGCCGTTGAGGATGTCCGGCCAGTAGGCGGTGATCAGGTCGTTCGACTGGCTGGCCCACTGGGTGGTGAAGCGCACGCCGATGGTGGACGACGTGTTCAGTCCCGCCTTGACGGTGGACGCGACGGTCGTCTGGCCGGCCTTGTCGAGGGCGCCGAAGTAGGTGCTCTGGGCGGAGAGATAGGCCGGGGCGGCCACCGGGGAGTCGGGCAGCACCTTGGTCCACACGGTGGAGTCGAGGTACTTGAGGACCTTGAAGGTGGCGTCCGCGTTCTGGGTGTACGACGGGGTGCAGATGCCCACTGCGTCGTACAGGGTGGCCGGCTTGTTCACCTGGGGAAGGGGTGCGAAGCCGTACTTGATCTTCGGCTTGTCGGTGAGGAAGGCGGCGGCCAGCCACTGGCCGCTCCACAGCATCGGGATCTGTCCGGCGGCGAACAGCCCCTGCTGGTTGCTGATGTCGTATCCGGGCGGTGCGATGGCACCGCTCTTGATGCCGGCCGCGACCTTGCGGACGCCTTCGGTGTACGTCGCGTCGATGGTCGCCTTGGTGGGCTGGTGCATGGAGTCGGCGAAGGGCGCGCCACCCGCGGACAGCGAGTACGTGCTCAGGGAGAAGGGGCCGTCCGTGGAGGTCATCGCGTCGGCGACCAGGCCGTACTTGGCGCCCTTCGCATGCAGTTCGGCGGCGGCGTCGAACATCTGGTCCCAGGTCCACCCGGCGGCCGGCACGGTGATGCCGGCGGCCTTGAAGGCGTCGATGTCGTACCAGATGCCGTAGGTGTTGATCAGCGAGGGAACACCGCCGATCTTTCCGTCGGCGGTCTTCCAGTTCTTCATGGTGGAGGAGACGAAGCTGCTCGCGCCGAAGTCGCTGGAGCCGGAGAGCCGGGAGGCCCAGTCGGTGAGCAGGCCCTGGCTGGTGTACTGCTGCTCGGTGTCGTTGCCGCACCAGAACAGGTCGGGCAGCTTCTTGGCCTGGGTCAGGGCCGCGAGCTTGTCGCTGTAGTTGCCGTTGGGGCTGTCGACGCGCTTGACCGTGATGTTCGGGTCGTGGAAGCCGGTCAGGGCCTGGTCGATGGCCTTGTTGGTGGCGGCGGACTCCCAGGTCATGAGGGTGACCGTGGCCTTGCCGTCCGACTGTTTCCCGGACGAGCCGCCGCAGGCCGCCGTCGCGAGCAGTCCCCCCGCCGTCAGCAACGCTCCGGCGAGCCGGATCAATCGTTTCATCATGGCCTCCTGATACCTGGCTGGTACACGGCTCGTAGGTGGGTCGGGGTACGGATCAGCGCTGGTTGACGGTGCCCAGGGCGCTCAAGCCTTGGATGAAGTAGCGCTGGGCGACGAAGAACACGGCCAGTGGCGGGAGCATGTAGAGCAGGTTGGTGGCCATGTAGAGGTTCCAGTCCGGGGTCTGGCCGGCGAACTGGGTGACGAAGGAGGCCATGCCGACGCTCAGCGGCCACTTCTGCGACGAGTACAGGTAGATGAGCGGGTTGAGGTAGTCGTTCCAGGACATCTGGAAGGCCAGGATTGACATCGTTATCCAGGCCGGCTTGGTGATCGGAAGCATGACGCTGACGAAGATGCGGACGTGTCCCGCGCCGTCGACCTTGGCCGCTTCGTCGATGGAGTGCGGGATCGACAGGAAGTACTGGCGGGCGAGGAAGATGAAGAGCGGATTGCCGCCCAGGAAGGCCGGGACGATCAGCGGCAGCCAGGTGTCGTACCAGCCGATGTCCTTGAACAGTTGGAACAGCGGGATGATGCCGACCACCGGTGGCAGCAGCATGCTGCCGACGAAGACGTAGAACCACACCTTCCGGCCGGGGAAGCGCAGCCGGGCCAGGGCGTATCCGGCCATCATCGAGGTCATCACGCCGCCGATCACCGACAGGCCGGTGATGACGACGGAGTTCAGCAGCAGGCGCGGGAAGTGGATGACCTTCGGCCCATTGACGAAGTTCTCGAAGTGGAACTGGTGGGGCAGGAGTCGAGGCGGGACCTCGAAGACCGCCGAGGGGCCCTTCAGCGCGACGGTGAGCATCCACAGGATGGGCAGGATCATCACCGAGCTGATCAGCAGCGCGACGGCGTACCAGGACGCCGTCCGTACGGCCTTGCCGCGCGGCTTGGCTGCCAGGGCTGTCGTCGGCGCCGTCGTCGGCGCCCTCGTGACGTCAGGAGACGTGGTCACTGTAGGTCCAAATCGACGAGAAGCGGGCGGTGGCGGCGATCACGACGACGATGACGAGGAACAGCACCCACACCTGGGCGGAGGCGTAGCCGAACTGGGAGACCTGCCCGAGTTTGGGGAAGCCGTTGTTGTAGATCGACAGCATCATCGTCCGGGTGCTGAACCCGGGACCGCCCTGGTTGTCCGGCGAAAGGATCTTCGGCTGGTTGAACGCCTGAAGGGCCGTCACCATCTGCAGCACCACCTGCAGAATCATGATCGGGCTGATCAGTGGCAGGGTGATCCTGAAGAACACCGTGCCGGGGCCGGCGCCGTCGAGCCTGGCCGCCTCGTAGAGCTCGGTGGGGACCGCCTGGAGCGCGGCGAGGAAGATGATCATCGTGGAGCCGACGCTCCACAGCATGACGATCACGATCGAGGGCATGGCCGAGTCCGCCCCGGACAGCCATTCGCTGGTGGGCAGGTGGAGCCAGTTCAACACCTGGTTGGCCAGGCCGACTTGGGGGTTGAAAACGAACTTCCAAAGCGTGATCGTGGCCACCACGGGCAGGACGACCGGCAGGTAGCACAGGGTGCGCAGCAGGCTGACACCCCGCATCCGCTGGTTGCAGAACACGGCCAGGGCCAGCCCGATGACCAGTGACAACGGCACATACAGGACGACGAGCAGCAGCGTGGCGCGCACCGAGGGCCAGAAGGACGGGTCGGTGCTGAACATCCTGCGGAAGTTGTCGAAGCCGATGAACTTCGGATCCGACAAGCCGTTGTAGCTGGTCAGCGCGAAGTAGGCCGACCGGATCAGCGGGTAGACGACGAATCCCGTGAAGCCGATGAGAGCCGGCGCCAGGAAGACGTAGGCGGCCAGAGTGTCCGAGGACCTCTTCCGTCGCCGTCGCCAGGGTCGTCCGAGAAGCCCTGGGCTCCCCCGGTCGGGCGGCAGGTCCACGGGCGGTACGGCGGTTCGCGTCTCTTGGTGCGGAGCGGCTGTCACACGCGCTCACCTTCTTCCTCCGAGGAGTTGGCGAGGACCTGGACCGGGGCCGACCCGACCGTCTGGTGGTCGCCGGCCCGCTCAAGGTAACGTTTCCATTCCCTGGCGATCACACGGTGGCGCACGTCACATGAGGGAGTCAAGAGGCGCGATGGTAACGTTTCCCGGATCAACATCCGGAACACTGTGGGCGGCTCCGGAGTCGCTGAGGACACTCGGACGACGACTGACCACCGAACTGCGGGGCAGCCCGGCAGCGGACATCGTCGAGAGTTGCCTGACCAACACGTGGACCACATCGATGAGTTGGGGCACTCCGCCATCAGACGCCCCGGAAGTCTTCGTCAAGACCGGAGACATCCCGGCGATGTGGTTGCGTGACAGTACGGCCCAGGTCCGGCCCTACCTCGCCGTGGCCACGGATCCGGAGGTCGGCGACGTCCTGGTCGGCGTATCGCGCCGTCAGATCCGCTGCGTCCTGCTGGACCCGTACGCCAACGCCTTCAACGACGGCCCCACCGGCGCGCACGGCGAGCCCGCCGACCGTCCCACGCCGGGAGACTGGGTGTGGGAGCGCAAGTACGAACTCGACTCCCTCTGCGCGCCGTTGCAGTTGGCGTACGCGATCCGGCGGGCGACCGGTCGCGAGGACCACCTCGACGACGCCTTTCACCGCGCCGCCTGGACGATCGTACGGCTGTGGCGCGCGGAGCAGTCCCACACGCACTCGCCCTACTGGTTCGTCCGGCCGTCCGGCCCCTTCGCCGCTGACAGCCTTCCCCAGGGCGGACGCGGAGCCAGTGTCCGGCGGACCGGTATGACGTGGTCGGGCTTCCGGCCGAGCGACGATCGCTGCCGACACGGCTACCTCGTCCCGGCCAACGCGCTGGCATCGGCGAGCCTGCACGGGTTGGCCGAACTGGCCGCGTCCGCCCTCCGCGACGCGGAACTCGCCCGCGAGTCCCGGAGTTTGGCCGACGAGATCGACGCCGGAATCCTGGCGCACGCGGTGGTCGAGGCCGACGGCGCATCCGTCCTGGCCTACGAGGTCGACGGCCTCGGGACGGCGCTGCTCGGCGACGACGCCAACCTCCCGAGTCTGCTGAGCCTCCCCCTGAGCGGCTGGTGCGCACCGGAGGACCCGCTCTATCAGGCGACCAGGCGTCTTGCGCTCTCCACGGCGAACCCGTCGTTCTTCAGCGGCCGTTACGCGTCCGGTCTCGGCAGTACGCATACGCCGGACAGTCACGTCTGGCCGCTGGCGATCGCCACCGCCGGCCTGACCGGCGACGCGAACGCCGCCGCGCAGGCCCTGGACACACTGGCGGCCACGACTGCCGGCACCGGCCTGATGCACGAGAGCTTCCATGTCGACGACCCAGGCCGGTTCACCCGGGACTGGTTCGGCTGGGCCAACGCCCTGTTCTGCGAACTCGCCCTCGACCGGTGCGGGGGCGGCGTGCGGCACCTGTTTCCCGTGCACCCGCGGACCCTGCCCGCTGCGCCGAGCGCGGGCAGCAGACCCGCCTGACCTGCGTCAGTGGCCGAGACGGCGACCGCCGGACCGGCGCCGTCACTGCAACCACCCCGAGGAGCCCGCTGTGTTGTGCCTCCCCGACACCGTCCACGTCATGACCGACGACACCCGGCCGCACACGGCGGCTCCGGCCACCGAAGGTGTCTGGACGGTGCGCGGCACCCAGGTCACCGCCGAGCGGACGGCCGACGGCCTGCGGGTATGCGCCCGCGCGGGCGCCGAGGGCCTGTCGCGGATCGTGCTGCGATGGAGGCACAACACACCCGAAGGCGCACGGATTCTCGGAGATGCCTGGGAGCGCGGGTACGGCGATCTTCAGTGGCGGACTCTTCAGCCGGATCGCGCGCTGCCCTGGTACGTCCTGATCGCCGGTGCGTCCGGAGGAACGACGACCGGGTGGGGGGTGCGGACCAGAGCCGGCGCCCTGTGCTCCTGGACGGTCGCCGAGGACGGCATCACCCTCTGGGCGGATGTGCGCAGTGGCGGCCTGCCGGTGCTGTCGGGTGAGCGCGTGCTGGACGTGGCCACGGTGGTGACCGCTGCGGCCCCGACACCGTTCGCCGCACACGAAGCGCTGAGCACCGTCATGAGCCCGGACCCACTGCCTTCCACAGGCCCCGTCGTGGGCAGCAACAACTGGTACTACGCCTACGGACGTGGTTTCGGCCCCGACGCGGTACTGAGGGACGCGCGGACGGTCGTGGAGTACGCCGACGGGCATCCCGTTCGCCCGTACTGCGTGATCGACGACGGCTGGACCGAGGGCGGCGGATCCGCGCCCGGGGGCCCCTGGGACACCGGGCTGCCGGGCGTGTTCGACGACATGGAGGACATGGCCACCCGGATCACGGAGACCGGTGCCCGGCCGGGCCTGTGGTTCCGACCGCTGCTCTCCCGGACCGAGACCGCCGCCGTCCGGCCCGGCATACGGAGGGATGCCGGTTTCCCCCTCGACCCGTCACTGGACGTGGCACTTGAGACGGTCGCCGGGGACGTGACCCGGTTCCGGCGATGGGGGTACGAACTCATCAAGCACGACTTCTCCACGTACGACGTGTTCGGCCGCTTCGCCGCCGGCTCCCCGGCCGAACTCGCCTCGCCGGGCTGGTCGTTGGCCGACCGGTCCTTGACGAGCGCTGAGATCCTGGTCCGCCTGTATCGCACGATCACCGAGGCCGCCGGGGACACGGTGGTGATCGGCTGCAATACGGTCGGCCATCTCTCCGCGGGCCTGGTGCGGGTACAACGGTCCGGTGACGACACCTCGGGCCGCAGCTGGGAGCGGACCCGGCGCATGGGCGTGAACACACTCGCCTTCCGGCTGGCCCAGCACAACAGGTTCTTCACCGTGGACGCGGACTGCGTGCCCTGCACACCGCAGACGGACTGGAATCTCAACCGGCAGTTCCTGGACCTCGTGGCGCGCTCCGGTACCGCCCTGTTCGTCTCGGTGGACCCCGCCGCCCGCACAGACCGCACGGACACCGACCTTGCCGCAGCCATCAGTATCGCGCTGGACGGCGGGACACCCGGTGGCGTCGAACCCCTCGACTGGCTGTCCACCACGGCTCCTCGTCGCTGGCGGGCCGGTGCGGAGACCCTCGTCTACGACTGGGCCGAAGCCTGGGGAGCGACGCCCCTGCCGGTATGAGTGCGCAAGACCGCAGCGGAGGACGCGGTCACCCTGCTGGGCAAGATGTCCGACGTTGCCGCCGTATGCCCGCGGTGTTCAACCAGAGCGGCGACGTGGCCCTGCTCTCCGTCGTGCCGAACAGCTCCCCCAGCAGGCAGGCCACCGTCGACCTGGTCACCGAGATCCGCGACCGGGGCCCCGCCCTGAAGGACGACACCGGCGCCGAATCGAGTGACACCAGCACGACCGCCCTGAACATCGACATGTCCGACGAACTCAACGCCGCCCTGATCCCCTACCTAGGAGTGGTCGTCGGCCTGGCCCTGATCCTGCTGCTCCTGGACTTTCGCTCGACCCTGGTCCCCACGCCTCACCGCACCACCGCCTCCAACCAAAATGCCTTGCCCTTCGAGGTGTTCTCGGAAAGGTCGACCCGGAGCCCCTCGGTGCGCAGCTGCTCGCCCGTGAACTCCCCCTTCGCGGCGTGGGCCTGGCTGCCGTCATCATCGATCGTGATGTCGGTGACGGCATAGGTCGTACGGCCCTTCAGCCAGCGCACCTTCGCGTCGACGGTGGTCTGGGGTGTTCCGGCCGAGGTCGCGATCAGGAGGGCGGTGCGGCACGGGGCGTCCGTCCACATCCACACGTACGGGCCCTTGCTGCTGTCCCACTCCGTCGTGTCCCAGCCCTGGCCCAGGTGGACGGGCAGGAACTGACCGTCCGTCAGCGCGGTGACCTCGGGCCGCCTGCGCCAGGCGTTGAAGACGCCCATCAGCTTCACCGCCGCCTCCGGCCACTTGCTCGGGTCGCCCGGATCCTGGCCGAACTTGACCGCCCGGACGGCCATATAGGAGTAGTAGTCCTCCATGCGGCCGGTCATCTTGCCGCCGTTCATGTAGGTGGCGCCCATCGGCAGGTGTCCGAACGCGGTGAGCGCCGTGCGCAGCGACAGGTCCTCTCCGGTGATGCCTCCGTTGGAGGTGTTCCAGCCGTTGTACGCGATGTGCAGCAGGCCGTTGTTGCGGTCTCCCTGGGTGGGGGCGATGTCGAGTTCGCTGGTGAGCTTGGGCAGGTACTGAGGGTTCTTCGTCACCAGGTCGTTGAGCATGGTCCGGGTGAGGACGGCCTTGCGGTAGACGTTGTCACTCGGGTGCGAGTAGGCGGTCGTCTGCTCGTTCTGCCAGTACTCGGTGAGGTCGATCATGTGCTGGGTGACGCCGTAGTCGTTGAGCAGCGTCTCGATCTGCCCTCTCTTGTAGGCGAGTTGGACCGGGTCGGCGAGGTCGCGGCCCTTGAGGTGGCCGTCTCCCGTCAGGGAGAACCAGAGGCCGAAGCCGAGTCCGTTGTCCTTGAGGGTCCTGGAGAGCGTGGCCAGGCTGGTGATGGACTTCGTCATGGAGTCGCTGGGTTCGATGGAGTCGCGCGTTGTGTTCCAGTAGTCGTCGAGCATCACCATGTCGAGGCCCGCCCGCCTGGTCTGCGGGATGACGGTGTCGTAGTAGTAGCCGGCGGGCAGTTCGTGGCCCGGGCCGCCGCGGTAGTCCCAGTCGTTCTGGTGGAAGAGCGTGGTGGTGTGGTGGTACTTGAAGCGCTTGCGGAAGTGCAGTTCGTCGGCCATCTTGCCGTCGACGACGTCGCCCTTGAAGACCGTGAGGTTCACCGCGAGGTACTCGAACTCCTCCCCGGGCAGCAGCGTCAGTTGCAGCGATTCGGGGTGCGTGTCCACGGAGACGGTGTCCTGCTCGTGCCAGGCGTTGATGCCGGCGAACGGCGGCATCATGTAGGCGGTCGGGTAGTTGCCGTTGCCACGCTGGGTCTTCCAGTTGAGCTCGGGACTCACGCTCCAGCCGTGCCCGGCGTCGTACACGGTGAGGGCCTTCTTCGGCCAGGACCTGCCGACGGGTTCGGTGCTCAGCGACCCCCGGGTGCTGAACCACTTCATGTTCGGGACGTAGTGGAGGGTGTGCGGCTCGTCCGGCAGCCGCAGGTCGATCACGGTGGAGCGGGTGAGGGTGAGTTCGCGGGCTGGGTCCTCGTTTCGTACGAGCGTGAAGTAGCGCAGGCCCGCAGAGCCGTCGTAGATCTCGAAGACAAGGGTGACGCGGAAGGGGCGCGGCTCAGTTCGGCGCAGGGGAATACGGACTCGCTCCCCGGCCCTCGACGTCTTCTCCTTCGTACGCACGGTGATGGGCTCCGTAGTGGCCTCGCCCAGACGCCAGCCTCCGTCGTCCGCGCGGACGGTTTCGCGACCGTCGAGTTCGTGGGCGAAGAGACCCAGGAGCGCGAGGTCCTGAAAAGGACGAGCGTCACCGCGCCGACGGCCAGGAGCAGGACCCACGCCATGGCGGAGGCGTAGCCCATGTGTGAGGCCGAGAAACCACGTTCGTAGAGGTAGAGCGTGTAGAACATGGTCGAGTCGGCCGGGCCGCCCTTGCCGCCGCTGATCGCGAAAGCGGGTGTGAAGACCTGGAAGGACTGGATGGTCTCCAGGACGAGGTTGAAGAACAGCACCGGGGAGAGCATGGGCAGCGTCACGGACACGAACCGCCGCCACCGTCCCGCGCCGTCGAGTGCCGCAGCCTCGTACAGGTCGGACGGGATCTGCTGCAGCCCGGCCAGGAAAATGACCATCGGGGCGCCGAACTGCCAGGCGGAGAGCAGGGCGACGACGAACACCGCGAGGTGGGGGTCGGCGACCCAGCCGCCCGTGTGGATGCCGATGGAGGACAGCACCTCGTCCACGGTGCCGCCGTCGTTGTAGAGCGCTCGCCACACCAGCGCGATGGACATGCTCGCGCCGAGCAGTGAGGGGGCGTAGAAGGCCGAGCGGTAGAAACCCCTGGCCCTGTGCGTGCTCCTGAGCAGCAGCGCGACGCCCAGCGCGAGAGCCAGTTTGAGCGGGACGGCGACCACGACGTACAGGAGCGTGGTGCCCACCGACCGCCAATAGCGCGGGTCCGCGGTGAACATGTCGGTGTAGTTGCGCAGCCCCACCCATTTGGGGGCGTCGAAGAGGTTGTAGTCGGTGAACGACAGGTACAAGGACACGGCCATGGGCGCGAGCGTCAGGAGGACGACCCCGAGGATCCACGGGGAGAGGAAGACGTAGGCGGACCCGTGTCGTTCACCGCGCCCAGGCCGTTTTCGCGATGACGCGGAGGCAGGTGCGGTAACGGGCGGGGCGGCAGTGGTGGTCATCGCAGCTCCCTCTTCGCCTCGGCCACGAACTCGTCGGCGGCATGCCGCGGGCTCTGCATCTCGTACATCACCCGCTGGTAGGTGCGGGTGAAGGAGACCTGGAGGACGACGTCGCCACGGGGCGGTGCCATGGGCGGCGCTTCCGTGCCGTAGGCGGCTGTCTTGCGCCCGTAGTCGTAGACCTCCTTCTCCGCCCCTGTAAGGCCCTTGCCGATCGCTGCGGCGATCTTCTGGTTGGGAGGGGTGGAGCGGGTGACGCCGAGGATCGTGCCCGCAGCGGGGTCGTTGAGCAAGAAGTCGATCAACTCGGCGGCCTCCTTGGGATGGTGGGTCGCCGCGCCCACGCCGACGAGCATGGTCGGCTTGAAGTACTGGCCGGCCCTGCCGTCGGTCGTGGGCACGGGCGCGAAGTGGACGTTCTCACCGAGCAGCGGCGGATATCCGAGGAACGGGCCGTCCCAGTTGAAGTCGGTCGCCGCCAGCCCTCGGCCCATCGGGCTCTCCTCGACGGCGCCGCTGATCTGGGCGGTGTCCTTGGCCTGCGAGGCGATGCCCCGGCGGCGCAGCTTGTCGGTGAAGGTCCAGAACCCGGCCAGGTCGTCGGCGGTGAAACCGAGCCGGTGCTGGGAGGCGTAGAGCTTCTTGCCCTTGCCGCGCAGCCAGTTCTCGAAGGCGTCCTCGTTCACGCCGATGTCGGTGAGGCCGGTGTAGGCGTGGCCGCCCGGGCCCTTCATTCCGAGCGCGCTGACCTTCTTGCCTGCCTCGACCCAGTCGTCCCAGGTCCAGCCGGGCCGGGGCGTCGCGACTCCGGCCTTCCTGAACACCGCGGAGTCGTAGGCGAATCCGGTCGATCCCCGGCCCATGGGGAGCGCGTACTGCCGGCCCTCGTAGGCACCGGTGCGGGTCAGGCCGTTGTCGAAGTCGGCAGTCCGTAGCGTGCGGCTCTTGATGTAGGGGCCGAGGTTCAGGAGCGTGCCGCTGCCCGCGTACTGGGAGATCTGCCGGTAGTCGAGCTGCGCCACGTCGGGCAGGTCGCCGCCCGCCGCCTGTGTGGCGAGCTTCTGCACATAGGCCTCGTAGCCCGCGAAGGAGGTGCGAACCGTGACGCCCGGGTGTCTCTTCTCGAAGAGGTCCACGGCTTCGTTGGTGCGTTGCGCGCGGTCCTCGTTGCCCCACCAGGTGAAGGTGAGCGTCACTTTCCCGCCCGCTTCCGTGCTCTGGCCGTTGCCGCTGGAGCAGCTGGTGAGGCCCGCGAGGAGCAGGGCGAGTACGGTGCCTGCGGCGGCGCCGAGCCTGCCTCGCCTCCGGCGGATGCTGGGTCGTGTCATGGCGTTGCCCCCTGGGGCGTGGTGTCGACATCGTTGTCAGAACTCAGGAGGGTGGTCCTCCGGCAGAGGGTGCGAGGTATGCAACCAGGAGCCCGCGGACCGCCCGTTGACGGTGGTCGTCGACCGAAGGTGATGACAACGTTGCCATCACGACGAGCGGACGCCGGGAGGAAGATCGGAGTGTGCGCATCATCGCGAGGAGTTCTCCATCAGGCGAGTCAGGCCAGGTGCGGGAAAGTAGCCGATGGGGCTGCACGGGGTGAACGATAGGTGACAGCAAGCGCTTTCGCCTCCGGGGAACCTAAGCGGCGTTCGACCAGTCGGTCAATGGGGCTGCAGGAAAAGCCTGATCGGACCAGGTGAACAGGCACATTCGATCGTCACGCGTGATCCGACGAGTGCCACAAGGGGCCCCAGAGCCTTGACGTGCACACAGCGCCGCCACAGAATGACCGCACACTCTGACAACGTTGTCGAAGGGTATCGCCGATGTCGCAGCACGTCGTGAGGTTCACCCGCCGTCAGGCCATACAACTGATCGGCGCCACCGGCACCATGGCCGCCTTCCCGCTCGCCCTGGGTTCGGGCCGGGCCTCGGCCGCGACAACCACCTCCACTCCAGGAGCGGACCCTGTCTCCGACACGTACTACCGCGTCCTCCTCACCCACACCCGCTGGTCGGAACAGCAGTGGGATGCGGCCCAAGGCCACTACACCGACCAGGACTTCGGCTTCGCGGTCGTGCTCGGCAACGCAGTCCTGCTGACCCGGGGCCCGTACGACGCCGAGCGCGCCGGAGTCGACAAGGACACCCTGCGCGCCCGCACCCTCGCCACCCTGAAGCACTTCGCGGCATCCAACCGGCTGACCGGCGGCACCCAGTGGGGACGCAAGCTGTTCTTCGACACCACCTTCCAGTCCTACTTCGTCCTGGCGGCCCGCCTGATGTGGGACGACCTCGACGAGGTGACGCGCCGCAACGTCGACACCATAGCCCGCGAACAGGCGCAGTACACCGCGCAGTTGGGCACGGCCGACGACCCCGACTCCGGCGGCTGGACTCCGCACGGCCTGGGCGGGGGCTTCGAAGGCGACACCAAGCTGGAGGAGATGGGGGTCTACGCCCAGTCACTGGCCCCCGGCCTGGCCTGGGCGGGCGACGATCCCCGCTACGAGGCATGGCGCGCCGCCTTCGGCCGGTGGAGCCGCAACGAGGCGGGCCTGCCGGCCGCCGACCTCGCCAACCCGGCCCGGGTGGACGGGATCGCCGTCAGCGCGAACACCGCGCAGAACCTGTACGACACGTTCATCGTCGAGAACCACGGCTCCTTCGGCCCGCACTACCAGGAAGAACTCTGGCGAACTTCGGGACGCAACAGCGCCCACTTCCTCGTCGCGGGCCGCGCCCTGCCCGAGGTGCTCACTGAGCAGCCGAATGCCGCGCCTTTGTGGCGCACCCTGCTCGGGGTGATGAGCGATGCGGGAGAGCCCCTGATGCCGATGGTCGCCGACCGCGAACACCTCTACGGCCGCGACGTCATCCCGCTCGCCTTCCTCGCGCAGGTGGTCGGAGACCGCGCCGCGGCCCGCTGCGAACTCGCCCTGGCCGAGCGGCTGGAGGGCTACCAGGCGTACCCGCCGCAGTACCGTCTGGCGAAGTTCTCGGGCGAGCCCAAGTACGAACCTGAGGCGCGCGCGGAACTGGCCATCAGCTATCTGCTCCACGAGTGGCGGGCCCGGTCGGGGCGAGCACGCGTGCGTCCCCTGTCACAGCGCGAGCTCTTCGAGCAGGCGAGCGGCGTCACCGACTACGGCTCGGGTCCCGGCCTCGTCTCCCATCAGTCGCCGGGTGCGTGGGCCGGTGTGGTCAGCAAGGCCGGTTTCGTGAAGTTCGCCTGGCAACCGGCCCATGATGACTGGCTGTTCGCGCTCAGCGGTACGACGCCGATGTTCCTGCCGCGTTCCGGGGCCGAGGTCACCGGACGGTCGGTCGTCGCGTACTCCCGGCTGCGGGACGGGTTCGACGGCAGCGCGAGCCTGCTCAGGCTGGACGCCGGGTACGCGGGCTTCACCACTCTGCCGTCCGGCGCCGTCGTGTACGCGACCTCCGGTACGGCCGCCGGGGAAGGCCACCTGGAGGTGCACAACCTGGACATGCCCGGAATGCCGGGGCTGGACGGAAGCCGCACGTACCGGACGGCCGAGGGAAGCACGGCGATCGCGGCACAGGTCGACACCTCGCCCCCCGCCGGTCCCCGGGTCGACGAACTCACCTTTCCTCGCGGCCGGTTCCGCCATCTGCGGATGCTCGGGGCACGCCCCGACCCCTCGTACGGCTATTCGCTGTACGCCTTCGAGATACGCGACGGGGCCACGGGCGCCGACCTGGCGCGCGGCGCCGCGGCGACGGCCTCCGCGTCCTCCTTCGACCCGGGCAAGGAGCCCGCACTCGCGGTCGACGGCGACGGCTCGACCCGCTGGGCGGTGTCCCGTGCGGACCGTCCCCGCGTGGACAGTTGGATCACCGTCGATCTGGGCGCGGCCCTGGACGTGGACCGGGTGACGCTGCGCTGGGAGACCGCGGCGGGCCGCGCGTACCGGATGCAGGGATCGCTCGACGGGCAGAAGTGGGCCGACCTGGTCGCCTGGCCGCAGGCGGACCTCACCAGCCGCGCCGGCTGGCTGGACATAGACGGCCGTGCCGGTCTCGTCGTGCGCGGCGGTACCAACCCGATCTCGGTGTACGGCGACACGGTCGTCCTCTCCGACGGACCGGCCGAGGGCCTTCTGGTCGAGGGACTCCCGGGCGCGACGCCTGAGCGGCTGCGCGCCGCAGCCGCCCGGAACAGCCCCTCGGTGCAGTCCGCCCAGGTGAAGGCAGCTCTCACCGACGACTACCTGAGCCTGTTCAACCTCTCCTCGGATCCGGTGACCACCACAGTGACGATCGCGGGTTCACGCTCCGACG
Organism: Streptomyces sp. NPDC048417; assembly: GCF_040651615.1. Classification (NCBI taxonomy): domain Bacteria; kingdom Bacillati; phylum Actinomycetota; class Actinomycetes; order Kitasatosporales; family Streptomycetaceae; genus Streptomyces; species Streptomyces sp. NPDC048417. The sequence goes on along the minus strand of NZ_JBEZKI010000041.1, from coordinate 50,028 downwards.
GAATCCGCCTGTACGAGGGTGTGCAGACCGTCACCGAATCGGGTACGGCCTATCAAGCCGAACTGTCCGCCGCTTCCGCCGTGCTGTTGCCTGGGCGCTTCGTCCTCTCCGGGGAGCGCGTTCCCGTCGGTCTGCGCGCCGAGGTGGTCGACGGCCGCACGGTGCGACTCGGCGGGCCCTCCTGCCACGTCAATGTCTCCGCTCAGGGCAAGAGCCTCGACGCCACGGTCCGTGCGGGCCGTACGACCACGGTCACCGTGCCGCGCGCCACGGCGTACCCGCTTGCCGATCTCGCACTCGGCCGCCCCACCTTCCCGACCGCACCGTTGCCGCCCGGCATGACGGACCCGAACGCCGCGGTCGACGGAGACGAAGGCACCGCGTGGACCCCCGGCCCGGACGGTCGGATGGTCGTCGACCTGGGTGCCGAGCAGCACATCACGGAGATCCGCACTCAGTGGCGGGGCGGGCACATCCCGGCAACCCAGGCCGAGTTCAGCAGGGACGGCCGTACATACACCGGAGCGGCACGGCTGACGGCGCGGGGAGTGCTGCGCACCGACAGCACGGCCCGCTATGTGGCACTCCGAGTCACCGCCCCGGCCGGAGGCCACACCGCACTCACGTCCCTCAACATCACCTCATGACCTGAGGAGCGCTCCCCTGAGGAGTGGGGTGCCAGGAAGGAGACCAGAAGGAACGGTCTGGCTGTAGTCGCTCGTGCGCCTGCCCAGCGGGAGTGCCAGATGCGGGAGGAAAGGCGACGGCTTCCGCCGGCTGCACGGATCCAAGAATTTCCCACGAAGGCCGCTGACCAGGCCCGTTGGTGGGAGGGGCACATCCTGGAGGTGCTGCACGGCGCTTCTTCCAGCGACGGACACCAGGACCTCCGAACTCGCACGACACAGTTCAGCGCGCACTTTCGCGGCGGTCCGGCACTTGGGCCGGGGTCGGGAGGGGGCGTGGCCGTCCCCTCCCGACCCGTGGTGTTCACGGGGGTCAGGGCTTGACGAGGACCTTGAGGCTCTTGCGGTCGGCCATGTCCTGGTACCCGGCTGGGACGCCGTCGAGGTTGGTGGTGGCGTCGAAGACCCTCCCTGGCTCGATGGTGCCGTCAAGGATGGCGGGCATCAGTTCCTCGATGTAGGCGCGAACCGGGGCGGGTCCGCCGGCCAGGCGGACGTTGGGGCCGAAGAGGCTGCCGAAACCGATCGGTGCCTCCTCGTACTGCGGTACGCCGACGCGGCTGATGGCGCCGCCGGGGCGCACGACGCCGAGGGCCTGCTCGTAGGCGGGCATGTGGCCGACGGCTTCGAGGACCACGTGCGTGCCGTGTCCGCCGGTGAGCTCGCGGACCTGCTCGATGCCTTCCTCGCTGCGGGCGGCGACGACGTCAGTGGCGCCGAACTCGCGGCCCAGGTCGGTGCGAGCCTGGTGGCGTCCCATGAGGATGATCTGCTCGGCGCCGAGCCGTTTGGCGGAGAGTACGGCGAGCAGGCCGACGGCTCCGTCCCCGATCACGGTGACGCGGGTGCGCTCGTTGACCCCGCCCATGAGGGCGGCGTGGTAGCCGGTGCCGAAGACGTCCGAGAGCGTCAGCAGTGACGGGATGAGGGCGGAGTCCGGCGCGACGGGGAGCTTGACGAGGGTGCCGTCGGCGAGCGGGACGCGGACGGCTTCGGCCTGGCCGCCCTCGTCCGGCTCGCCGTCCCAGAAGTTGGCCTGCGGGTGGGCGCAGGAGGTGTGCAGGCCCTCGCGGCAGAACTCGCAGGTGTTGTCGGAGATGGCGAACGGGGCGACGACCAGGTCGCCGCGCTTGACGGTGGTCACCTCCGGGCCGGTGTCCTCGACGATGCCGATGAACTCGTGCCCCATCCGGGCGGGTCCGTCCTCAGGCTTCATGGAGTTGTAGGGGTGCAGGTCGCTGCCGCAGACGCAGGAGGCGGTGATCCGGACCAGTGCGTCGGTGGGCTGCTTGATGACGGAGTCGGGGACGTTCTCGACGCGGACGTCGCCGGCGCTGTACATGAGTGTTGCGCGCATCAGTGATGCTCCATTTCCAGTGGTGCGTATTCAGGGGCGGGGGGCGTGACCGGCCTGGCTACCGGAGCACGGTTTAGCCGGTTTCTCAGCATTTATGCCGCTGTGTGTTGTGTGGCGGCGTCGGCCTGCATGTTCGGAGGGAAGGTCGTGGTGGAGCGGCGCCGTTGGGTGAACGCGAGGGCGGCGGTGGGGATCAGAGTGAGGGCGGCGATGACGGTGCCGACCACGGCGGGGCCGGTGGCCCCGAGCGAACTGTCGAGGGTGAGTCCGGCGATCCAGGAGCCGATGGCGGTGCCGAGGTTGAAGGCCGAGACGGTCAGGGCGGAGGCCAGGACGGGTGCCTGGCGTGCGAAGCGGACCGCCAGGGCCATCAGCACCGGGTTGGCGCCGAGCCCGAAGAAGCCCAGCAGGGCGACCAGAATGATGGTGGGCACGGTGTAGCCGGCCAGCAGGGAGACCGCGAGCAGCAGGAGTGTGGCTCCCGCGGCGGCCACGACGGTCACGGTGTGCGGGCGGCGGTCGCCGAGCCGGCCTCCGACGAGCGAGCCGGCCAGGGCGCCGAGGCCGAAGCCGACCAGGACCAGCGGCACGGTCCCGGAGGCGATGCCCGACCGGTCGGTCAGCAGCGGGGAGATGTAGGAGTAGGCCGCCAGGACGCCGCCGGTCGTGGTGGCGCAGGCCGCCAGGACCAGCCATACGCGGCCCGAGCGCAGAGCGGTCAGCTCGGACCGGATCGACCCTGCCTCCTGGTGGCCGCCGACCTCGTGGGGGACGGTACGGGCGACCAGCACCACGGCCGCCGCGGAGAGGGCCGCCAGGGCCCAGAACGGTCCGCGCCAGCCCATGGCCTGCCCGGCGAACGCGCCCACGGGCACGCCGACGACGTTCGCGAGCATGGCTCCGGCCCCGACCAGCCCCAGGGCGCGGGAGCTGGCGGCAGGGCCCGCAGCGCGTGCGGCGACGACATTGGCCACCGCCCAGAAGGCGCCGGTGGCAATGGCGGTCAGGAACCGTGCGGCCAGCACCAGGGTGAAGTCCGAGCTGAGGGCGACGAGGACGTGACCGGCGGCGAAGACGCCCAGGGCGAGCATCAGCGTCAGCCGCTTGGGCAGCCGCAGCGTGAGCATCGCCATCAGCGGGGCGCCGACGATCATCCCGACCGCGAAGACGGTGATCATCAGGCCGGTCTGGGCGACGCTGACCTGCAGGTCGCCTGCGATCTCCGGCAGCAGGCCGGCCACCACGAACTCGGTCGTGCCCATCAGGAACGTGCCCAGCGCCAGCACGTACACGACGAGCGGCAGCCGGGCGGGCGAACGCTCGCCGGCCTCGACGGGCGCCTTGGCGGGGGCCTGGAGGACTCCTCCTTGCGAACTCATACTCACATCTCCGTGGGGTGGTGATCGGGTGCTGATCCCACGAAACCCCCTGCGTCGCGCGGGTAGAAGGCTGTGTTTATAGGGGGGACAACCTCAACCTCCCTCACCGGCGATCCGCCGCTAGCGTGGATGGCATGGACCAGCAACCCGGCGACCGCGCCGACACCCGCACCGAGATCCGGGACTTCCTCGCCAGCCGACGAGCGAAGATCACCCCGGAGCAGGTCGGGCTGCCCACCAGCGGACGGCGCCGCGTCCCGGGCCTGCGGCGCGAGGAAGTCGCCGTGCTCGCCGGAGTGAGCACTGAGTGGTACACCCGCCTGGAAAAGGGCCACATCAGCGGCGTGTCCGAAGACGTGCTCAGCGCGGTCGCCCAGGCCCTGCAGCTGGATGAGGCCGAACGCACCTACCTGTTCGACCTGGCCCGCGCCGCCCGGCCCGCCCGCCGCACACCGTCCCGTCGTAAGGACGTCAAGGTCCCGCCGCCCGTGCAGTGGCTGCTGGACTCCGTCACCATGTCCGCTGCCTTCGTCCGCAACGGCCGGATGGATGTCGTCGCCACCAATCCGCTGGCCCGCGCCCTGCACGCGCCGATGTTCGACAGCGAGACCGTCGACAAGCAGGGCCGCGCCAACATCGCCCGCTTCCACTTCCTCGACCCTCGCGCCTTCGACTTCTTCGTCGACTGGGACGCCGCCGCCAGTGCCACCGTCGCGCTCCTGCGGGCAGAGGCCGGACGTGAGCCCCAGGACCGGGCCCTGCGCGAATTGATCGGGGAGCTGTCCACACTCAGCCCCGAGTTCCGCACGATGTGGGCCGCGCACGACGTCCGCGTCCGGCACGACGGCGTCAAGCGCCTGGAACACCCCGATGTAGGCCGCCTGGAACTGACCTATCAGTCCCTGGACCTGCCCACACCGAACCGGACCGTGCACGACCTGACCCTCTACACCGCCGAACCCGGCACTCCGTCCGAAGAGCGCCTCAAGCTCCTGGCAAGCCTGGCAGCCACCCGGTCCCAGGAAGCCGAGCCCACCGACCAGCTGCGCTGACCGCCTGCTCGTCTCCCAGGGCTGTGACCAACCGCTGGGCCCTCTCAGCCGGCGGACGAGACCGGCCCTGGGGCGTCTTGGCCGTCGGCGCTGTGTCCGCGAGGAGACTGGCGGTCAGAACCAGGAGGGTCCGGCGTTGATGTACGGCTTCTCCAGAGCGGCCACCTCGTCGTCGGACAGCTGGAGGGCGAGTGCCTCCACGGCCTGGGTGAGGTGATGGGGCTTGGTGGCTCCCACGATGGGGGCGGAGACCAGCGGGTTGCGCAGCACCCAGGCCAGTGCGACCTGCGCCATGCTGATGGCCCGGGCGTCGGCGACCTGCTGGACCGCGTCGATGACCGGTTCGTCGTGCGGGCTGTCGAAGGACTGCACGACGTGATCGGTGGTGGAGCGGAGGCTCTGCTCGCCCGCGGGGCGCGCCAGGCGGCCCTTGCCGTTCGGGGAGTAGGGCACCAGGCCCACGCCCATGTCGCCGCACAGGGCCATCAGTTCCGGCTCGTCCTGGCGGCGCAGAAGGTTGTACTGGTTCTGCATGGACACGAAGCGGGTCCAGCCGCCGAGGTCGGCGGCGTGCTGGAGCTTGGCGAACTGCCAGGCGTACATCGACGAGGCGCCGAGGTAGCGGACCTTCCCTGCCTTGACGACGTCGTGCAGGGCCTCCATCGTCTCCTCGACCGGTGTCTCGTCGTCGAAGCGGTGGATCTGGTAGAGGTCGATGTAGTCGGTGCCGAGCCGGGTCAGGGAGGCGTCGACCTGTTCGAGGATTGCCTTGCGGGACAGGCCCTCGCCGCCGGGCCCGTCGTGCATCTTCCCGCGGACCTTGGTGGCCAGCACGATGTCCTCGCGCCGGGAGTAGGCGCGGACGGCACGGCCGGTGATCTCTTCGGAGGTGCCGGCCTGGTAGACGTTGGCGGTGTCCCAGAAGGTGATGCCCAGCTCGACGGCCTGCCGGAAGAAGGGCTCGGCCTTCTCCTCGGTCAGCGCCCACGGGTGGGCGCCGGGCACGGTCGGGTCGCCGTAGCTCATGCACCCCAGGGCGAGACGGCTCACCTTCAGCCCGGTGGTACCGAGACGGGTGTATTCCATGGTGAAGCTCCTTTGTCGTGAGCCGCTCTACGGGGCAGGGGTGATGCGGACGGTCGCCGAGCGGGGACCGCGCCCGAGCACCGGCTCCAGGTACGGGCTGGAGGCGTACTTGGTGCGGCAGGCGTCATCGACCGCGTCGAGGACGGAGCCCTCAGCGGGATCGAAGCGCACCTCGTAGCCGACACCGGCGATACGGATGCGTCCGCCCTGCTGCGACATCGCGGCCCGGTACCAGCGGGAGTCGGGGCCGTTGCCGGGGCGGACGTAGAGGTCGCCGCCCGCGACGACGGATCAGATCCAGGTCGGGGCGCCGTAGGTGACGCCGTCCTCGCGGAACGGGGAGATGTGCACGTCGTCGGCTGCTGCGAACGAGCGCAGCCGTTCCTGGTCCCAGGTGCTCATGGTGGTCTCCGTGACGCGGGTCAGGGACGGCCCGGCGTCGGGGTGCGGTGGTGCGCGTGTGCCGCGCCCAGGCCGGGAGACCCGGTTCGGGGCGGCGGTTCAGTGGGTGGTGTATCCGCCGTCGACGGGCAGGGCGACGCCGACGACGAAGCTGGCGCCGGGGCTGCACAGCCACAGGGCGGCGGCGGCGACTTCCTCGGCCTGGCCGAGGCGCCCGATGGGCTGCTCGCTCATGATCGCGGCCATGGCCTAGGCCTGGCCTTCGAGCATGTCGGCGACCATCGGGGTCTCGATCACGCCGGGGCAGACGGCGTTGATGCGGATGCCCTTGGGCGCGTACTCGACCGCGGCGCTCTTGGTCAGGCCGATCACGCCGTGCTTGGACGCGTGGTAAGCGGCGCGCTCGGGCAGGCCGACCAGCCCACCGAGGGAAGAGCAGTTCACGATCGCGCCGGAGCCCTGGGTGCGCATCTGGCGCAGTTCGTGCTTCTGGGCGGCCCACACGCCGCGCAGGTTGACGCCGTTGACGCGGTCGAAGTTCTCGGCCGTCTCGTCGGCGGCGTCCGAGGGCGGGACCTGGATACCGGCGTTGTTGAACGCCATGTCCAGACGGCCGTAGGTGTCCACCGCGCTCTGGACCATGGAGGCGGCCTGGTCCTCGTCGGTGACGTCGCACACCACACCGATGGCCTGGTAGCTGGCGTCGGTGAGTTCCTTCGCCGCCGTCTGGACGGCGTCCTTGTTCACGTCGGCCAGCACGACGGCTGCGCCGGCCTGGGCGAAGGCGCGGGCGGCGGCCAGTCCCATGCCAGAGGCCGCACCGGTGACCAGGGCAACCTGGCCCTCGAAGTTGTACTGCGGGTTCATGCTCAGGGGTCCAATCTCTGAGGCGGGCCCGGCGAATCGACGGGCCGGCTCGTACAGGGAGGTCGTCAGGCCACGGTCTCGCCGCGGCCGAAGCGCACCAGGTGCGTCAGGGCGCAGGAGAGTCTGGGCGGCGCGGCGCTCGCAGTGCGCGAACCGGGCACGGGCATCCGGTGCAGGACGCGTGCTCGGGAAGGTCAGGAGGCGCGGGCGGGGCGTCGGGGACCGGAGTACTGGTCGTCAGTGACGTGCTCCAGCCAGTCGACGTCGTCGCCCTCCCACAGCGCGATGTGCGCCATGAATCGATCCGGGGCCGCTCCGTGCCAGTGCTCCTCACCCGCCGGCGTGAAGATCACGTCCCCGGGATGCGCTTCGGCGATCGTGCCGCCGCGGGACTGGATGAGGGCGATTCCCTCGACGATGTAGAGAGTCTGGCCCAGGCCATGGGAGTGCCAGGCCGTGCGGGCGCCGGGCGCGAAGCGCACCATGTTCGCCCGCGCGCGGGAGGGATCCTCACCGCGGTAGATCACATCGGCCCAGGCATCCCCGGTGAACATTTCTGCCGGAAGCTTCATCGTGGCCGGAGGCTGGGTGATATCCATGATCGTTCTCCTTGCATACGTTCTGTCGCGGCTCGGCCACACACAGGCGAGGGGTAGAGGGAGGTGGGGCGAGGCGAATCAGTCCTCGGCCAGGACCCCGCGGGCGACGGTGAGCGCGGACATGGCCTTGGGCCATCCGGCGTAGAACGCCAAATGCGTGACCGTGGCGATCAGCTCCTTGTCGCTGACCCCGTTCTCGCGGGCCTTGCCCAGGTGGAAGGCGAGCTGCTCGGTGCTGCCGCTGGTGATCAGGCTGGCCACCGTGACCAGGCTGCGGTCCCGCGGGGACAGGTCGGGGTCCTCCCACACCTGCCCGAACAGCACGTCCTCGCTGTATCCCGCCAGTGCCGGGGCGATTTCCCCGAACTGCTGACGCGGACCCTCGGGCTTCTTGCCCTCCGCCATGATCGGCTCCTTTCCGCGGGGATGCCCAGGCGTGTCCCCGCAGGGGCGGGGAGCGGGCACCATCTCTCCATTCGGTCTCGCCGTCACGGTGTGTGCCAGCGGAGTGGACGGTCGGCCCCATTGCTGGCCTGCTATCGATGAAACGGCAGGTCGCGGGCGTGCGGAAGGACCCGTTGATACGTGTACTGGCAGTACACCCCTCGCGCGTCGGGAGCGTCGTAGCCTCGAAGCCATGGACAACCGCAGCGAGGTCCGCGAGTTCCTCACCAGCCGCCGCGCCAAGATCACACCCCAGCAGGCCGGCCTGCCCGCCGCAGGTCAGCGCCGGGTGAAAGGGCTGCGCCGCGAAGAGGTTGCGATGCTCGCCGGCGTCAGCGCCGAGTACTACGCCCGCATGGAACGCGGCAACCTCGCAGGTGCCTCCGAAGCCGTCCTGGACGCCCTCGCCAAGGCGCTGCAGCTCGACGAATCCGAGCGCGCCCACCTGATGGACCTGGCCCGCACGGCCAGCACCACCCGCAAGCCCTCACGCCGCCGCGGCCCGCAGCCGATCCGCCCCGCCCTGCAGCAGCTGCTGGACGCGATGACCGAGGCACCGGCCTTCATCCGCAACGGCCGCCTCGACATCCTGGCCACCAACCGCCTCGGCAAAGCCCTGTACTGGCCCGTGTTCCAGGATCCCGCGCGGCCGGTCAACCTCGCCCGCTTCCAGTTCCTCAACCCCGGCGCCGACGAGTACATGACCGAACTGGACTACCAAAAGGCCGCCTCGGCGGCTCTCCTGCGCACCGAGGCCGGACAGGATCCCTACAACCGTGACCTCAGCGACCTGATCGGTGAACTCTCCACCCGCAGCGAGGAATTCCGCACGCTGTGGGCCGCGCACGACGTGCGCCTGCACCGCACCGGCCTCAAACACTTCCGCCACCCTGTCGTCGGCGACCTCACCCTCGCCTTCGAGGGCCTGCCCGTCCCGAACGATCCCGGCCTCACCCTCACCGCAATGAGCGCCGAGCTCGGCTCCGCATCGCACGATGGACTCCGGCTTCTGGCCAGCTGGGCCGCCACTCTCGATCAGAGCGAGCAGCAGAACACCGAACTCCCCAGCGACCAACACAGCACACACAAGCCCTGAGCGGGCCTCCGCTACTCCGTCGGCTCCTTGGTGACGACCTCCGCGCCAAGGAACCCGGTCTGCGGCGACTTCGCGTAGACATCCAACTCAGTCGCCCCAGATCAGCGCGGTGCACACGACTAACTTCGCTGTCGAAGGACAACCCGCGCCCTGCGGCGGTGACAGGGCGCTGTGCCGCCTCTGGGCAACCGACGGAATTCGCTGACCTGCTGAAATGCGCCTCATCTTGTTGCGGAGGTCCAGGGTTGTCCGGTGGGGGCTCCCAAGAACCCGCCTCACATCAGCGGCACCGGCATCCGGTACGGGTTAGGAAACCCTGGGCGTGTCGAGCGGTTGGGTGTTCGGCTGCAGCGCATGCAGGATCGTGGCGAAGACCATCCATCGTTCCGTCCCGGCGGACGGCAACCCCGAGTCCAAGGCCTCGGGCCAGCCGTCAGGAACATCTGCAACATGGTCCCTCAACACCTGCGCCGCCGCGGAGTCCTCCGGGCGGCTAGCCCAGGCGCCAATCTCGGCCGCGCTGGCATCAGAGAGAGCTGCAGCCAGCAAGTAGCTGCGCAGAATCAGGTGCGCTTACCCCTCCCAGTAACCTGCCGCTGGTCCGGCAACGGTGTTGCGCACCAGCGCTTCGGCTCGCTCATCCGAAACATGCGGATTGCGGCACTCCACGATGGCCGTCACTCCGAATAGCGCTTCGATCCGGCTCAATGCTGTCATTAGGTCAGTCTCTCCCTGGTCGACATGGTGCCGATGCTTATTCCGTCGCTTCGCAGGCTTCATTTCGCCGGTTCCCCATCTGCCCTGCGAGGGTTCACCGGCGGTGGTCGTCACTCCGGGTGAAGGCCAGGTCGTCCGGCAGGACGTCCCCCAGCTCTCCTTCCCGCACTCCATCCAGGAGGAGGGGGCCGGTTCGAACCGTTCGCACAGAACCGGGTTTTCCGAGTGCCTGACCAGGGCGTACCGGCCGCTAGCGGGGAGTTCAAAGTGATCGTTGAGAGCACCAGCAGGCGATGTCGTGGAGTTCGTTGAATTCGGCGGTGTGCACGACCGTCGGGACTCCGCCGGGCGTCTGGGACTGCACCACAGCTCGAAGCCCATGGTCTTGAGCGCTCGTACGTCATGTCACTCGTCGGGACGGCGGCCGGTGGCGACGACCTGGTGACCGGCGGCGAGAGCCTCGCGGGCGATGTCCGCGCCCAGACCGCGTCCGGCACCGGTGACGAAAATGACCTCGCTCATGAGGGATTTCCTTACGAGTGCCGTAATAGGCACCCAGTTGTGTGGGGTGATGACGCGTGGTGTCGCCGGAGGAGGCCAGGGCTTCGGCGGCTGTCGGCGAGACCGATGCTGATCTTCGGCGCCGTCCACTTCGCCGCCGCCCTCAGCCAGGCCGGGCGCTTCCTCGGTTACCGGGGCACCGTGTGCGACGGCCGCCCCGTCTTCGCCACCGCGGCCCGTTTCCCGGATGCGGACGAGGTCGTCGTCGACTAGCCGCACCGCTACCTGGAGCACACGGAGATTGATGCCCGCACCGCCGTCTGCGTCCTCACCCACGACGCCAAGTTCGACATCCCCCTGCTACGGCTCGCGCTCGGTCTGCGGGTGGGCTACGTCGGTGCGATGTGTTCCCGCCGCACCCACGACCACCGTATGGACCTGCTGCGCGAAGCCGGTGTACCGCAGAGCCAACTGGCTTTCCTGCACTCCCCGATCGGCCTCGACCTCGGTGCCCACCCCCGAGGAGACGGCCGTCTCCATCGCAGCGGAGATCATCGCCCACGCCAACCGGGCCACAGGGCTGCCGTTGTCCCGCGGCGCCGGCCCCATCCACGGCCGGCGCGCAGTGGGACCGCCCGTTCCAGCAAGCGAAGGTGTCCCGGCACGCGTCTGACCGGAAAGGCCCGGCCGGAAGCCACTGGCTCGGCTCGCCTACCACGCGCCGATTCCTCGGCCGACGACCGACTACTGGAGACGACCGCAATGAAAAGGAACCCACCGATCATCCTCACGGCCGTACTCGTACTGGCCGGGTGTTCGACGGCGACGTCCGAGCCCGAAACAGCCCCGTCTCATACCTCCCCACCGTCCCTGCACCGTCCGGTGGCGGGCAACGATTACACGGGGCCGAGCCTGACGGGGCTCACCTCCGACGACTGGAAGGTGACGGTGGTCAGCGATGAATTGAACTACCCCTGGGAAGTCAGGATCGCCGACGGCACCTTGGTAGTGACCGAAGCCTCGGGCACCATCGCGATGATCGACGCCGACGGCGGTCTCGAACGGTACGACGTGCAGACCTCGGACCCGGTCGTGCACGACGGCGGCAGCGGCCTGATGGGCCTCGCCCTCGCCGCCGACTTCGGTGACACCGGCAACGCCTACGTCTACTACGCCTACGCCGCCGGCTCCGATCTCACGAACCGGATCGCAGAGGTCAACTACGACGGCACGGCATGGGTGGAGACACGGGTCCTACTGGACGACATTCCCGGACACCAGCTCTACAACGGGGAGCGGTTGGCGATCGGGCCGGACAAGAACCTCCACGCCACCACAGGTTGGGTTCACAACGACGACCATCCCCAGGATGTCGACAACCTGGCGGGGAAATCCTCAGGAGGAACCTGGACGGCCGCCCAGCCAAGGGCAACCCCTTCAAGGACTCCTACGTCTACTCTTACGGCCACCGCAACCCCCAGGGACTGGCCTGGGACAGGGAAGGCCGACTCTTCGCGGCGAAGCACGGTGAGTCCGCGACGACGAGTTCAACCGCATCGTCCCCGGCGGCAACTTCGGATGGCCCCTCGTCCCGGACGACACCCAACGGGACGGAATGTGGGCCGCGCTCATCAGCTCCGGCACCGGAACGTGGGCGCCGTCCGGTATCGCCTTCGCCGGTGACGAACTGCTCGTCGCCGCGCTCTCCGCCCAGATCCTGTACGTCATGAAGGAGGACAAGGGCTCACTCGACCCCGCGTTCACCAGACTTGGCCGATCGGATTCATCGGCGTCAGTTCAAGGTCCAGGTCTGGTTGGTGCCACCGGTGGCGGCCCACTGCTCGACGGTCGCTCCCGCGGTGGCCGACGCTCCGGTCACGTCCGCGATCAGACCACTGTTGAGATTGACCAGGACATAAGAGGCGTTGGACGAGGAGGTGTAGGAACCGGCGGCCTCCAGCGCCCACTGCTGGTTGGTGCCGTTGTTGCAGGTCCAGATGTCCAACTGGATGCCCTGCGTGGTGGACTGGCTGGGCACGTCCAGGCACTTGCCGCTGCCCACGCCGGTGAAGGTGTAGACGTTCCCGGCGACCTGCTTGAGCGTCCACTGCTGGTTGGAGGCCCCGCTGGAGCCCCACTGGTCGATGCCCGCGCCGTTGGCCGTCGACCCGTTGCCGACATCCATCACCAGCCCGCTTCCGGCGCCGGTGAGCCGGTGCGTGGCAGCGGCGGGGTTGGAGGTGCCCGACCAGGTGCCGGTGGTCACGTCGAGGGTCCAGGAGTTCTGCCAGCCGACGGCCACCGTCGTGCCGCTGATCGTCATCGGCAGCCACACCAGGGGCGAGGCGCCCAGATCGGAGGTCGTCCAGCGGTCACCGGCGTAGATGAACGTGGTGCCCGAACTGCCCTGGACCGGGATGACGTTGGCGGTCTGCGTGTTGTAGGTCTTGGTGCCCACGGGCGCGAAGGTACGGAACGCGGACCAGGTGCCGGTGAGCGAGGTCGTCGTGGCGTACACGTTGTCGTTGGTGTTCCAGCCGGTCAGGTGGGACCCGAGCAGGTAGTACCGGCCCCCGGTCTTCACCATCGCCGGTGACTCGTAGTCGGCGAAGACCGTCACCGCGCTCGTGACGCTGAGGTAGTCGGCCGAGAGTTTGTCGATGCGCAGGCCGTTGGCACGGTCCTCGCTCAGCAGGTAGCCGGTGCCGTCGGTGTCCTGGAAGAGGCCGATGTCCCGGCTCTGGTAGCCGAGCGGCCGGAAGCTGCCCTGGTAGCTGTAGGCACCGCACGGCGTGCTGCTGGTCGCGACGCCGACCTTGGCCTCGGAGTAGTCGGAGCTGTCGATGTGCAGGTACATCACGTACTTGCCGGTCGACGCGTTGTAGATGACCTTGGGGCGTTCCACGACCCGGTTCGGCCCCAGGTCGCCGCTCGACTGCTGGCTCAGGGCGGCCCCCTGATAGGCCCAGTGGGACAGATCGCTGGACTTGTAGCAACTGACGGACTGAAACTGGGCGTTGGTGGAGCTCTCTCCCGACTTGTTCTCGCCGAAGCCGTACCAGTCGGAGCCGACCTTCACGATGCCGAGTCCGTGCGTCTGAAGGGCGTTGCCCGAGGTGTCGTTCCAGGCGGCGCCGGGGGTGAAGGTGCCGTTGGTGTCGGCGTGGGCCGCGGGCGCCGACAGAAGCGCCGCGGCGGTCAGAGCGATGAGTGCGCCGAAGGTGGAGCCCAGGCGCCGTGCGGAGGTCAGAAAGCGTGCGGGCATGCCGAACCTCATCGGTTGGGGGCTGGTGGGTGCCCATCATGTTGATGGTTGCGCAAACATGTTGGGTTGTGCGGAGTGTGCTGCCGCCCGCCGAGGCAGTCAAGGGTCTGTTCACACATTCGTCGCCCGAGCGCAACGGGCCGCAGTTTCGCCGAAACAGCGCACGGGGACCGGCTGGGAAAGGCGGCTCGTCGCTCGGCAGCAGGCCAACCGGCGCATCAGGATCCCCGGACACCGCCCTGGCGGGCTCCTACGACTTCTTCGTCCTCGGCCGCTTCGGCGGAGGCGCGGTGCTCGCGCGTACGACGAGTCGGGGTTCGACGGAGTCGATCAGTCCCGCGATCGACTCGCCGCCCTCGATCTGCCGCAGCAGTACGGTGACGCAGGCGCGGCCCATTTCCTCGAAGTCCTGGTGCACGGTGGTGAGCGGCGGCTGGAGGTAGGCGGCCTCGGCGACGTCGTCGAAGCCGACGACGCTCACATCGTCCGGCACCGTGCGACCGGCTTCGGTCAGGGCCCGGATCAGGCCGATCGCCATGTGGTCGTTGCCGGCGAAGACGGCGGTGATGTCGTCCCGGGCGGCGAGTTCACGGCCGATGACGTAGCCGGACTCGGCGCTCCAGTCGCCGTAGCTGACCGGCGGGACGGGGGCCCCGGCTTCCTTCAGCGCCGTGTGCCAGGCCGTGACCCGGTGGCGGGCGGAGTAGGAGTCCCTTGGGCCCGCGAGGTGCCAGACCGTGGTGTGCCCCAGGGAGAGCAGGTGCTCGGTGGCGGCGCGGGCGCCGACGAGCTGATTGTTGTCGACCGCGGGGAAGCGCTGGCCGGGGTTCCCGTCGGCCATCACGATCGGGACGCCGGGAGGCAGCCGCAGCTCGGGTCGGTCCAGGATCTGTGCCTCGATCAGCACGATGCCGTCTACGGCCTGGCTGGTGAGCTGGGAGAACGCCTGTCGCACGGCTCCTTCGGTAGCGGCCCTGACGACGGCGACGTTGACCGAGTACCCGGCGTCCTGGGCCACTGCCGCGATGGACTGGAGCGTCCGGGCATTGCCGTGGGCGCTCAGGTCGAAGCTGATGACGCCGAGCATCCGGAACTGGCCGGTCGCCAGCGCACGGGCGGCGGTGTTGGTCCGGTACCCCAGCATCTCCATGGCGGCCAGGACGCGCTGCCGGGTCTCGTCGTCGACGTTGGACTTGTCGTTGGCGACGCGGGAGACGGTCTGGCTGGAGACACCGGCCAGCGCGGCGACGTCCGCCTGTGAGGGCGGCCGGGTGCGCGCGGGAGGGACGCTCTCAGCGGCGGCTCCGGCCGAGGTGCTCCCCGCCCTGTTCATACCCAGGTCTCCTCGCTCGTCCAGGCTGCTTGCTCTCACCATGATGTTGGCGCAAACACGGGTGTGGAGTCAATTCAGGTGCGGACACGGCGCCTCTGGAGCCTCCGGATGGCGAGGTCAGACCGTATAAGCGCCCGGCATGCGCCTTATCTGGAGCTTCTGTCCCCCCGGACACCCATCGGATTCCTTTTGGTAACACCCTCTTGACACGCGGGAGCGAGCGCGGGCAGTCTCCCATCCAGTCAAGCGTGTTAGCGCAAACACGGTCCATCAGTACCGCGTGAACAGGACCAGAGCCTTGAGCAAGCTGTCTTCGTCCGCCGCATATCCGTCTCGCCGGGGGGTGACTTCCCCGCACGGCCGATTCGGCTACGTACTCTTCGCACCCTTCCTGCTGGTTTTCGCGATCGCCATCGCCGCACCTCTGCTGTACGCGGTCTACCTGAGCCTCTTCCAGGAGCGGCTGGTCGGCGGCACCGTCTTCGTCGGCTTCGAGAACTACACCCGGGCCTTCGGCGACACCCTCTTCCGCGTGGGGCTGGCGCGGGTGGCGCTCTTCCTCGCCGTACAGGTGCCGATCATGCTCGGCCTCGCACTGCTCGCCGCGCTGATCATCGACAGCGGCCGGCTGCGCTGGGCCGGCCTGTTCCGGATCGGCATCTTCATCCCCTACGCGGTCCCCGCCGTGGTGGCCGCGCTCATGTGGGGATATCTGTACGGCCCGAACTTCGGCCTGGTCCACCAAGTCGGGGACGCGCTCGGCGTCGCCATGCCGAACCTGCTGTCCAAGCCCTGGATGCTGGCCTCCATCGGCAACATCAACACCTGGGAGTACACCGGCTACAACATGCTCATCCTGTACGCGGCGTTGCGCTCGGTACCGGAAGAGCTGTACGAGGCCGCGGAGATGGACGGCGCCGGAGCGATCCGCCAGGCATGGAGCATCAAGATCCCGGCACTGCGTCAGGCGCTGCTGCTGACCGTCATCTTCTCGATCATCGGCAGCTTCCAGCTCTTCAACGAGCCCAACATCCTGCAGTCGCTGGCGCCCGACGTCATCACCACCAGCTACACGCCCAACATGTACGCCTTCAACCTGGCGTTCAACGGCCAGCAGTTCAACTACTCCGCCGCCATCGCCGTCCTGCTCGGCGTGGTCACGGCCGCCGTCGCCTACGCGGTCCAGCTCTGGACCGCCCGGAAGGAGCGCGTCCTGTGACCGCCACCGCAACAGCGCCCGCCAGCCGGCGTACCCGTCCCGGCCGCCCCGCCGGATCCGGTCGGCGTGCCCCGCGGCGGCGCGGCAGCACCCCGCTGACGGTGGCCATGGTCCTGATGCTCGCCTACACCCTACTGCCCCTGTTCTGGCTGCTGATGAGCAGCACCAAGAACAGCAAGTCGCTGTTCTCCAGCTTCGGCCTGTGGTTCGGCGATGGCTTCCACTTCTTCCAGAACGTCCACGACGTCCTGACCTACGACGACGGCATCTACCTGCGCTGGTTCGGCAACACCCTGCTCTACTCCGTGGTGGGTGCGGGCGGAGCGGCGATCATCGCGACAGCGGGCGGCTACGCGCTGGCGAAGTACGAGTTCCGTGGGAAGAAGGCGCTGTTCGCCCTGGTGCTGGGTGCCGTCACCATCCCCACCACGGCGCTGGCCGTCCCCACCTACCTGCTGTTCAGCAAGCTGGATATCGTCAACACGCCCTGGGCGGTGCTGATCCCGGCGCTCGCCAGCCCGTTCGGCCTGTATCTGATGCGGGTCTACGCGCTGGACGCGGTGCCCGACTCCATGCTCGAAGCCGCCCGCATCGACGGTTCGGGTGAGCTGCGGACCTTCTTCACCATCTCGCTGCGGCTGCTGGCCCCCGGGTTCGTCACCGTCCTCCTGTTCGCGCTCGTCGCGACCTGGAACAACTACTTTCTGCCGCTGATCGTGCTGAGCGATCCCCACTGGTTCCCCCTGACGGTGGGTCTGAACCAGTGGAACACCCAGGCCAGCGGTCAGAGCACGGCCGGCACCGCACAGCTCTACCCGCTGATCGTCACCGGAAGTCTGCTGGCGATCGTGCCCCTGATCATCGCCTTCCTCTTCCTGCAGCGCTTCTGGCAGTCCGGCCTCGCCAGCGGAAGCGTCAAGCAGTAAGCCCCCCTCCCAAACCAGGTTCCACCTCCCACAATGACGTAGAGGAGCACCACAGCCATGTCCCTTTCACCCCCGCCCCGTAGACGAGTCCTCCTCGCCGCCGCGCCCGTAGCCGCGCTGGCTCTCACCCTGACCGCCTGCTCCGGATCCGCCGACTCGGGCGGCGCGAACGCGGCCGCGACGGCCGGCGCGCTCGACAAGGCGACCACACTGACCTTCTGGACCTGGACGCCCAACCTCAAGCCGATCGTCGCCAAGTTCGAGGCGCTGCACCCCAAGATCAAGATCAACGTGGTCAACGCGGGCCAGGGCCCCGCCGAGTACACGAAGCTCCAGACCGCCATCAAGGCCGGCACCGGCGGCCCCGACATCGCCCAGGTCGAGTACTTCGCGCTGCCGGAAATGGCCCTGTCCAAGGACCTGGTCAACCTCGACGACTACAACGTCCAGTCGCTCAAGGACAAGTTCACCGCCTCCGCGTGGTCCCAGGTCTCGACCAACGGCGGGGTCTACGGCGTCCCCCAGGACACCGGCCCGCTGACCATGTTCTACCGCACCGACGTCTTCAAGAAGCTCGGACTGCAGCCGCCCAAGACCTGGAAGGAGTTCGCCGACGACGCTGGCAAGATCCACGCGGCGGACCCCACCCACTACATCACCGCCGTGGACCCGAGCGACGCCGGCGTTGTCGACAGCCTCATCTGGCAGGCAGGCGGCAAGCCCTTCCAGACCACGGGATCCACCAAGGTCTCGGTCGACCTCAAGGCCACCGGCGCGACCAAGGTCAGCACCCTGTGGACCTCCCTGCTGTCGAAGAAGCTCGCCGACCCCACCGCCATCTGGACCAACGAGTGGTGGCAGGGCATGGCCAGCGGCAAGTACGCCACGTGGATCGCCGGCGCCTGGGCGCCGGGCAGCATCGCCTCCACCATCCCGCAGACCTCCGGGAAGTGGGCCGCCGCCCCGGTCCCGCAGTGGACGGCCGGCGGCAAGGCCTCCTCCGAGAACGGCGGCTCCTCCAATGCCGTCCCGGTGACCAGCAAGAACAAGGCCGCGGCGGTGGCCTTCGCCGAATGGCTCAACTCCGATCCGACCGCGACCAAGGCGCTGGCTGACGGCGGACTCTTCCCGGCCACCTTGGCGCTGCTCAAGGATCCCGACTTCCTCAACAAGAAGATCGCCGTGCTCGGTGACCAGCAGGCCAACCAGGTCTACGCCGCCTCGTCCGCCCAGGTCACCCCCGGCTGGCAGTACCTGCCCTTCCAGGTCTACGCCAACTCGGTGTTCAAGGACACCGCCGGGCAGTCCATCAGCGCCGGCACCGACCTGTCGACCGGCCTCACCGCCTGGCAGAAGCGGATCGCCGACTACGGGAACCGGCAGGGCTTCACCGTCAGCGGTGGCTGACCGCCGCCGGACGTCCCGAACCGGGGCGGGGCACCATCGCACCGTGGGCGCCCCGCCCCGTCCTCCCCGCCACAAGGAGCAGTCCAGCCGTGCCCGTGCTTGAGATCCTCGACGAGGGATTCCTTCTCGACGCGCAGCCGTTCCAGATCATCTCCGGCGGCCTGCACTACTTCCGTGTCCATCCCGAGCAGTGGGCCGACCGGCTGCACAAGGCCCGACTGATGGGCCTCAACACCGTGGAGACGTACGTCCCCTGGAACCTGCACGAGCGCCGGCCGGGCGAGTTACGCATGGACGGCGCCCTCGACCTGCCGCGCTTCATCGAGCTGGCCGCCACCGAGAGCCTGCACGTTGTGCTGCGCCCCGGCCCGTATATCTGCGCCGAGTGGGAGGGCGGGGGTCTGCCCTCCTGGCTGCTGGCCGAGCCGGGGATCGTCCTGCGCAGTACCGACCAGCGCTACCTCGCCGCGGTGGACCGCTACTTCGCGGCCCTGCTCCCGCTCCTGCTGCCCTACCTGGGCACCCGTGGCGGCCCGGTGATCGCCGTACAGATCGAGAGCGAGTACGGCGCCTACGGTGAGGACACCGCCTACCTGCGCCACCTCGCGGAGCTGCTGCGCCAGTACGGCGTCGACGTCCCGTTGTTCACCTCCGACCAGCCCGCCGACCTGGCCCGCGGCCGACTCGACGGAGTCCTGCGGACCGCCAACTTCGGTAGCCGGGCCGCGGCGAACCTCGCCGAACTGCGTCGCCACCTGCCCACCGGACCGCTGATGTGCACGGAGTTCTGGGACGGCTGGTTCGACCACTGGGACGGCCCGCACGCTGCCCGAAGCGCCGAGGACGCCGCCGCCACCCTGGACGAGTTGCTGGCCGCCGGAGCGTCGGTGAACTTCTACATGTTCCACGGCGGCACCAACTTCGGCTTCACCAACGGCGCCAACGACAAGAGCGACTACCGGCCCACCATCACCTCCTACGACTACGACGCCCCGCTCGACGAGGCAGGCGACCCCGGCCCCAAGTACACCGCCTTCCGGGAGGTCATCGCCAAGTACGCCCCGGTCCCCAAGGTGAAACTGCCCGACCCGGCACCCAAGCTCGCTGTCCCCGGCGTCGAACTCACCCACAGCGCCGCCCTGTTCGACAACCTGCCGGTCCTGGGCGGTGATCGGGCACTGCGCGCGCAACAGCCGCTGGCCATGGAGCAGTTGGGCCAAGACTTCGGCTTCGTCCACTACCGCGCCACCCTGCCCGCCGCCGGCCCCGCACTGCTGAGCGTCGGTGACGTCCGCGACCGGGCCCAGGTGTTCCTGGACGGGCAACCCGTCGGCGTCCTGGAACGCGAGGACCACGAGCACGCTCTGGCCTTCGCCGTACCCCGAGCGGGCGCGGTGCTCTCCGTGCTGGTCGAGAACCAGGGCCGGGTCAACTACGGCCAGGGCATCCACGACCGCAAGGGCCTGCTCGGCCCAGTCGCCCTGAACGGCGTCGAACTCAACGGCTGGCAGTGCACTCCACTGGGACTCGGCACCCTCGACGGTCTGGCCTTCGCTCCGACGGACGCACCGCACCTCGGTCCGGCCTTCCACCGCGGCCACTTCGACATCGAGCGGCCGGCCGACAGCTTCCTTTCCCTGACGGGCTGGATCAAGGGCAACGCCTGGATCAACGGCTTCTCCCTCGGCCGGTACTGGTCGCGCGGTCCGCAGCACACCCTTTACGTCCCCGCGCCCGTTCTGCGCCCCGGCCGCAACGAGATCACCGTCCTCGAAATCCACGCCACCACCAGGCGCAGCGTCGACCTCCGTGACACCCCCGACCTCGGACCCACCGAGGAGTAGCGGGTCCCCCGGCTCCCGTCACGTTCTTCGCAACCGCTCCGAAAGGACCTCCCGCAATGGCCCACCAGGCCGCCGACGATCGCTACACCTCGATGACCTACCGGCGCGCCGGACACAGCGGCGTGCTCCTGCCCGCCGTCTCGCTGGGCCTGTGGCACAACTTCGGAGACACCGCCCCGCTGGAGAACCAGCGGGCGGTACTGGGCCGGGCCTTCGACCGCGGGGTGACACACATCGACCTCGCCAACAACTACGGCCCGCCCTACGGCTCCGCCGAGGCGAACTTCGGCACGCTCTACGCACAGGACTTCCGCCCGTACCGGGACGAGCTGTTCATCGCCAGCAAGGCCGGCTACGACATGTGGCCCGGACCCTACGGCGACGGCGGCTCACGCAAATACCTACTGTCCAGCCTGGACCAGTCGCTGCGCCGCACCGGTCTGGACTACGTGGACGTCTTCTACTCGCACCGCTTCGATCCGGACACGCCCCTGGAGGAGACCATGGGCGCCCTCGACACCGCCGTCCGCCAGGGCAAGGCCCTGTACGCGGGCATCTCCAACTACTCACCGGAACAGCACCGCCGCGCCGTGGAGATCCTGGACGGCCTCGGCACCCCGCTGCTCCTGCACCAGGCCGCCTACTCCATGCTCGACCGCACCGTCGAGCCCGGCGTACTGGAAGCCGTCGGCGACACCGGAAGCAGCCTTGTCGCCTTCTCCCCGCTGGCCCAGGGGTTGCTGACGAATCGCTACCTCAAGGGGATCCCGGCCGGCTCACGGATGGCGGTGGGGCACTTCCTCAAGAGCGACGCCCTCACCGAGGCGAAGCTCTCCCTCATCCGCGCCCTCGCCAAGGTGGCGGAACAGCGCGGGCAGACACTCGCGCAGCTCGCCCTCGCCTGGATCCTGCGCGACCCGCGCGTCGTCTCGGTCATCATCGGCGCCAGCAGCGTCGCCCAACTCGACCAGAACCTCGCGGCGTTGGACGCCGCACCCCTGAACGCCGACGAGCTCGCCGAGATCGACCGGCTTCTCGCGACGACAGGCACCCACTGACGCAGTCCGAGCGGACGGCCATAATCGCGCTCAACTACCCCGTGGAGGAGCACCTGATGAGCCAAGACGGCGGAACCCCTCCCGTGCCCGCCCCGGAGCCGACCGCTCAGGAGCCGTCCGACACGCCCACTCAGGATGACGGACTGTTCGAGCACTGTCCCTGGCTCTTCAGTGAAGGTGCCTCGGACGCGCAGCGCGCCGAACAGCGGCTATGGCAACAGAAGTTGCTCGCCACCGGTACCGTGACCGTCGGCGAGCGGTGCTACGTCGCGAAGTCCGCCGCCGTGTACCCGGACCGCCTGCACCTGGGCGACGACTCCTACATCGGCGCCCACGCGTACGTCACCGGCGACATCACGGTCGGCGCCGACTGCTCGCTGAACCCGTTCACGACCGTCCGCGGCACCGTGAAACTCGGCGACGGAGTCCGTATCGGCGCCCACACCTCCGTGCTGGGCTTCAACCACACCGCCGAACCCGACATCCCGGTCCACCAGCAGCCCGTCACCAGCCGCGGGATCAGTATCGGCGACGACGTGTGGATCGGCTCCCATGTCGTCGTCCTCGACGGGGTGACCATCGGCGACCACTGCGTCATCGGCGCCGGAGCGGTGGTCACCAAGTCCGTCCCCGCCTGGACGGTCGCGGCCGGTAATCCCGCCCGCCCGATCCGCGACCGCCGGACGACCATCCGCCCGGCCGCCGCCATAGCCCCACATGGGCGACTCGCGGAGCAGCTCGCCGAGTTCCGCCGTACGGCCACCGACCACGCGGCTGACCTCATCGCCCGCTGCTGGGCCCCGGACGCTCCGGGCGGCGGGCGGTACGTCGACCGCCCAGGAGCGGCACCCACCGTGCGGGCCCACTGCGACGCGGTGGAGATCGCGGACCTGCTGCTCGGGAACGTCCCCGAACAGGGCACGGCCGCCTCCCACATCGAGCGGTTGCGCGCAGCCCAGGACCCGCACACCGGCCTGGTGCCCGAGACCGACCTAGCCACCGGACTGCCACGCCCGCTCCCGCCCCCGGCTGCGGACGGGTTCGTCGACGACGGAGCGGCGCAGTACCACGTGCTGTCCGTCGGCTACGCGTTGGACCTTCTGGGCAGTTCCTTCGCCCATCCGATCGGCATGGCCCGCACCATGACGGCAGGCCGGCTCGTCCGCCGCCTCGACGCTCTGCCCTGGCACGACCGGGCCTGGCACGCGGGCAGTTGGATCGACTCCTGGGCAACCGCCGCCCACTGGAACCTGCGCCGGGACGACGAACCGCCCGCTTCCGGCGCGCTGGAGGCACTCTTCGGCTGGCTGCTCACCCGCGTCGACCCCTCGACCGGCCTGTGGGGCGCCGCCTCACCGGCCACCGGACGACTCCAGCAGGTGAACGGCTACTACCGGCTCACCCGCGGAACCTTCGCCCAGTTCGGCCTGCCCGTCCCGCATCCCGAACGCGTCATCGACGCCGTCCTGGACCACAGCCGCGACCCCCGCCATTTCACTCCAAGCCGCGAGAACGCCTGCAACGTCCTCGACGTCGCCCACCCCCTGTGGCTCTGCGCCCGCCAGACCAGCCACCGCAACGCGGAGATCCGGCACTGGGCAGCAGGACAGCTCGCCGAAGCCCTGCCCCGCTGGCACCCGGGGCAGGGCTTCGGATTCGGGCCCCCGGCCGACGGCGGCGGCCCCGGCCGCGAGCCGGGCCTGCAGGGCACCGAGATGTGGCTGGCCATCGTGTGGACCCTCGCCGACCTCACCGGCCTGTCCGACCTGCTCGGCTACCGGCCCCGCGGCGTGCACCGTCCCGAACCGGCAGGAGCTCTGGCCGCTGGAGACCGAAGGACCTGAACCTGGCACCCACACGCGGCGTCATCGTCCTGTACTTCAATGCCGCTCCTTGATGAGGAGAACGCCGCAGAGAAGGGGTGAACTGCCGAGTTTGTTCCGGTGACCAGCTGGCCGTCGGTGGAAAACAGCCGCACGCGGACTCGGCGGGGCCGGAGTTGCGCAGGCCGGTGGCGAGGGCGGCGAGGTGCCCACTCTGGCCGTTCTCGGGGACCTGCGGCGGCCACCGTGAGCACGCCGGTTGGCCAACTGTGACACCAGTGGTGGGGCCATGCCGTCGTCCGACAACCGCGCGCGCGGCAGCTGCGGAACTGTGCGATGCGGCCGTCAAGGACGGACACCGGCCAGCCCCGGGCAGTAGTCAGGAGCGGTTCCTGAGCCGGAGGCTGGGGCCGTCGGATGGAGAGCACTGGTCACGCGTCGTTCAGAGTTGGGTCTGGCCACCGTTGACCTCGTAGACGGAGCCGGTGACGAAGGCGGCTTCGTCCGAGAGCAGGAAGCTCACCACGCCTGCGACCTCGTCGATCTGGCCCACGCGGCCCATCGCGGTTTTCGCGGCGATTGAGGCGCGGACCTCCGGCGGGAGGGCTCGTGCCGATGGGGCATCGATCGGACCGGGTGCGACGGCGTTGACACGGATGCCGCGCTGCGCGTATTCGACCGCGGCGGAGCGGGTGAGTCCGACGATGCCGTGTTTGGAGGCCGAGTACGCGGCCCGGCCGGCGTGGGCCATCACCCCGGCGGTGGAGGCCATGTTGAGGATGGTCCCACCGCTGGCTTCGAGCATGTGGGCGATCTCGGCCTTCATGCTGTGGAAGACGCCGGTCAGGTTGATGGTGATGACGTCGTTCCAGTCTTTCAGAGAGATGTCGTGGACCTCGGCCAGGCCGGGCGTGATGCCGGCGTTGTTGAAGGCGAGGTCGAGAGCGCCGTAGGCCGTGACGGTGAAAGCGACGAGCCGCTCGGTGTCGTCGAACGAGCGGACGTCCGCGGCGAACGCGGATGCGCGGTGTCCGGCGGCGCGGAGTTCCGCGGCGACGCGTTCGGCGGCCCCCGCATCACGGTCGGCGACGACGATACGCGCGCCGTCCGCGGCGAGTCGCCTGGCTGCCGCTTCGCCGAGGCCGGATCCGGCGCCGGTGACGAGCCCGACCTTGCCGGTCTTGTCGCGCTTGTCTCGGGTGCTGGTGGTCATGCGGCGGCTTCCTCGGTGGTGAGCTGGACGAGTGTGAAGACGGCGCCCGCGGGGTCGAGGAAGACCGCGATCGTGCCGATCTCGACCGGCGTCGGCGGCATGAGCGGGGTGCCGCCGTGTTCGGTGGCGGCCGTCGTGGCGGCCTCGATGTCGTCGACGGCGAAGTAGACGTCCCAGTACGCGGGCGTTTCGGCGGGCATGGCCGGCGGCCTGGGCAGGAGCCCAGAGAAGGATCTGCCGTGGGTCTGCCACTCGCGACGGCCGAGGGGACCACTCGGCTCCGTGAGCCCCCACCCGAACGCCTCGCGGTAGAACGCCGCGGACGTGTCAACGTCGTCGGTGATCAGTTCGCCCCATCCGAGGGTGCCGTGTGCGGGCCGCTCGCGATGCGGTGCGGCGGGCGCGCGGAGTGCGACTCGTGTTCCGTTGGGGTCGCTCACGACGGCGGTTCCGGCGGACCCGCCGTCGGCCAGGGGCAGGACCGCGCCGTCGGCCTTGGAGACGGCGGCCAGCGCGGTGTCGAGGTCGTCGACGTCGAAGTGGATCAGCCATCCGGGGGTTCCGTCGGCCGTGGCGAGGTCGGCGATGTCGGCAACCGGCGTGCCCGCGGCGGATGCGATCAGCTGACCGCTGCTCTCCGTGATGGCCCAGCCCAGCACGGCCCTGTAGAAGGAAGCGACGGTGTGCGGGTCGGCCGAGGCGAGGCTTGCCCATCCCGGCCCGACGGCGGTCACAGGCGCGTCGTCGGTCGTGGTCGTGGTCATGGTCATGCTCCGTTCAGTGTGCTGCGGTCCACGCGGGGATTTCGGCATGGTCACTGGAGTGCACCCCCACTGATCAGGAGGCTCTGCCCGCTGACCCAAGCCGCGAGGGGGGAGGCGAGGTACTCGGCGGCATCCGCGACGTCGTCGACGGTCCCCATCCGGCGGCCGATGCGCCCGGGCTGGGCGACGAACCGCCGGACCGGGTGGTCGGGGTCCGGCTCGGTGAACACGCCCGCACCCTCGATCGCCGTGGGAAGGATCGTGTTGACGGTGATCCCGCGGTCGGCGAGCTCCTGCGCCAGGACCTGCACGGCGTAGCGCGGTGCCGTCTTGCTCGACCCGTACAGTCCTTCGCCCCGGACCGGCACCGTCGTCGTACTCGAACCGACGTAGATGATCCGGCCGCCGTTCACGATGTGCCGTGCCGCCGCCTGGAGGGTGAAGAAGGTGCCCAGGGTGTTGATGGCGAAGAGACGATCGAACTGCTCCTCGGTGATGTCGAGGAAGTCGATGCCGATCAGCTCGACACCCGCGTTGGCGACAGCGATGTCGATCCGCCCGAAACGCTCGGTAGCCTCGGTGAAGAGGCGCTCGATATCAGGCAGGGCCGACATATCGGCCTGTACTGCGATCGCCTCCGCGCCCAGCTGCTCTATCTCTGCGACCGGCGCGTCTGCTTCCTTCGCGCTGGAGGCGTAGTTGACCACGATGTTCGCGCCGAGGCGCGCGTAACGTAGGGCGATCGCCTTGCCGATGCCTCGGGCGGAGCCCGTGACCACGGCCGTCTTCCCGGTCAGATCCCTCATCGGACTCGTTGCCCCTGCCGGCCCGCCGTTCACAGGCTCTGTCCGCCGGAGATCTCGATGCGCTGCCCGGTGACCCACTGGCTCGCATCCGAGAGAAGTGCCGTCACCGCGCCGGCGATGTCGTCGGGTTCACCCACGCGTCCCAGCGCGACCTGCGAGGTGAGGTAGTTGCGGACCTGTTCGTCGTGCATCATGCCGCCGCCGAAGTCGGTCGCGGTCGCCCCGGGCGCGACGGTGTTCACGCGGATGCCGCGGCTGCCGAGCTCCTTGGCCTGGTAGCGGGTGAGGACCTCGACCGCGCCCTTCACGGCGCCGTAGGCGGAATGCCCCGGGACGGCGAAACGGGTCAGCCCGCTGGAGACGTTCACGACGGCGCCGCCGTCGGCAAGCGCCGGCAGCAGGGTCTGTGTCAGGAAGAAGACGCCCTTGAGGTGCACGTCGACCAGGTCGTCGAAGTCCTTCTCGGTGGTCTCGGCGAACGGGGCGGTCAGGTCGGTGCCGGCGTTGTTGACGAGGAAGTCGAACGTGGTCCTTCTCCAGCGGGCCTGGAGCTCGGTGCCGAGCTGTTCGGCGAAGTCCGCGAAGGTGTTCACGACGCTGGTGTCGAGCCGCAGCGCGACGGAGGAACGCCCCAAGTCCCTGACGGCGGAGACCACTTCCTCGGCCTCGGTCCGGTTGGTTCGATAGGTCACGACGATGTCGACACCCGCCCTGGCGAGGTGCAGGGCGTACGCGCGCCCGAGGCCTCGGTTGGCTCCGGTGATGACGGCGATCTTCTGGGTGGTGCTCACGGTGACTCCTTCGTCGCTGGTCGTTCTGGAGGGGTTCGAGGTGCTGCTGTCGACCCCGGTGACCAGTTGACGCGCGATCCGAGAAGCCATCCAGTGCCTGCTTGTCCACTGTCCGGCGGTCCCAGGCTGGGACGACATCCTGGGATCAGCAGACAGTGGATAGCCGTATCCGGGTGAGGCACAGTGTCGATATGGATCAGAGCGGCCTGGCGACGTTTCTCCGTCGGCGTCGAGAGGCGCTGCAACCCGACGACGTCGGCTTCCCTCCGGGGCAGCGCCGACGCACGCCCGGGCTGCGACGCGAAGAAGTGGCCGCGCTGTGCGGAATGTCGACGGACTACTACAGCCGTCTCGAACGCGGCCGCGGACCACAGCCCTCGGAGCAGATGATCACTGCGATCGCCCGTGGACTCCGGCTCACCCTCGACGAACGCGACCACCTCTTCGTCCTCGCCGGCCACAACGCACCGGCTCGCGCCACTCGCGACGATCACGTCAACGCCGGAATGATGCGCATCATCGATCGTCTCGGTGACACCCCCGCCCAGGTCGTCACCGGCACCGGCGAGACCATCGTCCAGACCCCGATGGCAGTCGCCCTGCTCGGCGACGAGACCCGTTTCACGGGGCTCGCGCGCAGCCTCATCTACCGCTGGTTCACCGACCCGAACGAACGTACGATCTATGTGCCGGACGATCATCCGACGCACAGCCGCGTCTACGTAGCCCATCTCCGCGCGGTCGCCTCCCGCGAGGGCCGCGGCTCACACGCCGCCGCGCTCGCCGACCGTCTGGGCGCGGAGAGCTCCGAATTCGCGGACCTGTGGGCCCAGCACGAAGTCGGTGTCTCGCACACCGCGCGCAAGAGGATCCTGCATCCGCAGGTCGGAATGATCTCCCTGCACTGCCAGACACTCGTCGACCCCGACCAGGGGCAGTTGCTGCTGGTGTTCACGGCGACCCCCGGCACGGAAGACCACGACAAGCTCCGACTGCTCTCGGTCATCGGAAGCCAGCGGATCGACGCGTCCACCGGCGGATGAACGGCGCGTCGTGCACACCGATCGCCGTGAGGGAGAGTTCGGCGATCTGGAAGCGGTCAAGCTTCGTCATAGCGGTCGCCCCTGTGCGGCCCGTGCTCGCCCGGCAGTGAAATCGCGACCGGCTTCAGCGCAGGGAGGCAGGCCGCCGAACGATCCCCCGTCACCGATCACGGCCCCGACCGGCACGAGCACCTCAGCCCCCGTCCACGCCTGCCCCATGGTCGGCGAATTCAGGTTGGACAACGCTCATTTGTCGGTCGGCAGCGCCTGTTCGGTCCAGATGCACTTTCCGGAAGAGGTGTACCGGGCTCCCCAGCGGTCGGCCATCGCCGCGACCAGCTGCAGTCCACGGCCGCCCTCGTCGGTGTCCGCCGCGCGCCGGATGCGCGGCATGCTGAGGCTGCCGTCGGAGACCTCGCAGATCAGTGCCCGGCTGCGCAGGAGGCGTACTGCTATCGGCCCCCTCGCGTGTCGTACGACGTTGCCGATCAGTTCGCTGACGAGCAGTTCGGTGGTCATGGACAGCTCTTCCAGCTGCCATGCCGCGAGTTGCTTCCGGATGCTGTGGCGTGCTTGGCCCGCGGCCATGGGTTCGTCGGGCAGTTGCCAGCAGGCGATGTCCTGCGGGGCCAGAGCGCGGGTGCGCGCGACCAGCAGAGCGGCGTCGTCGCTGGTTCGGTACGGGTCGGGCAGCATTTCGGCGATCAGGTCGTCGCACAGGCCGTCGAGTTCGGGGGTGCCGCCGTACGCGGTTTCGAGCCGCCGACGGAGTCGGTCCATGCCCTGGCCGACGTCGCAGCCGGCCGATTCGACCAGGCCGTCGGTGTAGAGCACGAGCAGGCTGTCCTGGGGCAGTGTCACCTCGGCCAAGTCCAAGGGTGGCGCCGCGACGCCGAGCGGGGGGTTGCACGGGAGATCGAGGAAGTAGGCGGTGCCGTCGGGACGAATCACTGCCGGCGGCGGGTGACCGGCGCTGATGACCGAGCAGTGGCGGTCGGCGGGGTCGTACACGGCGTAGAGGCACGTGGCGTAGAAGTCCTCGCCCAGGCCGCCGACCATCTCGTCAAGGTGGGAGAACAGCTCGTCCGGAGGCATTTCGAGGTCCGCGAGCGTACGGACGGCGGTCCGCAGCCGTCCCATGGTCGCGGCTTCGGACAGACCGTGGCCCATGACGTCCCCGATGACCAGTGCGACCCGGTCCGCGGACAGCGGGATGACGTCGTACCAATCACCGCCGACCTCCCTGCCTTCCCCGGCGGGCAGGTAGCGGGCGGCCGCGGTCACGGCCGGTACCGAGGGCAGGGCACGGGGGAGGAGTCCGCGCTGCAGTTCCTGGGCTCGGCCGTGTTCGGCGTCGTACAGCCTGGCTCGCTCCATGGCCTGGGCGACCAGGCCGCTCAGCGCCGTGAACAGCGTCTGTTCCTCGCGAGGGAACATCTGCGGCCGGTCGTAGGTGATGACACAGATCCCGACCGTCCGTCCGGAGACGATCAGAGGCAGGTACGCCCACGCCTGCTTGCCGCTCAGGGCCACGATGCCAGCCATCCCGGGGTAGCGGCGGACGAACTCCTCCGGCGAGGAAATGAAGTTGGGCACGCCGTCGAGGAGAGCCTGGGCCACATCCGGGAGGTCCTCGACCGGGACTGCCTCCACCCGGTCGACGAGTTCCTTCCGTGCGCCGACGACGGCGACCAGGAACACGCGCCCCGCCTCAACGGTCCAGACGCCGACCGCTGTCGCGCCGAACAGCGGCAGCATGTACTCGTTCACCGTGTTCACCACGTCATGCCCGGTCACCGCCGCCGCGAGGGCACGGGTCAGCGCCGCGATCGGGGTGCTCTGCGAGCTGACGGCAGCGTCCACGGGATGCCGCTCGGCCGCGTCCCGCTGGATGTCCGTGATATCGCTGAGGTAGAGCGTCAGGTTGTCGGTCGCGGGAACCAGTCGCATGCGCAGCCACCGCTGCTGGGCGGGCCACGGTACGTCCAGGCCGAGCGTTGCCCCGTCAGTGACGGCCTGCCTGGCGGCTTCCTCCACACCGAGGCCGCGGAGGTCCGGGACCGCCTCCCACAGGGAGCGGCCGGACAACTGCTCCGGAAGGCCGAGGAGGTGCTCAGCGCCGCTGCTGGTGAAAGCGACACGCCATGAGCTGTCTAGGGCCAGGACTCCGTCGTTGTCCTGCCGCAGGGCGTGGCCGATGAAGTCCCGGGTGAGTCTGCTGTCGGTGGCGTCCCTGACCGTGCCGCTCAGCCAGGCTCCTCCGCCGTTCCCGTCGCCCCGGTCACGGCTGCGCCACGCCACCCAGCGGAAGCCGCCGTCGTGTTGGCGGATCCGGCACTCCACGCCGTACGCGCTCGGGCCGCGGCACGCCTGCGCCGCCCAGGTCAGCACCCGGTGCAGGTCCTCGGGGTGAACCAGCCGTTGCCATGCGTCGATTCGCCCGTCGAAGGCGTCCGTGCCGAATCCGAGGATCCTCACTGCGGATTCGTCCAAGCTCACCGTGTCGTTGGTGAAGTCCCAGCTCCAGATGCCGAATTCGGGCCCCCTGCGGATCCCCGAGGACTCACCGTCGCGGCGCTCTGCGGACTCCGCCGCACTCTCGGCCGTCCGGACCGCGCACACCCCCTCCCCGATGCACTGGGCCACGGCATCGAGCACACGCCGCTCCTCCGTGTCCGGCTCCTGGGACGCGGAGGTGAGGACGGACAGCGCACCCACCCGGCCGCCCCGGGTCAGTACCGGCACGGAGGCCAGTCCGGTGCCGACGGGCAGACGGTCTGCGCCGAAGTGGGAATCCCGGTCGCCGCGCGCCGGCATCCATGCGAAGGAGCGAGTCAGGACAGCGCGGGCAGGTGCCACCGCTTCGCCGGGCCCTACGTCCTCCCAGGCCCGGACGAAGGAGTCGGAAAGCCCGGTGTGCGCGGCTAGCGGCATCGGCCCGCCGTCCGCGAGGTCCCAATGGATCATGCCACCCAGCCCGTGCAGTACCGCCACGGCCGAAGCGATCCCGAGGTGTAGCAGCTCGTGTTCGTCCGGCCACGCTGTGCTGGCGTGCTCTGCGTCCGGGCCCATATACTCACCTGCTCAATTCGAGCATAGAGGGCTTACGACCTATATGTGCCCGGAATCCGTAGCAGTGAGCGCGCCCGCGGCACGCCGGGCGCGGACCTGGTGGAGGCATCGCGTGCCGCGCTCGGCGCAGAGGCCGATTGCGTGCCCTCTCAGTGCGGCTCGCGGACCACTGCGACGCCTCCGGCAGGGACGGTGACCGCCCCGCAGACCGGTTTGCCGGTGAGGAGTTCCACGCCGTCCGCGGGGACCTCGGCGCCGGCTCGGGCGTGGTCGATCAGGAAGAGGTAGTCGGCATCGGCGCCGCTTCGCCGGACGACCTCAAGGCCGACGGGCACACCGGTGAGTACCGGCTGAACGTCGGCCTCCTTTCGGATGCGGTCCATCAGGGCGGAGAGGGTCGCGGGGTCGGGGCGGGTGGCCAGGTACCAGGCGGTTCCGCTCCCGGGGGTGTGGCGGGTGACCGCTGGTGTTCCGGCGAGCGGCCCGTCGGCGAAGGAGGCGACGGGTTCAGCGCCCATGAGCTGGATCCGCTCGGACCACAGGGTGGCGGTGGCGCCCGCGGGAACCTGCCCGGTGAGCTGGAGCGTCTGCCCGGGCAGCAGCGGGAAGAGCTCGTCGGTGCGCACGCCGAGGACGTCCCCGAAGGCGCCGGGGTAGCCGCCCGTCCGGACGTGGCAGTTCTCGTCGACCGCGCCGCTGTGGAAACCGACGGCCAAGGTGCCGCCGCGCTCGGCGAAGCCCGCCAGATTGGCCGCGCCCGCGTCGTCGACCAGGTAGAGGCTGGGTGCCAGGACCAGGCGGTAGCGGTCGAGGTCGGCGTCCGGCCGGACGAAGTCCACTGTCACCCCGGCCCGCCACAGCGGGGTGTACCAGTCCCGGACCAGGTCCTGGAAGCGCAGTTCGCCGCTGGGCTGGGAGGGGAGCTCCAGGGCCCAGCGGGCGTCCCAGTCCCAGACGATCGCGACCTGGGCGTCGACAGTGCTGCCGCGCACCTCGGCGAGGGCGTCGAGGTCCGCACCGAGTTGTACAACGTCCTGCCAGATGCGGCTGTCGGTGCCGGCGTGCGGCAGCATCGCGGAGTGCCACTGCTCGGCCCCGGCCTTGGCCGCCCGCCACTGGAAGAAGAAGATGCCGTCGGCGCCCCGGGCCACGTTGGCGAGGGCGTTGCGGCGCATCTCGCCGGGACGCTTCGCGCGGTTGACGGGCTGCCAGTTGACGGCTCCGGTCGAGTGCTCCATCAGCAGCCAGGGGCCGTCGGCGAGGGAGCGCGTCAGGTCGCCGCTGAGCGCGATGTCGATGTCGGACTCCGGGTCGTCGGACATCAGGTAGTGGTCGTTGGAGACGATGTCCAGCTGGGGTGCCCAGCGCCAGTAGTCCAGGGCGTCGAAGGTGCGCAGCACCATCAGGTTGGTGGTGGCGGGGATGCCGGGAGCCGCCCGCCGCAGGCTGTCGCGTTCGGCGGTGTACAGCGAGAGCAGTTCGTCGGAGCAGAAGCGGCGCCAGTCCAGTTGATGGGTGGGGTTGGGCGGCGCTCCGGTGGCACGGGGCGGGAGGATCTCCTCCCAGTCGTAGTACCACTGGCTCCAGAAGGTGGTGCCCCAGGCGTGGTTGAGCGCGTCCAGGTCGTCGGCGTAACGGGCGCGCAGCCAGGTGCGGAAGGCGGCGGCAGTGGTGTCGCAATAGCAGGCGGCGTTGTGGCAGCCGTACTCGTTGTGCACGTGCCACATGGCCACGGCCGGATGGCTGGCGTACCGCTCGGCCAGCGCACCCGCGATGCACAGGGCGGCCCGGCGGTAGGCGGGGCTGCTGGGGCAGAAGGTCTGGCGGCTGCCGTACGACAGGGTGCGGCCGTCCCGTTCGACGGGCAGGGCCTCCGGATAGGCGCGGAAGAACCAGGCGGGCGGGGCCGCGGTCGGGGTGGCCAGATCGGCGGCGATGCCGTTGGCGTGCAGCAGGTCGAGGATGCGGTCCATCCGCGCGAAGTCGTAGACGCCCTCGGCGGGTTCGAGCAGAGCCCAGGAGAAGACGCCGACGTTGACCATGGTCACCCCGGCCTCACGCATCAGGCGCATGTCCTCGGCCCAGACCTCCTCGGGCCACTGCTCGGGGTTGTAGTCGCCGCCGTAGGCGATGCCGGGGACGCGCAGCGAACGTGCGGAAGTCATTGGTGGTCAGCTCCGATGGAGGAAGGGGCGGAAGCGGCGGAAAGGGAGGACGCGCCGAGCAGGCGGCGGGTGGTGGTGAGGCCCCAGTCGTC
Organism: Streptomyces sp. NPDC048417; assembly: GCF_040651615.1. Taxonomy (NCBI): domain Bacteria; kingdom Bacillati; phylum Actinomycetota; class Actinomycetes; order Kitasatosporales; family Streptomycetaceae; genus Streptomyces; species Streptomyces sp. NPDC048417. The sequence continues at coordinate 17,021 of NZ_JBEZKI010000041.1, read as the reverse complement.
GAGGGAGAGCAGCCGGTCGCTGGAGGCCATCAGCCCACCGGTGGTCTCCAGGTACGCGGCCCAGCGCTCGCGGCTCTCCACGGGGTGACGGGCCATCAGGCGGCCGGGGTCGTTGACCCAGAGGCGCCCGTGCTGCCATTGGCGTCCCGTGCCGGTGAACTCGGCGCGATCCAGGCCGGGTTGGCCGAAGTCCTCGGTCTCGGGGTGTCGGTGCGGGGCCGTGTCGGGGCTGACGCGCAGGGCGTCGAAGAGGCCGATGGAGGGGAGGATCGGTGCGCGGCAGCCCAGCAGGTAGGCGTCCGGGCCGATCGCTTCGCGGATCAGGGCGACGCCTTCGCGGTACGCCGCGAGGGCGTCGGCTCCCGACTGCCTTATGCCGTCCAGCGCGCCGGCGTAGAGGAAGTCGACCTTGAAGTAGTCGTAGCCCTCGATGCGCAGCACTGCGAACACCTCGATCAGGTACGCTGCCGCGGCCAGGTGCGTGGTGTCCAGGACGTACAGGTCGTGGCCCCGGTTGCGCCCCGCCAGGAGGGGGCTGCCGTCGGAGGTCCGGACGAGCCAGTCGGGGTGGACCGTGGCGAGTTCGCTGCGCGGGTCGACCAGGAACGGTGCCGTCCAGATGCCCGCTCTGCGGCCCCGCGCGCGGATGGTCGCCGCGAGCCCGGCCCGGGAGGTGAACCGGCCGGAGAGGGTGAGCCAGTCGCCGAGCGCGCTCTGGTAACCGTCGTCGATCTGGACGACGTCGACGGGGAGGGCGAGGGCGTCCATCGCGGTGAGGTTCTCGCGTATGTCGTCCTCGGTCACCGCGTTGAAGTGCTCGTACCGAGAGCACCACACGGTCGGTGCGCGCCGGGGGGCGGGCAGGCCGAGTCCGTCCGCCCAGGCGGCGAGGGCACCCTGGATGCCGTCCGGCCCCGGGGGGTGACTGTGCTCGGTGACGGGTCCGTCGGCGCTTACCTCGGCGCGGCCCTCACGGACAGCGAGCCGGATGGACGGGACGGCGTGCGGCGGGTCGGCCGCCGCCCACAGCCGGACCGGTGAACCGTCACCAGGGTCCAGTGCCAGCAGTCCCTCCCCTTGGAAGGTTCCGGCCGGGACCGTGCGCCCGGGCCGGTGGCTGACGGTCGCCCAGTTGTCGTTCGTCGGCCGGTACGGAGTGGCGGCGAGGGCGTAGGCGCCACTCGGGCTCCAGGACTGCCAGCCCTCCTCGTGGACCCGAGCGGCGGCGGGATCCACGAGGAGGGAGGTGAGAGGGGTGAAGGGAGGGGGCACGGTGGTGGTTCTTTCTCCGGGCGTCAGCTCGTGTCGGCGCCCAGGGGCAGGCCGCTGTCGAGCTGTCGTTGGTGGGCCGGCCGAACAAGGGGCGGTTCATGTCGGGTCCTGACCAGGCCTGTCGGCCGGAGAGGCGGCGGAGACAGGCCGTCGAAGCAACCAGTGTCAAACACGATCGAACAAACCCGATCGGGACGCGAGGACCATAAATCCAACCAGTGGCCTCCTGTCAAGACCCTTCGCTCCATGCGTCATACAGGCAATGCGCGCGGAAGGAGCGGCGGGAAGATGCGACGCCCGAACTCTTGACGCACGACCTCCCGAGCCGTAGACATTGACCGCGCGGTCATACAGCTGACCTAGCGATACTCCAGGCATCCGGTCATCGGGAGACGTCATGGCACGAGTGGTGGGACTGGGCGCAGGCCCTGGTTTGCCGCGCAGTGAGGACGTGGCCCGCGTGGCAGGGGTGTCACGCAAGACGGTGTCGAGGGTCCTCAACGGTGAGCCGCATGTCTCCGCCGACGTGCGCCGACGCGTGCTCGAAGCCGCTGAGAAGCTCGGTTACCGGCTGAACAACGCGGCCCGAATGTTGGCTTCTGGTCGAACCCGCTCCATCGGCGTGGTCACACTCGGGACCGCCGGATACGGCGTCGCCTCGCTGCTCGTAAGCATCGAGCGAGCCGTTCGGGACGCCGGATACGCCCTGCGGGTGGTCAGCACCCTGGAAGGCGACGAGCGGGGCATCGCCGGCGCCGTGGGCTCACTGCTCGAACAGGGCGTGGACGGCATCGTCATCTCCGAGCCGGTGGACGAGGGAGAAGTCGCCCTCCGCGTCGACGTACCGGTCCTCTTCCTCGGTGCGCCACCGGTCTTCACCGCCTCCCGGACCGTGACCGCGGGGGTCGGCTCCGACCTCCTGGCCCGGGCCGCGACCGAGCATCTGCTGGATCTGGGGCATGCGACGGTCCATCACCTCGCCGGTCCTCAGCAGTGGTACGCCGCCAAGGACCGTCTCGCGGGATGGCGGGCGGTACTGGAGGAAAGGGGCAGGAGCGCCCCGCCGGTCATTGAGGGCGACTGGTCGGCCGCCTCCGGATACGCGGCGGGCCGCGAGCTGGCCGCCGATCCCACCGTGACCGCGGTATTCGCGGCGGGCGACGACATGGCCATCGGCCTGATCCACGCGCTGCTGGAAGCCGGCCGGCGCGTGCCGGACGACGTCAGCGTCGTCGGCTTCGACGACAACCCCGTCTTCGCCTACGTGACTCCGCCGCTGACCACCGTGCGCCAGCCCTTCGACGCCGCGGCGAAGGAAGGACTCAGGCTTCTCGTGCATGCCATCGAGAAGCCCGACGACGACCTTCCGCCGGCGAGCACCCCACCGGTCGAGCTCGTCGTCCGCTCCTCGACGGCGGCGCCCGCGCCGCTTCGCCAGGAGCCGACGGCGCGCCACATCACCTGAGCACCCCTCTACTCCGACACCCTCCCCGGAGAAGCTCAAGAGGCATACTCCGGCAACGGCCGACCAGGACCGGTAGGCCGCAGGACCCGTCGCCGTACACCGCACGCCTGTACCTGTCGCCGACATCAGTCGTCGCCGACGGTCGTCTCACCCATGCGCATGCCTACGTCCACCGGCATGTCGTCGTACGTCATCCGTGCCCCCTCCGGCCGGCGTACCCAAGAGCCACCCGCCGCTGCCGTTCCGGGACGTTCCGGAAGCGGCGGGCACCAACACCCATCTCTGCACCGCATGTCGGGAGCCGTACATGTCCATCACACCGGAAGGCGCCAGACAACGCGCCGTCCCCCGTCCCCACCCCGCCACCGTCCTCCTCATGCTGCTCTCGCTGATCGCGGCTGCCATCACGCTCCTCGTCCCCGCCGCCGGCAAGGCGCACGCCCTCTCCCGCGCCTCGCAGACGTTGGCCGCCCCGCTGGCCAACGCCCCCTCCCCGGGGACGCTGTACCCGCGCGCCATGCGAATGAAGTACAGCGGGGCGTCCAACGGCACCATGCTCGCCACGTACGAGCAGTGGACCTCGGGCACCCCGGTGCTCCCGATCTATCGCAGCACCGACAACGGCAACACCTGGACCCAGATCTCCAGCGTCACCGACACCCAGAACGGCTGGGGGATGCGCTGGGAGCCGGACCTGTACGAACTGCCCACCGCGATCGGCAACTTCCCCGCCGGAACCATCATGGCCACGGGCGCCTCGGTGCCCAGTGACCGGTCGGCGATCAAGATCGACATGTACGCCAGCACCGACCACGGTCTGACCTGGACCTTCGTCAGCAACATCGCCACCGGCGGCGAGGCCATCAGCGACAACGGCCACACCCCGGTGTGGGAGCCGTTCCTGATGGTCTCTGGCAACAAGCTCATCGCCTACTACTCCGACCAGCGCGACCCCGCCCACGGCCAGAAAATCGTGCACCAGGTCACCACGGACGGCGTCAACTGGGGCCCGGTCGTCGATGACGTGGCAGTGCCCACGTACAGCAGCCGCCCCGGCATGCCCACCGTCGCGAGGCTGCCCAACGGCAACTACGTCATGACGTACGAGTACGGCGGCGCCCCCGAGGGCAACTTCGCCGTCTACTACAAGATCTCCGCCGACCCGGAGGCCTTCGGCGCCGTCACCGGCACGGCCCTGAACTCCGGTGGGGTGCCCACCAGTTCGCCATTCATCACCTGGCTTCCCACCGGCGGTGCCAACGGCACCCTGGTGGTCAGCGCGAACAGCACGTCCGATCTGTTCCTCAACACCCAGAACGGTGCCGCGGGCGCCTGGACGCGCATCCCCTCCAACGTGGCTGCCGGTTACAGCCGGGGCATGCTCCCGCTCGCGGACGGGCACAGCCTGGAGGTCTTCAGCGGAGGACGGCTGCGCAGCACGGGCGTCAACTCGGTCACCTACAGCACCATCGACCTGGGCGGCGGCATCTCGGACGGAGCCACCTACACTGCCTCCAACGCCAACAGCAACCTGAAGCTCACCATCGCCGGCGGCTCCACCACCAACGGCACCTACGCAACCCAGCAGAACACCGACAACGCCACCGACCAGCAGTGGCGCTTCGACCAACAGGCATCCGGCTACTTCAAGATCGTCAACGTCGCCAGCGGCAAGGTCCTGGGCGTGGAGAACCAGTCCGCCGCCAACGGCGCCAAGATCCTGCAGTGGAGTGACAACGGCAGCACCGACCACGACTGGGCCGTAGCACCCAACCCGGCAGGCGGCTTCACGATCACCAACCGGGTCAACGGCAAGGCCCTCGAAATCCCCGGCGCCTCCACCACCGCCGGCGCCACGGCGGACCAGAGCACCGACACAGCCTCCGCCACCCAGCGGTGGAACCTCACCCAGATCGCCCCACCGAACCTCGCCACCGGCCAGTACGTCTTGGTCAACAAGAACAGCGGCAAGTACCTCGACATACCCGCCGCCTCCACCACCGCGGGCACGGCGGCCCAGCAGTGGCAGAACAGCGCCTGTGCATGCCAGTTGTGGAGCTTCCAGTCCCAGACCGGCGGTGCGTGGACGGTCACCAATGTCAACAGCGGGCTGAAACTCGACATCAACAACGGCTCCACCACCGTCGGTGCGGCCATCGTCCAGAACGCCGCCACCAGCGGTGCCTCCCAGAAGTGGACCCTGACCGACGCGGGCGGCGGCTACTACAAGGTCGCCAACACGAACAGCGGCCTGCTGGCCGGTGTCGCCGGGTCCTCCACCGCGAACGGCGGGGCCGTCGTCCAGTGGACCGACGTCAGTGTGAACGACCAGCTCTGGAAGATCGTCCGGGTCAACTGACCGTCTGAGAAGGGGCTTTCTACCGGTCAACAGCAAGAAGGCAGGGCCTCCAGGCCGCTCGGGGTACCCCCGAGCACCAGGAGGCCCTGTCGCCACCGCTCAACACGATCCGCAGGGCGTCGTACCCCGGCGGCATGGTCACGTCGGCCCCCCACGATCGCCCACCAGATTTCGGTTATGCCGTGCGTGCCCGTCCCCTCTTCTAGATGACGATGCACCGCCGGTGATGCTGCGAGAGAGCCGATGCGCACAGTAGACATGCCCGACACCGAAACCATCACGGCTGCCCAGGACGGAGACCAGCACGCACTCGACCAACTGGTCGCGGGCTCCATGCCGTTCGTCTACAACGTCGTCGGACGGGCGCTCGGCGGCCACCTCGATGTGGACGACGTGGTCCAGGACACCATGATCAGCATGGTCTCCGGCCTCGACGGCCTGCGCGAGGCGGAACTCTTCCGCTCCTGGCTGGTCGCGATCGCGATGCAGAAGGTTCGCGAACGGTGGCGCGGACAGCAGAACCGTCCCGCTCCCGGGTTTCTCGACGAGGTGCTCGAAGCACAGGATCCGAGCGCCGACTTCGTCGAGGCGACCATCCTCCGGCTGGGCCTGTCGGGCCAGCGCCGCGAGGTCACCGAGGCGACCCGCTGGCTCGATCCCGCCGAACGTGAACTGCTCTCGGTGTGGTGGCTTGAGGCGTCCGGCCAGTTCACCAGAGCCGAACTCGCCACCGCACTCGAACTGACTCCGCAGCACACCGCGGTGCGGGTGCAGCGGCTCAGGGAACGCCTTGAGTCGGCCCGAATCGTCGTCCGCGCGCTCGGCGCCGTCTCCCGTTGCCCCGACCTGGCCCAGCTCACCGAGGGCTGGGACGGCATACCGGCCGGGCTGTGGCGTAAGCGAATCGCCCGGCACGTCCGCGCCTGCGCCACTTGCGGCGCGCTCGGGCAGGATCTGGTACCCGCCGAAAGACTGCTCGCGGGGCTCGCGCTGGTACCCGTATCGGCAGGCCTTGGTACGACCGCGCTGCTCTACCAGCTCGGCGCGGCTCACACCGCTGCAGCCACGGGCGCTGCCGCACCTCACGCCGTGGGCCTGGCCAGTACCCGGCTCGCGGACGTCGTCCACTACCTGATGGCGAAGCCCGCGGCGGCACTCACGGCCGGCGCGGTGGTGGTGAGCGGAGGAGCGCTCACCGGATACGCCGTACTGCACTCACCGCCGCCCCGGCACAACGCCGTCGCCACCCTGCCGACGCCGGTAAGCACGAGCCAGACCACCGCCGGGCCCACGGCGATCCCGAACGTGTCGACAGTCCCGAGCAGCCCCGTCTACGGCCAGAACATCGACCACGCGGAGAGCGCCCCGAACCCCGACACCCCACCGGGGAAACTGCCGACGCGTCCCCAGACCGCCCCGGTCGCCATGTCGGGTACGTACGGCAACCGGCATCCCGGCGCGACCGGGGAGATGTACGTCCTCAACCACCGCGGCGACAACCTGCGGATCAGCGGGCGCGGTTACTTCTTCGTACGGTGGCAGGTGACGGTCTTCCCGGGCGGCATCGCGATGCCGACCTGGACCGGACTGACCGGCAAGCTGTTCCACGTGGCATCCGGCGGCGGTCGCCGGATGGACGACCTGCAACCGGGCACCACCGATGAGCACACCTGGCTGGGGAACCGTCCCCTGGGCTACGCCACGCTGCCGGCCGGCGCGCAGCAGATGTGGCAGAACGAGTACTACTACGTCGACGGCACGGTCACGCTGAATCTCAACCAGAGCGGCCTCAAGTACGCCCTGATCGTCGCCTCCTGCAGCCGGCAGCACATCAACGACGAGATCGGTCAGGCCCCTTCGGACAATCCGGCCCTCGGCTACGTCCGGTACGGCATCGTCAGGGACACCGGCGACGACGGTGCTCCGGTGCCGCAGTACCTCACTCGAAGCGCCCCGGCCGACCCGCTCGCGGTGCCCCAGCTCTCCAGGCTTCCCTGAAACGGCGCCGGGGCACCACCACGGTGACCGGCTAGCGGGTGAAGGTCAGGGTCCCGAAGCCGAGTTGGTCGAAGCCGCCGCTGTTGGGGCCGTAGTCCCCGCCGCCGCCCTCGGCGCGGGTCTTCTGGGCGAAGGCTGCCACGTGGGGCGCGGACAGGCCTCTGCGCTTGACGTAGTGGTTGTAGACCAGCTCCCACTCCGGGCGTTCGGCGCCCCGGCTCGCCGGGGAAACACCGGGCTGGGTCTGGCGGGCACCGGACCGGCCCGTGCCCCAGGTGTAGGCGGTGTAGGGGACGTCCTGGCCGAGGTTGTACCTGGCGACGTACTCGGCGCCCTTGAGGAAGCGATTGTCGTCGTAGCCGTACAGGTCGTAGCCCTGGTTCCAGGCCATCTCGCAGAAGCTTCCCATCAGCGCGATGCCGAGCGTGGCATGGCCCTGGTCGCGGCCCGACTCCTGCCACTGGCCGAGGCCGCCTGGATAGACGAAGGGGACGGCGTGCTTGATGGAGCCGTTGCCGGCGCCTTCCTTGAAGTAGGTGACGGCCTGCTCGACCTTGGCACGGTCGTCGCAGAAGATGCCGATGGCGAGGACCGAGGCCATGTTGCACAGGTCCCAGTTCGCCCAGTAATTGGTGATGTAGGCGTCGTTGTGCGTGGTGAGGAAGCGATCGTTCATCGGGTAGAAGATGGTGAGCAGCATCTTCTTGAAGCGGGCCACATCGAAGCCGTCGTACCCACGCATGATCTCGGCGGCGTTGGCGAACTGGTAGCCGTAGATCCCCGCCGCCAGGAAACGGTCGGCGTTGCCGTTGAGGTTGATCAGGGCCGCGGACCAGGCGTTGAGGATGTCCCGGGCGGCGTCGCCGTGGGCCCTCTCGCCGGTGACCTTCCAGCGCAGCGCGTTCTGGTAGGCGGCGTGAATGTCGTTGTAGAGCGTCACATAGTTCTGCCCGGCACCGCCCCGGATCACGGTGGGCATCGCGCGCGGGGACCAGGTGCTCTGGGAATGCCGGTTCGCCACCAGCCGGTCATAGCCAGCCTTCCAAGGCTGGGCGCCTGCCTTCACCTTCGCCGCCATGCGGGCGAAGTCGGCCTCTGTGTGCAACAGCCCCGGGTGAGCGAACCCCGAGGTGGGCCGCGCGGTCGCCGTGCCGACCGCACCGCCGGTGGGCGACGGCGTCGGACTGCAGTCCGCCAGCGCCGCGTTCGCGCTGCCGCCGGCGAACGTGGCCCCTCCGACGACACCTGCCGTACCCGCAACGGCTATTCCGGCAATCCCCAGCATGCCGCGGCGGCTGATGCGGTGCTTATTCTGCTGACTCACCACGAGTCCTCTCTCCCTGTGTGCCGAATTCCGTCCGGCACACAGGAGATGTGGTGCGTCGGCGCGCCATAACAGGAACTGGGGCCGAGTTTCGGCATCACCCGTGTCCTGGATCGTTCTGGTGATGCCTTCCGGAGATCACCAGGGCAGTGCCGCGGCCGCGGCCGGGGCGCCGTCGCCCCAGAACCGACCGCTCGGGCCGTCGCGGGCGCCTTCGACATCGCCGACGATGCCCGCGTTGTTGACCAGGACGTCGAGCCGCCCGTACTCGGCGTCCACCCGGTCGGCCGCTCGCTGGACGGACGCGTCGTCGGTGACGTCAATGTGGAGGAGCCGGGCGTGGACGCCGCCCTCGCGCAGGGCCAGCGCGGCCTTCTGCCCGAGTTCCTCGTTCCGCGCGCCGACGAGCACGGTCATCCCGCGCTCAGCGTGTACTCCAGTTGCTGTCCGGGCCGGCTGATCGTTCCCACGGTGCCGGACGCGGACAGCGCTCCCGCCGTAACGGGGCTGGACAGCCACAGTGTCACGGCACCGCTGCCGGCGGACTGCGGCTCCAGCAGCAGGGTGTAGGCCGTTCCCGGTGTCACCGGATGGAGATGAATGGCCTGGGTGGTGTTCTGGACCACCGACGTCACGAAGTGCCGCTGCCCCCGGCCGGCCCGATCAGGTTGATGTAGGTGGTCTGGTTCACGGTGTTGCCGCTCAGCCCGACGCCGATGAAATCAGCGGACGGGTCGGTGAATTGAGCGCGGATGCGCTGGCCCGGTCGGGCGGCGGTGGCAGTGGCGGAGTTTCCGTCGACGCTCACGTTCACGGGCACATCGGCCGACAGGGTCATCTTGAGGCTGCCCAGCGCGCCCTGGTAGGTCCAGGACCACCGTGTAGGTGCCGGCCTCGGCAAGGTCCGATAACCCCTTGGTCAGCGCGCTGCCAGCGGACACGACGGCCGAGGTGACGACCTTGGCACCGGAGGGAGCGACGACATCCACGGAGGCCGTGGTGGTGAACGTGTTGACCGTGAAGCCGAGCGACAGATCGTCTCCCGCAGACGCGCTGAAGGTTGCCTCCGCGTTCTGCCCGAGGCGGGTCACATTCGCGGGCGCTGAGGCTCCGGTCGTCGTGAGCTGTCCGACGGCCGCCCCGCGGGACAGGGTGGTGACCACCGTTCCCGGTCCGGTGACACCCGCAGCCGATAGTACCGCTCTGCGGAAGGGCAGCGCTGTCCCATTCCGCTGTGCTGCTGGCCGAGAGGTTGAAGCTGTCCACCCTCGTGCCGTCGGGCGCGTACACGGTGCAGGTGACGTAGGAGGTGAAGGCCGTTGAGGTGACGCCGAGCGAGACCTTCTGGCCCGCGGTCGCGGAAGTCATGGGCTCCCAGACGAACACCACGACGAAGGCCATGCGCACCTACGCGCAGGCCGGCGCCCCACGGTGATCCGCTACACCTCAAGCGCCACCTCCGCCCACACCCTCGCCGCCCAGATCACCAACACCCAAGGCACGGGCACGGTCCAGATCAAACTGGCGTCGGGGATGGCGATCTCCTCCCGGTCCTACGACGCGTGGGGCAACCTGCGAGGTGACCTGGCCGGAGCGGCAGCCTGGGCCGGCTCGCACACGTACATCGGCGGCGACGACGAATCAAGCACCGGCCTGATCCATCTCGGCGCGAGGGACTACGACCCTGTCTTGGGCCGATTCACGACCATCGACCCCGTCATGGATTTCGGCGACCTCCTCCAACTGGGCGGCTACGCCTACGCAGACAACAGCCCGGTGACGAAGGAAGACCCGAACGGCCAGTTCTGGGGATGGTCCCAGATCAGGCACGCGGCATGGTCGGCGACCAAGACCGTCGCACACGTGGCGTACGAATACTCCCGCATCGCAGACATCGTCAGCTGCGCCACCAACCCCTCCCTCGGCTCCTGCCTGATGGCGGCGGCGACGATTGTGATCACGGTCGCGACCTTCGGCGAGGGCGGCCTGGCCCTGGCCGCCGCGAGAGGCGGCATGCGCTTCGGCGGCGGAGTCCTGGCGCGGGGCGCCGAACAAGCAGCGGTGATGACCGCTGAGAAGACGGTTGTGAACACGGCCGCGAAAGCGGTCGAGAAGAAGGTCGTGAAAACCGCCGAGGAAAAGGCGGCCAAGGCGGTCGAGAAGAAGACTGCCAAGGCCTCCGATGAAGGTGAGGACGCCGCCGAATCCTCCGGCAAGTGCAACAGCTTCACGCCGGGCACGAAGGTCCTCCTCGCCAGCGGTAAGACGAGAGCCATCAAGGACCTGAAACCGGGCGACAAGGTGAAGTCCACGGACCCGGTGCTCGGCGGGCTCGGTGTCCAAACAGTCACAGCCACCATCAAGGGCCACGGCACCAAGCACCTCGTCCGCCTGACACTCGCCAACGGGAAGTCCGTCACAGCAACCGACGGCCACCCGACCTGGCTCCCGAAGCAGCACCGATGGGCGAAGGCCAAGGAACTCCGACCGGGCGACTTGCTGCAGACCTCCGCCGGCACATACATCCAGCTCACCGCAGTGAGGGCGTGGGCACAGACCGCGACGGTCAACAACCTGACTGTCTCTAGCACGCACACGTACTATGTGCTGGCGGGGGCTGCGGCAGTCCTGGTCCACAACTGCGATGGAAGTAACGTCGGCGGGACGCACGGCAGCCTGAAGCCGGCGAATCAGCCGGGTTTCAATGGCCCCCAAGAGATCAATCACATGCCGCAAGACGCCTCAACCGGAAGTGCCATCTCGTACGGCAAGGGACCGGCAATCCGGTTGGACAAGGTGGACCATCGGCAGGTCTGGTCGACGGGGCAGGGCAGTCGCCCAGAACCCAAAGCGTGGAAGATGATGCAGACGGATCTCGTAAACTCCGGCCGCATCGATGAAGCTATGATGAATGACATTAATGACATCGTTACGTGCTTCCCTGGAAATTACAACAATGCCATCGGCGATACGATTGGCGGTCTAGCCGGAAATGAGCAGTACCAAGCACTGCGTGGCATACCCCAACAAGTTCACGTGCAATTGACCCTGTGGTAGGCCACCGCAGGAACCGTCCTGGAGGCGTTCATGGTAATCGATCTCGACCCTCCCCGGGGGTTTGGCAACCTACAGATCGGCATGTCGATCGAAGCTGCCGAGCAGGCCCTTAGGGAGCTGCCTGGGTTCGTGCCCCCTGCCGTGGGGGAGGTCAGGAACAAGGGATTCGCTCACTATGACTCCCAGCTGTCCATTTCTCTTGATTTCGATCCCCAGGGAGTAGTGAGCGCCATTGAACTGTTCCGCCCTGACAGAGGCGTTCGGATTATTTTCCGCGACCTTTCTCTTTTCGAGGAACCTGCCGACGTCGTCATCTCTAGGCTATCTGAAATGTTCCAGCTCGAAATCGAAGACGATGGCTTGAATGTTGTGATCCCAGATGTCTTCATCGGGCTTTGGAGAAGGACACTTCCCGAAATCTCTGGGGATGAAGACGGGCGATACTTCGAGTCGGTTCTTATTGCTGCGCCTGGGTACGGAGCATAGGCCATAGCTCCCACACAGTTCGAACATGGCTGTGATGTCTCAGTTGCGTGCGGTGTTCGGCGGGGACGGTGGCGAGCCAGCGGATGCCCGCCCACACCTCGGCCGCCAGCACGCGCAGCTGTCCGGCAGTGGTGGCCCGACGGCGTTCCTTCGCCAGCCGCCGCGGGTAAGGGCGGCACTGTGCCTTCTTCGCGGCGGCGGTTCAGATTGCGGTGTCTGGTGTGCCGTTCTGTTCCTCCCATCTCAGTTCGATGGTGATGGTGCCCCGGACCTCTTCATCGTGATCTTGGGCAAGCGTGTCGAGGGCACGCCGGGCCGCGTCGTCCTCGCGCCACCCGCCGTACAGCGCGACGCCCGCTCGGGTACGGACGTGGGGGCTCGGGTCGTCGACGCGCTGCAGGACGGCATCGCGTGCCACGGCGTCCCCCGCCCACCCCTCCTGGAGCATGTCCACGGCGTGAGCGCGGAAGTGTGCGGCACGTGCGGCTGCGTCTTGCTGGGGGCCGGGGCCCGGATCCGGCGCGTCGGGATCGGCAGACAGAGCGTGCAGCACATCGGCGTAGGGCCCGGTGGACAGAGCGTTCAATACAGCAGCGTCGTCGGTTTCCGACAGGCGGATCACCGAGTCGCGGGCTCCGGGGTCGCCATGCCAGTTATCGCCGACCTCTGCTTGGGCCCGGTTAAATGTCTGTCCTTCGGGCGTGAGTCTCAGAACGGTTGTGCGCGCCAGGGGATCGTGTAGCCAGTGGGCAAGGATGCCGGCCAGGGCCGTCGTCGTGGTCGGCAATCTCGTGTCGTAGTCGACGACGATACCCACAAGGGCGTCACGGGTTTGAGGGTCGTCAAGCCAGTGCGCCAAAAGTCCCAGGACTGCTCGGTGCCGCACGTCAGGGTGCTGTCCGGGGTCGGGGTCAAGCGCAAGTTCCAGCAGTACATCGCGCGCGGCGTGCGTCTGCGGCCACAGGGCGGACAGCTTCCCGGCGGCCGTCAATCGCGTCTTGGGGTTCGAGTCCTGGGCAAGGCCCAGAAGAACAGTGCGGGCTTGGCCGTCCTGCCAACCGGTCCTAAAGACACTGTGCATGGCGACTTCCCGAATGGACGGATGCTCGTCCTGAGCCAGCAGGGCGAGCGTGTCACGCGCGGCCTGCTCCTCCCACCAGCAAGCGCCCAGATGCGCGGCGGTATCTTCCCGTACTGCTGGGGTGGGGTCGCATGCCAGCCTCAGGAGCGCGGCACGGGTGTCCGGATGCGCGGGCCAGCGCTCCACGAGGGTGTGCAGAGCGGTCCTGCGGCTGTCCGGGTGGGACAGCCGGGTGGCCGCTACGAGCACGAGACGCTCGTCGTCCGGTGCGAGTGGCTGTGACTCGCCCAAGACCGCTCGCAGGTGAGTTCGGTGGTGTCCATGCGCAGGCCAGCGAGGTCCTGGCTGCGGCCCAGGCGGAGCGGCCAGGCTGGCCGGCGCAGGATGCCGCGCCACCGGTCGGGCTGGTCGGTGATCCAGACCGTGAGGGTGGTGAAGGCCAGGAACTCCCGCTCTTTCGGTACCGGTGTGGTGGGCCGGCCTTTGGCGTCGAGGGGGTGGTAGGTCTCCAGGTCGACGCCGCGGCCGCGGGCGTGGAAGGCCATGGCGAACCGGAAGGTTTCGGGGATGTGCTGCCAGCCGCCGGCCGCGGCGGCGAGCATGCCGCCGACCGTGGACGGCGGCGGGCAGGGTAGCTGCACCTGCACGCCGGAGTACAGGGGATTGCGGAAGCTGGCGACCGGGGCCGTGAAGGTGGCTTCGAGCGCGGTGACGGTTGTTGCGGCGGTCATGCCTTGGCGTCCTCGAACCAGTCGTCGTGGGAACCGTCTTCGATCTCCTGGGCCAGGGTGTGCAGGATGGTGCGCGGATGGTCGATCGCCACGGTGCCGGCGGTGATCAGCTCGGCGAGGTCGTGGCGGGCGCGGTCGCGCTGGTCACCGAGGAAGCCGGGCGCCCACCCGATCCGTACCGCTCCGTCGAGTTCGTCGCGCCAGGCGGTGATCTCTTCGGCCAGGGTGTCGGCGGCGAAGGCGGGCTTGCCGTCCTTGCTGGTCAGGACGCGGGTGAAGGGGTTGACGCCGCCCTTGAGGGGGGCGAGGAGGATGAAGGCCGGGGTGCGGTCTCCGTAGTGGGAGGCGGGCTTGGCGCCGCCCCGCAGAACGGCGAGTGCGCGCAGTACCAGGGCGGCGCGGCGGCGTCGCTCGGTGATGTCCAGGACCAGGGCCGCAACTCCGCGGAAGGTGGCTGCGGTGGCACCCTTTGCGGTGGCTTCCTCGGCGGCCTGGGGGTGCAGGGCGATGCGGATGCCCTGTCCGTCGGTCTCGAAGGTGCCGATGCGGGGGAGGTCGAGGTTGAGGTCGCCGGTGCAGACGGCGGTGTAGAACTCGTGCTCGTGGATGAGGGGACTATCGTCGGCGGCGAACCCGCGGGTCATGGTGCCGAAATCGGAGGTGGGCCGCTGGGGGGTGACGCTGACGAACGTGCCGGTCGCAAGGACGGTGTCGCGCTGGCAGGAGCTGTCCGATCCCTTGACGGCGACCATGTAGCCGAACAGGTCGTCGTCCGCGTACAGGTCGGGGCGGCCCTTGGTGTAGGCCTGCTGCTTCTTGCCCTTGCCCTCGCGCAGGACGGGGGAGACCGGCTCGTTGGCGGGGAAGCTGTCGCGCAGCCAGCGGCGCACGGCCTGGGGTGAGATGTAGGGGTAGGTGTCCCGGCCGACCTGCATCTTCTTGACGACGCCGACGTTGTCCTGGCCGCGGCCGTTGTTGGGGGCGCCGGCCTGGATGTCGAGCGCGAGCTTTCCTGCAAGGTGCGTCACGGGGCGATTCCTTCCTCAAGGGCTTCGGTGTCGGCGGGGTCGATGGCGTCGGGGTCGAAGCCCTCGACGATCGTCTTGGCGTCTTTGGGCTGCCAGCCGCGGCGGTGCAGTTCCGCCAGAACGGATGTGAGCAGGTACTGCCGGAAGAACCAGGCGTTGCCGTCCTGGCTGGGGGAGAACAACAGCTCGAACCCGCGCTCGGTGATCAGCGGAGCGCCGTCCTCCGGGCGGGCCAGGACCCATTCGACGCCGTGGCGCTGCAGCCAGCTGCGCAGGTCCGCGCCGCGGCCGGTGCGGAACAGGGCGTGAAAGCCGGTGAGCTTGCCCCCCGGTGTCATCGGGCTTGAACAGGGCGGCGACGCGCTGTGCGGTCGCACGGATCTCAGCGAGATCCTTCTCTTCCATGTGCATCACCTCGTGCAGGTAGGAGCCGGCCAGTTCGGCAACGGCCGGCGACTCGGGCGCAGGCCGGCCACAGGCCTCGGTCCGGGCGGTCAGGTAGGAGGCGAGTACGCCGGGGATGCTCTCGGGGCGGTGGAACACTCGCCAGGCCAGGTTCTGCGCACCGCTGTTCTTGTCGGTGCGCAAGGAGCGCAGCAGGCACGCGAACCCGGTCCGCCGATCGGGCAGCCGCGTCGTGGTGCGCAGCCACTCGGCGAGCGGCTGGTCAACGGCATGCGAGGTGAGGACCTGGTCCTGGTTGTTGTTGGTGAACACCAGCAGCTCCACGCCTGCTGTGACGCGGTGCTCGTAGCCGCGCAGCGCCGCCAGCACGGCAACGTCGGCCTGCGGGCTGGCTGGCTTCGCACCGAGCGTGATCAGCAGCCCGTTGCGCTGTACCTGTCGGTCGACGGTGTGCGCTGCGAAACGTTCGTCCCAGGTGTGCACGACCGTACTCGGGCCCCCCGTCAGCTGGCTGCCGAACGGCACCGAGTGGAAGGAACACACGCACGGCCAGCACAGCGCGAGACCCGCGTGCCCGCGCGGCGTGCTGTTGCGATAGGCGACCGACTCGGCCAGCACGACGTCGCTCTTGCCGTAGAACCCGACCGCCACTGCCCCGCACAGCACGCATCCCGTCCCCGGCCAAGTCTGCGGTGCGGGGATGGTGCGCCAGGCCCGGACGGCCTCGGTGACCTCCGCGTCGGAGAGCTTCTTGTTCCGCGGGTGGTTCATCTTGCTGTTCGGCCACAAGCTGTACGAACACTTCAGGAGAAACCCGGCCTCCGCCTTGGTATCCCTCACGAGAGCGGCCCGCACAGCAGCAGCGGTCACCTTCTCGGCGGCCGCCTCAAACAGGGGGCCAGCCACCATGTCGGGATGCCGGGCACCGGCGAACGCCGCCAAGGCGAACGCCCCGACCCTCTGCAACGGATGAGGCGTCAGCCGCAGCGACACCTGCTCGGCAGGAATCCCGGTCATGCGGTCACCCACCCGAACCCGGCCCCAGTCTGCTGACCCAACCCCGCAGACCACAAAGCAGACAGCGCTCCGGCGCCCCCGCGAACCTCGACCTCCACCGGCGCCCCCGTCCGATGACCAGAACGCCCCTGACCGGCCACCCGAAAGGAACGGCGCACGCCCACCCACGTAATCCCCTCGACAGAGAGGTCCGCGGCGTGCCCGAACGTCTCGGCCCGACGGTTCAGATTGCGCTCCAGCGCCACCGGATACGCCGGATCCTCTGGTAGCAACGCCCGTACAGCGGTGTGCTCGGAGTCGGGCTCGGGCTGCCGGTACTCGGACAGATGCACAGGGCTCGCCGTGCGCAGCCGGGCCCGGCCGACGGCGAAGCTGGGCGGCTGCTGGACGGTGACACTGCTGACCTGCAAGGCGACCCCGCCCCAGTCCAGCAGCGAGCGGGCCGGGTCCATGAAGGCCAGGGCCAGAGCCTGTACGAACTCCGGCAGCGGACTGCCGAACTCCAGATAGCCACTCCCGCCCGCCGCATACTTCCCGCGAACCCGCCGTGCGCTCGGGAACATGGGCGCGCTGTACCCGAACGGGGCCATCCCGTACGGCCCCCATCCGTTCTCATGGATCTTCTCCGCGAGATCGGGCGCAGTCCGACGAAGCGCGTCGTACACGATGCCTCGCCCGGGAGCGAGGACGTTCTCCCATGGGATCTCCGTAAGTTGTTAGGTGGCCCGGGAGGGCCGGATGTGGCTTATGGGGTCTTGCCTTCAGTGGCTTCTCAGGAGTGGCCGTCCGGCTCTCCGG
>NZ_JBEZKI010000040.1:0-98396 GCF_040651615.1 Streptomyces sp. NPDC048417 | reverse complement strand
GCGGCTTCCTTCTTCAGGTCCGACATGCCACCCCACCCCCGTACTCCACGCTGTGCACAT
Organism: Streptomyces sp. NPDC048417; assembly: GCF_040651615.1. NCBI lineage: Bacteria > Bacillati > Actinomycetota > Actinomycetes > Kitasatosporales > Streptomycetaceae > Streptomyces > Streptomyces sp. NPDC048417. Next base: position 98,336 of record NZ_JBEZKI010000040.1, on the reverse strand, counting down.
GCCAACCCAAGAGACTATGGAGAGCGGTTATGCGGGAGGTATGGGTGAGCCCAATGGCTGGCAAAAACCGGCATGCGCGCACCGCCAAGGAGACGGCACCGGCACCGAGGTATCGGACGACACGGCGCCTACGCCCGCGGCCGCATCGACACCAGCTTCCCCCACACCACCATCCGGTACCGCGAGGTGAACTCGGGCGTGCAGGTGGTGAGGGTGATGTAGTAGCCGGGCTCCTGGTACCCGTACGACGGCTTCACGATCGACCGCGGTACGGCCCGGATGACCCCGGAGTCACGGGACGAGGTCTGCGGCAGGATCTGGTCCACGGTGTACGTGTAGGTCGCCGACCTGGTCTCGACCTCGACGGTGTCCTTGCGCCGGAGCCGGGGGAGATACCGGAACGGCTCCCCGTGGGTGTTCCGGTGCCCGGCGAGCGCGAAGTTCCCTGCCTGGCCCGGCTGTTGGGTGCCGGGGTAGTGGCCGACGTACCCGTGGTTGAGCACGTTCGGCTTGCTGACGCCCTCCGCGACCGGGACACGGAGGCCGAGCCGGGGAATGACGAGGATCGCGTAGGCCTGGGAGGCGACGACACGCGTGGTGTACGACGTCTGCCGCCGCCCGGCGCCGGAACGGGCGGACGGCGCGGAGCCCGTCGTACCGGAGTCGCTCTTCGCCTCTCCGCTCGGACCTCCGGACCCGCCGGAGTCCCCCCACTCCCGCTCCAGCGCCTCCACCTTCCGCTCGGCCCCCTGTCTGGCCTCCCGGTTGGTCCACCACAGCTGGTGCACGACGAGGAGCATGAGCACCACGCCCACGGTGACGAGGAGTTCGCCCCCGCTCCACAGGACCCGCCGGCGCCGGGCCCGCCACCGCCGGTCGCCGTGCCCCACGACTCGCACCGCGCACGCACCTCCCGCCGACCCCGGCCGGTACCGACCCCCGACCGGAGCCGCACGATAAGGCGAACACCGCCAAGTCTCCAGAGTCGTAGGGAATTCCGCCCCTTCCCCTCTCCACGGCCCCTCTCCTCGATCCCTCCCCACGATCACTTCCTCCACGGGTTTTAGAAACCGCTGTCGCAACCCTCGACAACCTCACACGCCACACCCGATGCTTCGTCATGGCATGCGGGGGGACGAGTCAACGCCGGTCCGGGAACCGGTGCTTGAGCCGCAACGGAGAGGTTGAGAAACAGCCATGATCCGACGCAGAACACTCCTGGCCGCCGCGGGCGGCGGCCTCTTGGGCAGCGCCCTGGCCACGGGCACCGCCCGCGCCGACGCCACCATCGCCGTCAGCCCGTCGACGTCGTACGGCACCTGGGAGGGCTGGGGCACCTCGCTGGCCTGGTGGGGCAACGTCTTCGGCACCCGCGACGACTTCGCCGACATCTTCTTCACCACCAAGTCGACGACGTACAACAGCACTTCGCTCCCCGGCCTCGGCCTGAACATCGCCCGCTACAACCTGGGCGGGTGCAGCTGGAACACCGTGAACGGCGAGAGCATGGTGGCCTCCGCCAACATCCCCGCGTACAAGCAGATCGAGGGCTACTGGCAGGACTGGAACAACGAGGACCCCACCTCCTCCGCCTGGGACTGGACCGCGGACGCGACACAACGAGCGATGCTCGTGAAGGCGGTGAACCGCGGCGCGACGGCCGAACTCTTCGCCAACTCCCCCATGTGGTGGATGTGCCTCAACCACAACCCGTCCGGCGCGTCCGGCGGCGGCAACAACCTCCAGTCCTGGAACTACCGCCAGCACGCCTCCCACCTGGCCGCCGTCGCCCTCTACGCCAAGAACAACTGGGGCGTGAACTTCGCGACGGTGGAGGCCTTCAACGAGCCCTCGTCCTCCTGGTGGACGGCGACCGGCACCCAGGAGGGCTGCCACATGGACGCCACCGTCCAGTCGGCCGTACTCCCCTACCTGCGCAGCGAGTTGAACACCCGCGGCCTCACCGGCACGAAGATCTCGGCATCGGACGAGACCAGCTACGACCTGGCCCGCACCACCTGGAGCTCCTTCTCCTCCACCACGAAGGGCTACGTGGACCGCGTGAACGTCCACGGCTACCAGGGCTCGGGCGGCCGTAGGGACCTGCTCTACACGGACGTCGTGACCACGGCCGGCAAGGCCCTCTGGAACTCCGAGACCGGCGACAACGACGGCACCGGCTACACCCTCGCCTTCAACCTCCTCTACGACTTCCGCTGGCTGCACCCCACCGCCTGGGTCTACTGGCAGGTCATGGACCCGTCCTCGAACTGGGCGATGATCGCGTACGACGCGAACACGTTGGCGGCGGGCGCCGTCACCACCAAGTACTACGTGATGGCGCAGTTCAGCCGTCACATCCGCCCCGGGATGAAGATCCTGGACACGGGCGTGAGCAACGCGGTGGCGGCCTACGACTCGTCGGCGAAGCGCCTGGTGATCGTCGCCCTCAACACCGCCACCTCCGCCCAGACCTTCACCTTCAACCTCTCCGGCTTCACGACAGTGACCGGCGGCTCGGGCGGCCTGGTCCCGCGCTGGAACACGGTGACGACGGGCGGCGACCTGTACAAGTCGTACTCGGACACATACGTCTCGGGGAAGACGGTGGCGGTATCGGTCCCGGCGAAGGCGGTACAGACACTGCAGATCGACGGCGTGACGATCTAGGAGCCCCCGGCGCCGGGGGCACGCGGCCCACCCACCACGCCCCCGGCGCCGCTACCGCAACCGAACGCGCATCTCCACACTCACCTCGTCCCCCGCCCCCAACCCCTGCGGCTTGCGCACCGCACTCTTCAGCGGCAGCAGATACCCGCCGTCCTTCGGAAACAGCGACGTCTCGAAGACCACCCCGCCCACGGTCGCCTCGACGGGAATGACCCCCCATCCGTACGAGGCCATGGCGGCGACAGCCCGGATCTCCTCCGACTCCTCGTCGGGCACGGGCACGAAGTAGTACGGCGCGGGCCCCCGCCACTCCACGACACTCCCACCGAACACGAAGCGCACAGGACGTCCCTCCTCCTCGATTACTCCCCCCATCTCTATCTCTCCTTGTCACCGACGGGCAGTACCGTGTCGTTCATGCGCCCCGACACGCCTGCCGAGAACGTCGACCACACCGCCGAAGCGGCACGCCTGGAGCGGACCGCCGGCCTCTACCCCGAGGACGCCGAGGCCCTGCTGCTCCAGGCCGCGGCCCACCTGGAACTGGCCGACGCCCGCCCCGCCGCGACCGCGCTCTACGACCGCCTGCTGTCCACACCGGACGGCCTGGAGAACGCGCCGCTGGTCCGCGCTCTGAAGGCGTCGAACCTGTGGGAGTACGACCACGAGGCCGAGGCGCGAGCGATCATCGACGGTCTCCGCACCACCAGCCCCCGGGACCCGGCCCCCTGGGTGATCATCGCCGAGTCCCTCGAGTCCCACGACGAGCTGGAGTCGGCGCACGACACGTTCACGGAGGCGGCGACCCTCCTCCTCACGGACGTGACGGAACCCCCCTACGCCACGCACCCGGTGCTGATCGGCCGCCACCGGGTCCGCCGCATGCTGGGCCTTCCCCACGACGACTGGGACGCCCGCGCGGACACCCTCCACTCCTCCTCCGTCTCCCTGGACGAACTCCACGACCCGAAGCGCGTCTGGTCCCTGGGCTCGGACAACCCGGCCGAACTGGAGGCCGAAATCTCCCGCCTCCGAGCAGAGCTCGGCACCTACCGAGAGGCCCTGTCCCGCCCGTTCCCGGTGGCGGTCCTGCACTGGCCGGCGGGAGAACTGACGGAACTCCTCTCGGCGTACCCGGACCTGGCCGCCGAGTACCCGTCCCACCCCGAGCACCTCGCGACCATAGAGTCGTCACTGCGCGAACTGTCGGCGTCCGGCACCCCGAACCTGGGCATCGTGACGGGGACGGTGCCGTCTTACGAGGCGTTCGCGGCGTCGGAGGGCTCGTCCCCGGGGGACTCGACACTGCTGCCGCAGTATGCGACGACTCTGGCGGCGCGGGGGCGGGCGGTGGTTTGGCCTCCGCAGCGGAGCTCTGAGTGCTGGTGCGGCGAGACTCAGCCGTACGACGCCTGTCATGGCTCGTAAAAGCCGCCCACCACCCCAGGCATCCGGCGTGCCCCCCAACCCGTCGCCCGACTCGCCCCAACCAACGGCTACGACCGCAGCCCACCCAGGGCACAGCCCGGAAAGCCGCCCGCTTCCCCCGGGCCTCCCGCTCGCTTCCAGCCCGTGCTGTAGCGGCCTCGCGGAGGCACGACACTTGCGAAGAAGCGGGCGGCCCCGGTCTTCGGCCGTGAATGCCGACCTCGGCCCAGGCAGGGCTCTCGCCTCACTACGTGTCCTACACCCACCGCTGGCAAAATGTTCCCGTGCCAGACGTCACCCCCTCCTCTCCCGCAGTCTCCGCCCGCATGAGCATGCAGGTGAGCAAAGACACTGCGGCCGAGCTAGCCGTACGACGATTGCTGCACGCGGCCGGGCTGCGCTATCGGGTGGAGTACCCGGTACCGGGCATGGCCCGACGCCGGATCGACGTGGCGTTCACGTCGATCAAGCTAGCCGTGCTGATCGACGGATGCTTCTGGCACGGATGCCCGGAACACGCAACGCAACCGAAGTCGAACACACAGTGGTGGCGTCAAAAGCTGGACCGCAACATGGCTCGAGACGCGGAGACTACTGAACACCTCGTGGCCGCCGGGTGGGAGGTCCTACGGTTCTGGGAGCACGAGGCGCCTGACGCGGTGGCGTTGCGTATCGCCGAGGCAGTCCAACGTCGCCGCGCAGCCGTGGAACGAAGACGATCAAGGGGGAGGGCTCGGTAACCGAGTTTACGTTCGTCCATGTGTACTCGGGAGCGGGCAACTTGGCCTTGGGCCTGGAACAGGAGGGCTTCGCTCCTCGACTCCTGCTGGGCATCGAGCAGTACGCCTGTGACACGCTCATAGCCATCGGCTGCACTGGAACATGTGAATGCGGATCTCTCTCGACTTCAACCCGATGGATCACCCAGAGGCGTATGACGTCGACCTGCTGACGGCCGGACTACCCCGGGTGAAGTCGAACTCGACGGTGACGCGTCGATCGCCTGACACCGAGCTCCGCCTCATTGAGGCGACCGCCTATCTGGTCCGCGCCGTACAGCCACGATCGCTGGTCATCGAGAACATGACCACCTTGGTCGAGGAGGACTTCTTCGCGCCGATACGGGACTTCCTCCGCAAGGCGTTGGACCACCTCGGCTACGACCTGATCTGGGTCGTCCGGAACGCCGCCGACTTCGGAGTCCCTCAGTACCGCAAAACAAGACATCCTCGTGGCCTCAAGCAGCAAAGGGCAGGGGAATCCGACCGCCTCGCCCCACCGCCCAGAAGCGCGTGTCGGTCGGAGAGGCGCTGGCGCCGTCGATGCGTTGCCGCGACTGGCCGGACGCCGACCACTGGGCGGCCCAGGCGACGAGCGTCGCGCCGACTTTGCAGGCGGATCGAAGAACCACAAAGGTCCTGACTTCGGACCGAGTGGCACGAAGGCGAAGTGGCGACGAATGGAGGTTTACACGAAATCGTTCACGAACGAGCCACCCGGTCCCGACCTCAAGTGGGATCCGTCCCTGGGCGACGACGGACTGATACGGACCACGGTGGACCAGACGGCCATCCGCCAGGGCTTCCCCAAGGACTGGCTCTTCGCCGGTGGCAAGACCGCCCGCTACCGACAGGTGGGCAACGCCGCGCCACCGGCTGTGGGCGAGGCGCTGGGTCGTGCGGTGGTAGCGGCATTACAGGAACCATCACCCTCTAACGCCGGCTACACTTCAAGCCCATGAGCCACATCAAAAAGGAACACTCCCCACCTGCGAACTTCCGCATTTTGGACCTATTTGCGGGCCCGGGTGGGCTGGATGTGGCGGCACATGTCCTCGGGTACGAGGTCACCGGCATCGAATGGGACGCGGGAGCATGCGCCACCCGTGGAGCGGCGGGAATGGACACCTTCCGGGGAGATGTCCGGCATTACCGTGCGACCTTCTTCCCTCTTGCTCAGGTGCTAACCGGTGGACCTCCCTGCCAGACCTTCACCGTCGCCGGACACGGGGCTGGGCGACGGGCGCTGGACCAGGTGGTGGAGTACATCGAGCAATTGCACGAAGTCGTGCGTCCCGAGAACCCGGACTGGATAAAGATCTTCCGGACCTGGCGGAGGATCTCGGAGGAGCTCCGAGAGAAAGAGATCGAGGCCAAGAAGGTCAGGGCCGAGAAACGCAAGGTCGAGGAGCTCAGGGCCACGAACCGCAAGGCCATCAGGAACAGGCTGGAAGAGCTCGGACGGTCTTCGAACCAGGTCAAGAGCTTCCTGAAAGGGCTTAGGGCCCCGAAGGATCTTGAGGTTGCGGATGACGATGACGAACTCAAGGGTCTGCTCAAGGAGTTCTGGGATCTTGCCGAGGGGCTCAAGATACTGAAGGACATTCTCGAGGAGTTGGGCGACGAGCGGACGGGATTGGTCCTGCAGCCCCTTTGGTGGGTGATCGAACGGAGCAAGCGCCCCGGCTCGAAGCCTTACGAAGCTGTCATCCTGGAGCAGGTGCCCGCGGTGATGCCGGTGTGGAAGGAGTACGCCAAGGTGCTCACGTCCCTCGGATATCGGACCCGGAGGCAGCTGATGCACACCGAGGAATTCGGCGTTCCACAGACTCGACGGCGTGCGGTACTGATGGCCCGTCTCGTTCCGACCGCCCCTCAGAACGGGCTCCCCACCGATCTTCTCCTCGACGTGCCCGAAACTCACGAGCGCTATCAGCCCGGGGGCCGCTCCACCATGCCACCGAAAGCACGTCACTCGGATACCCTCTTTGGGGAAGCTTCGGAAGAGGATTCCCAAGAAGCTCCCAGGGAGCCCTGGGTTTCCATGGAACTGGCACTCGAGAAGGCGCGGAAGATCTCACCGGGGAAGGTGTACAAGCGTCCCGCTTTCACCGTCGTTTCAAACTACGGGACCGGTGGGGACCCCGAGGCGCGCGGTCGGCGCGACCACGACGTCCCCTCTGCCACGATCACCGGGAAGGTGTCGCGGAACCGCTTGGTTCACAAGGGTACCAACGACGACCTCACAGAATTCGACCGCTTCGCCCATGCCGAGGCCGGCGTGCTCCAGACGTTCCCCGTCGAATACCCCTGGAGCGGCAACGACGTACCCCAACAGATCGGTAACGCCGTGCCTCCCAGGCTCGCGCTGTACGTGCTGCAGCACGTACTTGAACCCGAGCTGAGCGGCAACAATGCCAGGGGCAGGCTGAAGCAAGCCGCCGAGAAACTGGAGTTCTGGAAGCCTGCCAGGCCGGTGAAGCCCCGCGGGCACCGCGGCTTGAAGGGGCACCCACTCACGGACAGATGACCCCCCCCTGACCCGGGACGGTATGACTGGCTACACGATCAACCGGTGTGGCGTACCAACACGGATTCTGGGATGTTCGAAAGAACGGTGGGTTCTTCGGGGCCACGGTAGGCGAAGTGCAGATCCTCGCGAGCGCGTGTACACAACACGAAAAGTCGAAGACGGGCGTCCACGCTGGTCGGGTCCTCTGTGTACGCGTCCAAGTCCGGCACGAAGACACTGTCGAACTCCAAGCCCTTCATGCTGGCCGTGGTCACGATCCGGATCGGGCGGGTCGAGAAGTTGATGGTGTCCCGGTAGCGATCGTCGTGAGCATACGCCTGGGTGTACTTCGCCAGGCCGAGGTGCGTGAGTCTGCTCTGGACGTCCCGCAACAGTCTCGTCGATCTACAAATGATGCCGATGCTTCGCTCCGGGTGGGCTTTGAAGCACTGAGAAACACTGGCGAGGAGAAACTCCACGGATGGGACCTTCAGGACGGTGGGAATGGGACCGACGCGCGTCGGCAAGGGCATCATGTCCCGCGACTCCTTTCGAAATTCTGACGCCAGGATCGCGATCTCCCGACTGCACCGACGGTTCTCCCGCAATAGGAGCGGAACGGCCGGTGCGCCAAGGAACCGTCGCATCTCGGACAGGCTGCTGTCGTCGTCGTCGATCCGCTGGTTCTCGTCTGCGAACACGGTGACGCCGACACCGAGGATGTGGCACAACTGGTAGAAGGCGACGGGCAGGTTCTGACCCTCGTCGATCACCAGATGCGCGTTCGATCTCACTCTTTGTCTGACGCAGACTCGCTGTATCCCGATCCAGTCGTAGCCAAAAGCATCTTCGCCGGCCAGCGGGGGATCGGTCCGGAAGCGCTTGTGCCAGAAGTCCCTGAACCACCGATGGTAGGTAGTGACGTTCAGGGCCTCCGTGAGGTTCGGCGCCAATTGTGCGAGGTACTGATGCAGCAGATTGGAGTGCGTAAAGAGGGCCACGTCGCGCCCGGTAACTGTCAACGCCCAGGCCCGATAGATGGCCATCACGGTCTTTCCGGCCCCAGGGACCCCAGTGACGACGTGGTTTCCGTGGAACGGGAGGTCGACGACTGCCCGTTGCTCGGTGTCGAGGTCGAGGAGGGAAGGGATCTTCACGGCACATCGACGGCTCTTGCCGACTCTTCGAGTGCGGCCTGAACAACTCCGCGAAAGAACCCTGGGACCTCGCCGTCGCCGATCAACAGGGTCCTGTCCAAAAGGGAGTTGTCGATCTCGCAGCACGTCTCGGGAAGAAGCGTGCAGGCATGGCAGGCGGCACGGTTGAGGTTGGCCAGCGACCTACCGGTCGAGTCGGCGCACAGTGGGTCTTGGGAGCACCACTGCGCCGATTCGAGCAGTCGGATCAAAGTCTCGACGAGGTTCGGTGGCTGCCCCTGGCGTACGAGCCCGCCCAGCGTCCCCTCGGCGTCTCCGGCGGCTGTGTAGATGAACACACCAGCCTGAGGCGGAAGTTCACTCCCCGGCGGATGACTTCGAGCGTAGACACGCTCTCTTAGTGACGCTGCGTTGTATCCACTGTCATACGAGAGTTGGCGGATGAATTGATGGGCCAGCGTGTGCAGCATCACGAATCTCGGAAGAAGCTCCGGACCCGTCTTTTCCCTAAGGCGGTCGGCCTTAAAGGAGGCGTCCATGTTGCGCATGATGCGTCGTGTCCAGTCGCGCACCGAATCAAGCCGCTCCCAGGCGCTCACGCGTTGCTCGTCGACGGCGATGAAGATGCCTTCGCCGTAGGTCTCGATGGCAGGCAGCCATCGGACCCTGGTCTGTGTGTTGACCGACACGACGCGCCCACCCTCGCCCTCTTCGTCGTCACCTGAGCTGGGCTCATACCGCGAGAATCCCTGGAGCGCACGTACCTCGCGTACCCGGTCGGCGACGACCACGGCGGTTATGCCCTCGGCCAGCTCCTGCATGGACCCTGGGGCCTCGTGGCCGACCCCGAGATGGGTCCGACGCACGGAGAACGTCTTGGAATCGGCGACGGATTCCGGAGCGGAGAAGGCCGCCCACTCGGCGATACTGAGGTCCTCGTCCTGACCGGCTGACGACATCGACGATGCTTCGTCGGCATGGCGGCGTCGCACAGTTTCCACGAACTCCTCTGCGACCTCGCATTGGTTGGCGATCACAGCTCTGTAGGCGTCAGAGATCGGGCTGCCGTACTCGTTGTTAAAGTCTGGCCACAGAGAGTGGTTGACGACCCTCTGGGTCGATTCGTCCTCCTCGGACAGGCCCGCCGGCGCCGGGATGTCGATCGCCGAGTGGGTGATCGGGAAGTACACGTTGGAAGCACCCCGCTGTACCGCTTGTGGCGTTTCCTCGCAGGGATCCGTCTCGTCGGTCTCGTATTGCCAGGGGTGCGTCCCCGCGCACTCCACGCCTGTCTGCTTGAGGATGTTCTTCTGGCTGATTCCTGCCAGATTGCGACCGGCTCGGCAAACGGCGCAGACGACGCGCAGCGCCTCCAGCCCGGACGACTCGGGAGTGGCGAGGAACCGGAGCCGACGAACCTGGCATTGGCGCTGAGCATGACCCTCACTCCTAGAGTGGGCCCATCTACGCCAGTCGATGTCGGCCATATGACCCGCCCTGCATACCTGGATGAAACGCATCGGAGCCAGCTGCGGCTTCCCGGCACAGCGCCCGCAGGTCGGCTGCCTGTCCCGTTGCTCGCGTTCCAGGCGCCAGAACTCCATTTCCCTGCACTGAGGGCAGAACAGCCATTTGGGAAACCGCACGTAGGAGGGGCCGCTGCGGCTCGCGTAAGCGGCTTTTCCGGAGGGGATGACGGGGGCCGACCGAAAGCCTTCGACTCCCAGCTTCCTTGCAAGCCGTGGTGAATCCACCCGCTCGGCATTCGCTGCCCAACTACGGATGTCGGCGGCTACGAACGATTCACCTCGCAGATCGAGGATTCCACCGACGCCGAACGGGACGATGGTCTGCGACCTGCGAACCTTGCGACGAATGTCCTTCACGGCCCTCATGTTCCTTTCACGCTGACGAGGCACTCGCGGTCGACGTTGCGCATCGACTGCGCTGTCTCCCACAGGCCACCCTGCTTGCCGAAGTCTCTGAGGAGCGACGGGTGCAGTCGTCCCTGGGGCTGGTAGTAGAGGCGGCTACCCTCGCCGCGCGCGATCTCGGCCTCCTGCATCCAGGCTTCGATCAGGGAGTCCAGCTGCTCGGCTGCGGCGTCGGCCTCTTCTGGATCGGCTCGCCGCGCGTGATCCACCACGAGGTCGCGGATCCGGGCGACTTCATCCGCGTGATCGAGGATGTCTCCGGCCCTGTTCTCCGCGTCCAGCCCGATTCGATGTCGCACAAGGATGGTCAGCACCGCATGCAGGGCCCGTTTGCGTGAGGGCATGGACCACGGTGTGACGCTGGTGGGTTCGACATGCCGATAGAGCGAGCGGTGGTACACGCCGAACGACTCGTAGTGCGATCTGTCACGCGGTTTGGTCGAGCGGAAGAGCGCGACGATCAGCCCCGGTACATGACGACGACCTACGCGGCTGGTGGCCTGGATGTATTCCGAAGTCGTCTTGGGTTGTCCGTTCATGAGCATGAGGCCGAGCCGCGGAACGTCGACGCCAACGGACAGCATGTTGGTTGTGGCGAGAAAGGAAACGCTGCCAGCCTCCTTGAAGCTCTTGCCGAGACGCTCGAGCAGTCGTGGTTGAGCGGCGCGCGGAATGTTGCTCGTGAGCTCGACAACCGAGTCGTCGTTCAGCCCGCGTCGCTGAGTGTCGTCCTTCGTCAGATGCTCGAGTCGCGCGGGAATGTCGTCCCGTGCGATCGTGACGGTTCTGCCAAGTTCCCGCAGGCTGTTGTGATAGGCGACCGTGGTCCAGTACGCGTCACGGAGGTTGTCGTCGTCACAGATCTCCTTCGGGGCTTGGAGCGCGGCGGCCCCCACGTGCACGGTCGACGTCGAGGCGGTGTGACCCTGCGCCATGACACCCACGTACAGACGTCCGGGCTTGTCCTTGTCGGGCGAGGCGAAGTAGGAGTGACCGGCGTTGATCCCCGCCGGAGGGAAGAGCTGTGCGGGTCGACCGTAGAGGCTGCGAATCTGGTCCTGCGAACGTCGGATCGTCGCTGTGGACGCGATGACCTTCGGTATGGTGCCGCCGCGGGTGCAGAGCTCGAGGACGGCTGCTTCGTACAGACCGACCGTGGTTCCCAGAGGTCCGGCCAGGAGGTGCAGCTCGTCCTGGATGACCAGCGAGGGAGCACGCTTGCCGTTCCCGCCGAAAAGATTGCCCGCTTCTGATTCCCAAGCCAGTCGCGCGAACTTGTCCACGGTGCCCAGGACGAACGTCGGCGGTTCTTTGTAGATCTGCTGGTCCACGACGGACACGGGGAGCAGCTCGTGGAAGACGCATGCGTCGCGCGGGCAGAAGAACGAGGTGGTGACTCCGTCCGCCCGGATGCCGAAGTCGCGATCGTGCCCCTGCCGTTCCGGGACGATCTCGGTGCCGCACCAAGGGCAACGCTCGAGCAGGAAGCGATCATCGGGGGTGTTCATCTGCTTCAGGGCATCCAGCTCGTCCTGCGCGGCCGAGATCTTGTTCGGCGTAGTCTCCTTGCCCACCCAGAGACCGATCGAAAATGGTTCCTGCCCCAGCTCATGAGACAACCCTCCGTCGTGCCCTCTCCTGATGTACTCCAGGGCACAGACTGCCGTTGCAGTGCGCTGGAACTGCTGCGTGGTGAGGAGACTCAGCGTGTACCGACTCAGAACGGCCGTGCCGCCCCCAGCAGCACCGAACGTCAACCGGCGCCAGAGGATCTCGAAACAGGCGGTGAGGAGGTAGGCCTCCGTCTTACCCCCGCCTGTGGGGAACCAGATGAGGTCGACTGTCCTGCGACTCTCGTGCTCGGGCTTCATCAGACCCTCGATCACGAGCAGGAAATAGGCGAGCTGAAACGGGTGCCATGCATAGTCACCGTCAGGCTCGGACAGTTCGAGCACTTCGCTGTTTCTGCGGCGACGACTGCCCGCCAGTTCTGGGCGACTGTGGAGCATCTGGAGCGCCATGGCCCGGTTGGCCAGCCGGAAGGCCTCACGTGCCTTGGTTCCTGCGGGGGTTGATGCCGTAAGGGCTTCTACTCCCGACGTCATGCGGTCGACTGTCCTCCCGATGCGTTCCAGGATGCGCGCAGTGGGCTCGGCAGCCCACGCTTGCAGGTAATCCGCATCCGACCGCTGGGTGTCGAACCACTTGCGATAGCCCAGGACGAAGGAGTGCAGTTCGGCCTTCAAGTCGTCCACGGTGAGATCCGGCTGGGAGAGATAAGCGAGGTTGAGCACCGGTAGGTCCTTGGGGCCGTCGGGTTTGATGCGCTCGACCACCTGTTGTGGCATGACCTCGGCCCGCACGGTAGTGACGGGGTCGGATTGGTAGTCCCACTCGACGGCACATCCGTGTCCCACGGCCCTGGTCACGATGTTCCGATACTGGACCCGGAGTTCCTGCTCTTCCTCGTCTCGGCTGTTGAGACGGGTACTCGGGTACTCCAGGATGGATGATCCATCGAGTGTAGTCGCCCGAAGTTCGGCCTGGAACAGCATCAATTCGCGGTCCTTGTGCGTGCTCTCCTCCTCGTCATGCGCGTTCGCCAGCACGCATGTGATGAGATGGCCGTTACCGAAAGGGCGCCATCGGACATGGAGAAACCCGTGACCGTCCAGAACGCCAATCGGCTTCGTTCGTTCCGCGGACACGATCTCGGTCGTGGAGAGTCGCGGTTGCCTTCGCCAGCTGCGACGCCCACCCTCCCGAAATGTCAGGTAGCGGGAGGCCGCACATGTCACCTTAATGTGGCGAGCGTTGGTGAAGAAGGAGAAGCCGAGCGAGGACGGAAGCCATGCGTTCGCCTCGGCCACCGGATCGTCGGCGAAGCTGTCCTCCTCCCCGTTTCCCGCTTCAGTCTCGTTGAAGTCCTGTTCGCCGTCGTCCTGCGCCTGCTCCAGCAAGGAGGCACCCCGCGGATACAACGTGCCCATCAGGTAACGCCGGTCGGGCGGGTCAACGAGCGTCTCGTCCTCGGGACCTGCCGGTCCGACCAATTGCTTGCGGAGGTACGCCACGAAGTCGGCGCGGTATTCGGAAAGTTGTGATGTGGAGTCGTTCACTTGAGTCGTCCCTCCCGCGTGAGCACGGTTATACCCAGTTCCTTGAGCGTCCGGCGGGTTCCGGGGCGGCAAGCGACCCAGAGCTGGGCGCGAGCCCTGGTCAGGGCGACGTAAAGTGCGTCAAGACGGCCCTCAAGATGTGAGGGCTCGAGATCGATCACACAGACCACATGGTTCTCGTGGCCCTTGAAGTCAGTGACGGAGGACCAGGTGAGACGGTGCTTCGTGCGGTCGGTCCCGACTACGTCGGAGAATCGCTCGATCTTCGAGGCTCGCTGTGACAGACGGGCCGAGCTCGCTTCCCACTCCCCGGCGGCGGACAACAGCGTGATGTCGCGGAGCGAGACACCCTCCCGCACGAGCTCGTTGACGTAGGCGTCGAGGACCACCGCCTCCTCGCCAACGTCTTGCGCGTCGGCGAAGAGGACCGGCTCGCCCTCACCCGCGGACGCGACCCCCAGGTCGGCTCCCGTGTAGTGATGGACCTGCTTGACGATCTGCACGGTGTTACGGCAGTTACGCTTCATGGGCCCGTACACGAGTCCCAGGGGGCGGAGGTAGTCCCAAGCCTCGGGATCGAACGAGTCCGGGGCCAGTACCTGGTTGTTCTGGTCGAGCATAAAGAGCCAGCTGCCTTCGGCGAGGCCGTCCCAGACGAGTTTCTCCAAGGTGTCCAGACACTCGAAGGTCATCAGGTCCTGGGCCTCGTCCACGATCAGCTGGTCGAAGGTGCGACCTCGAACTTCGTCCAGACGGTCGAAGGGCAGGACCGTGATCGAGTCGCCCGTCAGTATCCGGTCCATGTGGGCAGCCAGCGTGGTGCTCGCACAGGTGAACAGGACACTGCCGGTGACGGACTTGCGGCGCGCCGCCTCAGCGGCGAGGAAGGTCTTGCCGGTGCCGGCGCCTCCAGTCCAGACGAGTCGTGCATTGGACTCCAACTCGTCGAGCCTGTCGATCTGCTCGCTGGTGAGGCGTTCGAAGACCACGTCGAGATGCGTCAGTCGGGACTGCAAATTGGGCACGAGGTCGAAATCCGGGCGGACGGCCTCGAGCATCCTCTTGCGCAGGGAGGCAGAGACAGGCGTGCGGGCCCACCTGTTCCGAGCCAGCCAGAAGCGAGTGGCTCGTTCGATGCCCTGTGCAAGACCGCGTCCGCCGTTGTACGCAGTGGCGCCCAGATATTGTTGGGGCTCGAACTCGGTCGTGCGTTGGATGTCAACGTCCGTGGTGATCACGAGGTATCCGCTGGGGACGCCGTGTTCCCTCAAGTCCCCGATCAGGGCGCTGAGCTCCCGCTCGAACTCGTGCATGCCTCCGCTGGCCTGGGCGAAGGGGCTCTCCTTGGGGCCTGCTTCGCGACCGGGTGGCCCGTAGTACCACTTTCCGTCACGGTGGTGGACCCCACCGCCCTTGACCTCGATGAAGAGCAGGATGTCGGGCATGATGACGACGAAGTCGATCTCGCCAACACGTTTCTTGTGGTGCTTGGGGAGATGAACCGTGTGCAGGGCGACGCTCTGGTCATCGGGAATCGCCTTGAGTGCCGCGAACACACTGCGCTCGGCCTGGCTCCTCGTGCTGCTCGAGATCTCGCTCGGAATGATTCGCATCAACTCTCCCCATGGTCACGCCCAGACGTCCTCAAAATACCGAGCGACAGATCCTCGGCGCGCGGCCTCTGGCGAGGAAGTGCTGGCAGTAACGGCCCGTTGGGTGATGGACTACGACGGAGCAGCGACGAAGTAGGGGCGCGGGGGCGTGATGACCACGGAGCGGGACGATGCATCCGGGATCCGGCTGGATCAATCCGGTCGGAATCTGCTCGTCGGGCTCATACGTCGATTCACGGACGAAGGGGCCGAGCGCGGTGCAGCCCTGATGCAAGTGATCAGGGCTGCACGCCTTGACGCGCAAGAGTCCCAGGCCTTGTACGAAGCCGTGGTGGAGGCAGAGGAGGAAGCCGAGCACGGAGCAGACACGCCGGACGTCGCGGAGAACCCAGCTTCCGAGGAGAAGACAGGTCTCGACGAGGTGGTCGACGACTTGGATTCCTTCGACGAAGGAGAGGCGGCCCCGGACCTCGAGTCCCTTCGAGGGACGGTGCGTGTCGGCGACATGGAAGCGGCCCGTCGCGCCGCTCGCCGCCTGCTCGAGGTCGACCGACGGCGAGTGAACCCGCACCGGCGTCTGCTGAGTGCCGAGGAAGAGGTGGGGCTCTGCCTTCTGTTCCGAGGAACAAGAAATTCCTCGGATGAGTTGCCCGATGGCTACTTGGCGACACTTCCGCGAGACAGCGAGGCTTACAGAGCAGCATCTGCCATGGTCATCCACAACCAGCGGCTCGTGCACAAGATCCTTCGCGGCATGGGGCGCTGGGCAGGTGGTCCCATGTACGAGGACCTTGCGCAGCACGGCATGGTAGGACTGATTCGAGCCATAGAGAAGTTCGACGTCTCCATGGGGTGCAAGTTTTCCACTTATGCCACCTGGTGGGTTCGGCAACGCATCACCAGAGCCGTGATCAACGAAGAGGCAGCGATTCGACTTCCGGTTCACGTCTGGAGCGACGTAGAAAAGGTACGGAAACGGGAGCGATTCTTTCTTGATCAGGGAAGAATCCCCAACGTGGATGATCTCTCCTTGGCGTGCGAACTCACTCCCTCAAAGGTGACGGAGTATTTGAGGTTGGCGCATCGGGTGGTTCTGTCGCTCGACCAACCCGTCGGCGAGAAGACGTCCCTCGGGGAGTTGGTCGTCGATGAGTTTCAGCCCTTTCCGAGTCCGGAACAGGAGCTGTGGTCAGAATTTGAACGCGAGGAACTTTTCCAGTTGTTCGATGCGTGCATGTTCACGGAGAGAACCCGGAATGTTCTTCTGCTACGACATGGCTTCATCGACGGCACGGCTTGGACGTTGGAGGAGATCGGGAGGAAGTTCGCAGTCACGCGCGAACGTATCCGGCAGATCGAGAAGCGGGCCATGGAGGAGCTGAGGATCCAGATGGGGTTGGATCCCGACAACCCCGACGCGGAACGCCGCCGGAGGAAGGCCGCCCGGAAAATTGCTCAGGAGGTCGCTGAGATGTCCGAGCGGCACAGAGGTTCGGCGGAGCAGGCAGAGGCGGGGGCCGGCGCATCACTGCAGAACGACAGTGCGGGCAAGCCAGAGACAGAGAGCGGTTCCGGCGGGAGAGGGGGAGCGGTGGCCTCGAAGGAGACGGAGTTCGGTCGGTGGTTGGCCGAGCGGACACGAGAAATGGGGACAAACGAAAGTGAACTGGCACACCGGCTAGCAGTGACGCGGGCACTTGTCGAAGCCTGGCTCGATGGTCGCTCCATGCCTGACCCCGACCTTTTGACTAGGGTGCACGAGACGCTTGGAGTCGACGCGAAAAGCAAACAGGGCTTCGCGAGTGGTCCGGACCAATCGGACGCATCCTCGGAGACATCGATCGTGTGGTACCACCGGCCCGGGCACGACGACGGTGGGCGGGAATTCGGCAACGCCGCGGCTTTCGCCTTCGAGGCCGATCTGGAGGTTCTGGCTCGTGAGGCGACGCAGAACAGCCTCGACGAGCGCGACAGAAGGAACGACCGCCCGGTGAGGGTCCGCTACACCCTGCACGAACTGACCGGGGACGCCCTGGCACGGTTCCGCACTGCGATCCACTGGCACGATCTCCACCTGCACTATGAGGCTGCTGCCGCGCAGGACCAGAAGGTCGGGCGGGTCATCGGCGCTGGCTTGCGGGAGATGCTCGAGCGAGATCGGCTGGTCCTGCTTCGCGTCGACGACTACAACGCCAACGGGCTGACCGGTGACGACTACGACGACGGCCGCTTCGCCGCCGTGGTGCGACGCCAACTCGAAAGCCGCAAGTCGGATGTGGCGGCCGGTGGTTCGTACGGACTCGGAAAGGCCACGCTCTGGGCAACCAGCCGGCTGGGGCTCGTTCTCATCAATTCCACGCTCTCCGAACCTCATGAGGGGCATACCCAGCGGCGGCTAATTGGACGACTCGATCTGCCCTGGCGTGAAGTGGACGGCAAGAGGTTTGCCGGGCCCGCTTGGTTCGGGCAACCAGATCCAGGGGCCGAAAACAGCGAGGTCGTCCGTTCCTGGTGGGCTGACGAAAAGACGACAGAGGAGCTACATCTCACCCGTGAGCGCGATGATCCCGGCACATCGTTCTTGATTGTTGGAGCACACGATGTGGCCAGCCTCGCCGGGGTGGGGCAGGACCTCGAAGGTGATGCGGCTGATGACGAGGACAGCCTGGAGCGTATGCACCAGCGGTTGGTTCGTGCGCTCGGTCGTAATTTCTGGGCTGCCATGACAGCAGGAGGCGACCGCCGGCCTCTGTTGGAGGCATCGGTGCGCACGCTGCGCAACGGGGTGGAATACGTGGAGGAGGAACGGGTTGAGCCGGAAGTGCATCAACCCGCGCGCTCGCGTGCTCTTCAGGCATTTCTGAGCGGCACTACGGTGGACCGGCTCACCGAGGCCGGTCAAGTAGCCCTCGTCACAGTGCCATTGAAGGTGCCCGAGAGAGATGGCTTGCCCGAAACGGCCGGTGAGCACAGGGCCGTACTCCTTGTCACCGAGGCGATGGACGCCGATGGCAAGATCAACCAGGTGACCGCGATGCGCGGCAATCGCATGACGGTCAAGACCAGCTGGGTGCCTGGCCTCCCAGTGGGAACCAATCCGTTTCAGGCAGTTCTGCTCGTGGGCCGGGCGGCGGGTGACGACGCACCCTTCGCAGCCGAAGCTGAGGAGTTTCTTCGATCCTCGGAGCCGCCGGAGCACAACAAGTGGGGTCAGACCGAGGAGTTGAGGATGCGCTACTCGCCTTCAGCCCATCGGCGGATCGCAGCGTTGACGTCGGAGACCAACAAGGCCGTGCACGAGCTCGTGGCGGTCTCCAAGGAGAAGAAGTCCGGCGGGCCGAGCAGGGTGAGCAAGCGCCTCAAGATCTCGGGCAAGCCTGTCAGCAGGGTCAGGGGGACGGTGACGCCTCCGAAACTGGATGATCTGGATGCAGTGGTCGATCCTTCTGGTGCGTGGCAGATCACTGCCGAGGTCAAGGTGCCAGCTGGGGGCGACCTCTGGAAAATGAGCCCCGTCGCCAAGCTGGAGGTTCGCTCCGGCCCTCGTCCAGTGGTCAAATGGGCCGAACTCGTTCCCGTCAGCAATTGCGAAGTGGTGGACGGCGTATTGCATTTCCCGCCTGGGAGTCGTCGTGCGGTATTTCGGGGCGTCACGGACGTGTCCACACACCCGGTGAGGGCCGCACTGAGCGGTCTCGTTGTCGAACTCCACGAGAGCAAGGGGGGCCTCGCGTGAGGGTTTATCCGTACCCCCGGCTGACCGGTGCCGTGACGGCGCGTGTCACGGCCGTCCGGTTGCGCGGCCCCGGAGACATCCGTGAGCAGTTGGAATCCAAGGGATACTCGGTCGTCGAGCAGGTCGTGGCACTCGGCATGGCCGAGCGCGACGACTGGCAGATCGCGCGGCTTGCCCTGACGGCGACCGTGCCGGTCCGAGAGATCGAGGTGAAGGGCCACTGGTCCGACATCGCGGTTGTCGCCGTTCTGACGGAGGGGGCAACCAACGCGCGGACCTGCGTTCCGTTGACGCGCGGTGTGGAAGGCGGCAGGGAGTGGACCGGCGAGATCGAGCTCGACCGGGACGACCATCTGGACCGCGCGTCGCTGGCTGTGCACGTGGTGGCCACAGTCGAGGAAACGCCGGGTCGGATCATCGGCTCCATCGATCAGGAGTGGGTGATCGACATCTCTTCCGACGTCCCGCTCAGGGATCGCCAACTGGACGTCAGCACAGTCAGTTTCGCCCGTGGCGCCGAGTGGTTGCGCAGTTTCCGGGACGCACCCTGGATAGTGGACACTTCGGGGCGGATGCCTACGGTCCGCCTTAACTCGGACTTCGAGGGCCTCGTAGCACTGGTGGAGGGTCGGGGCTCAAAGGTAGAGGGCGTGGTGGGAGAGATGCTGCTGGCCCAGATATGCGCCGATGTATGGACCGCTGTATTCCACACTGCCATCGGCGACCTGGAGATCGAGGACGACGGGACGCCGCTCTTCCCGCCCGACTGGCGAGGCGCGGTGCTGCGAGAGATGCTTCCGGACATCGTCCCCGGGCGGGCGGTGGAGGATGCTCTCCGAGAGGTGCATCTCCGGCGTACCGGTGAGGGGAGCTGGACGGATCTGCAACCTCGTATCCAGTACGCCGCCGCACGTCGTGCCGAGGTTCCCAAAGCGTTGGCCACCACTGTCCGTGACATCGAACGAATCGACCAGGAGACCCTCGCGTGACTTCCCGTCCCGAGCACCTGCCGGAACGACTTGCTCTGATCTCCGATGTGCAGGCTGCCGAGTTCATCTCCACAGGACTGCTCGAGGGACGCGAGGACGTCCCCTCCATCGCGCTGAACAAGATTGCCGAGAGACTGCCGGGTGACGACGCGCGCCTGCGGCTGGACCGAGTCCGGGATCTGATCGAACACGCGCTGAGCAGATTCGGGAACGAACGTCCCACTGCCGCGGACGCGTGGCTGGCACCACGTCTGCACGAGACCCTTCGCATCACGCGTCGGGAAGCGGCCGAGAAGGGGTTCTGGACATATCTAGCCCTTGGAGTGGCGCCGGACTACGTAGTGTGGCGGCACCTATCCGAACCGAAGGCGGATGGATCCCCCGGGCGCGTGGCTCGCGACAGGTTCGTCGGCCCACACTACAAGCAGACGTTCGCCCGGCTCTGGTGGGCAGCCGAACTCTTCCGTGACGGCTCGGACTACCGACCCGTCGTAGTGGCCTGTGGCAACCAGGACATGCTCAACTCTGCCCTTCGGCTCGACGTCATCGACCACCGCCCCACCGCCCTTGCTCTCGTCAGGCTCATGGAACGGGGCTCTGTGCGCACCGGTCGCGAAGTCAACGCCCTGACGTCTGCGGTCAATGCTGCCGCAGCGACCTTGATGTATGACGTCATCGCTCTGGATGTGGAAAGTGATCGGGAGCCGCTGCGCGAGTGGATCGCGGGCGCCGAGTCATCACCTCCATCGCCCAGGAATGAGCTGCCCCGAGGTCCGGAGGAGGAAAGAGTTCCAGAGGGGGCGGTTGAGAGACTGATCGTCCACTTCGAGGAGCTGTTTGCGTACGCGCAGGTCAGGGGGCGGATTTCCGACGAGAGCGAGTGACCTTGTGTGAATCCACTTCCTCGGGGGAGTCCTTCAGCCTGCTCGCACCATCGAGCGCATCCGTCACGGAGATCCAGCGCTGCTTGGTCTCGGGAATCGGCGAATCCGGTTGGGAGTATGTCCGGCCGGGGCACGTTGCGTTTTCCTCGAGGCACCGCGTGATCACTGTTTCCTAACTCAACGCGGTGGCCAGACATGATCGCACCGGCCGATCACCAACCCTGGGGGCGGGCAAGCGTCCCGGTACCCTGCCCCCGTGATCCGCGCAGTGGTCTTCGACGTAGGTGAGTGTCTGGTAGACGAGACCCGGGAGTACGGAACCTGGGCCGACTGGCTCGGTGTGCCTCGGCATACCTTCCACGCCGTGTTCGGGGCCGTGATCGCTCAAGGGCGGGACTACCGGGAGGTCTTCCAGGAGTTCCGGCCCGGGTTCAACCTCTATGAGGAGCGGGAGAAGCGGGCCGCCGCCGGGAGGCCGGAGGCTTTCGGGGAGGAGGATCTCTACGCCGATGTGCGGCCTGCGCTTGCCGAACTACGGAACAGTGGGCTCTGGCTCGGGATCGCCGGGAACCAGACCGTCCGGGCCGGGCGGATTCTGCGGGAGATGTTCTCCGACGACGTCGACCTGATCGGTACGTCGGACGACTGGGGAGCCAGCAAGCCCGACCTGGAGTTCTTCAAGCGGGTCGGCGACGCTGTGCCGTTCAACGTCGACGAGATCCTGTACGTCGGGGACCGCTGCGACAACGACATCCGTCCCGCCCGGCAGGCCGGCATGCACACCGCTCTCGTGCACCGCGGGCCCTGGGCCACCATCCAATGGAATGACCGCGAGGCCAGAGAACTGCCGACCTTCAGGGTCGAGACACTGCTTGAACTGCCGGACCTGATCCGTCAGTTCAACGGCCCAGCGCGCTGAGCGTCGTCGACCAGTCGTACAGGCGGTCGTCGAGGTCACGTACGCAGCGCTCGGCCTGGTGGGGCGCGAGCGCGCGGCGTACCTCGCGTACCCGGTCCATGCCGGTCGCGTACCAGGTGACCGCCAGCTGGTCGAGGGCCTTGCCCGCGTACTCGCAGGCCTGCTCCGGGTTTCCGGAAGTCGCCTCGACGGCAGCCAGGTCGCCGTAGACCACCGAGCGCTGCTTGTCCTCGGCCGGTGTCATCGTGGTCAGGGCGTGCAGGAGGCTTTCGCGGGCTTGCGGGAGGTGGCCCGCGATCATCTGGGTGTTGCCCTTGAAGGCCGCCAGACGGGCTGGGGAGAACCAGTCCAGCCACTCCGGCGAAGGGTGTTCGTTGCCCGCCGTCAGGACGTCCTCCGCGTGGCCGAGGAGGTGCAGCGCGGTACGGCTGTTGCCCGACCGCGTCTCGCACTCGGCCTCCACCGCGTCCAGCCAGGCCAGGAACTCGGCGGAGACCGGCGCACGTCGTGCGTAGGTGCGCGCGGCAGTCATACGCTCAAGCGCGCCGTCGCGATCCGCCGCCCAACCTGGAACGAACGCCATGTGCGCGATGATCGCTGAGCCGAGCAACGCGTCGTCGGCCTCCCCTGCTGCCTGCAGAGCCAACAGGAAGGTGTCGTTGGCCGTGGTCGGCTCGCGGAGATCGAAGAACTCGACACGGCCTGCCAGGAGGTAGGTCTCCGCCATCGCGGCCGCGATCTCACGACGTGTCGAGTCCGTCGTCTCCGGCAACAGGGAGCATCCCAGCGTCGCGTGCGCGACAACGGCCGGGTGCAGCTCGGCCGGTGCGACCGACCAGTAGAGCCGCCGGTGGGCGCGGGTCACCGCCATGAAATCCGCGCCGGCCGTGGAAGGTTGAGGCGCCACCGCGACTTTCCGGGGCAGCGATGCCCAGCCTCCCGACATTGTCCGGCCGCCGGTGGCCGGGGGCCGCCGTGCGTGCTCTGCACGCTGTGCCCCGTCGGAACCCCACGGGGGCGTGAATCCCAACGCCTCCATGGTCTGTCCGAGCAGGTGCACAAGAACGCGTTGGCAGTCCGGTTGCGGCCAGGGCGGGTTCTCCGACTCCCAGCGGCGAACCTGTCGTACACCGATCGACAACCCTCGGACGCCCATGTCCTTGGCGTGCCGGGTGAGTGCGTCGGCCAAATGCTGCTGGGAGTTGAAACCCGCGGCTACGCGGGCGGCCTTGAGTCGGACGTTGCCGGTGGGCCTGGGCACTGGAGCACCTCCTGCTACGGCTTCTCCAACTCTCCCACACGGAGTCCTGTTTCGAGCAGGGTCTCCCACTCAAGGAGTCATAGAAGCCCCCAAGGAGTCCCATCCGAGACCTTTTCAAGTCCTCGAATCCAACGCTCAGTTATTGGACGCTTTGTGTTGTTCCCAAGACAGGAGGCAGGTTGTGGACACGCAAGAGGCCCTGGACAGAGCGATCTCCGAATGGCTCGCACGAGCCCATCCGACGCCTGCGCAGGCCTGGCACGAGTGGGCGGTTCAGGGCGTCGCCCTGTTACCGCTCGGCGATCGGTTCGCAGCGGTACGCATGGCGTCGGAGGAGGTGCATGCCGCCGTGGATTCGAGCGACCCGGACGATGTCGCCGTCTGCCTCGGTCTTCTACTGGGGGGCTCGATCATCTACGACCGCCGATTCGCCGGCGGTACTTACTACGCCCTGATCCAGGGACACGCCGGTCTGGTCTGGGCGTATGACGACATCGCCACGTGTCTGGGGCAAGGCACCTATCTCGGCGTGCCACGACTCGACCGGCAGCAGTCACCGGGCACCTACTGGCTCGTTCCGCCGCGCTACGAGGGCGATCTGTGCACCCCACGTTCAGTCACGGCCCTGGTCAAAAGAGGGCGGTCGCGACTGGCCGCACGCTCGGAAGTCTGATCCTCCTCCGCGAAGAACCTCGAAAGGAATGGTGAGCAATCACATGACGACTACTGCCGTTCAGGCGCCCTGGGCCATGCGGTTGGTGACCGATCGGCTGCCGGTCGGGCCTCCGTCGTACGCGTCCGTGGCGCTTGATGCCACGTCGCAGACCGCCGTGTACACGGACGCCGCCGGTCAGGTGCTGGAGATGGGCAAGCACGGGACGTCGAAGACGGCGGGTACGGCGTCGGTTTCCGGTGGTGGGGACGGGCAGAAGCCGCAGCCTCAGACGCAGGACGACAACACGACCGACTACGAGTCGGACTGAGCGGTGGAGTCCGTCGTTCTGGTGCTCACCGCGTTGGAGGACGTCACCGCGGACCGGGTCGTCGAGGCCCTGAATGAGCGTGGCACGGCCGTCGTACGCGTCGATCCGGGGGATGTCGGGCCGGGCCTTGTCTTCGGGTTTCGGCTCGGGCAGGGCACAGGCTCGACGTGGGGCGGTCGGTTGCGTACTGCCAGCCGGGAGGTGGATGTAGAGGCCGTGACAGCCGTCTACTGTCGCCGGCCGACCCCGTACACCGCTCGCTTCCAGCAGCTGCCCCGCCAGTTACGGGAGTTCGCCGTCGCAGAGGCACGTCATGGGCTCGGGGGTGTGCTCCACGGTCTGCGGGGTGCGTTGTATGTCAACCACCCGGCCGCCGTAGCCCGCGCCGACTTCAAACCCGCCCAGCTCCAGAGGTTCGCCGCTCTCGGTCTGCGTGTTCCGGAGACCCTGGTCACCAATGACGTGGAGGAGGCTCGGAAGTTCGCGGCCGAGCACGAGCGTGTCATCTACAAGTCGTTCCGCGGGTTGCCGGAGGGGGAAGACGGGTGCGCCGGGGCGATCTGGGCCCAGCGGATCGAGGCCGGTGCCCTGGACGACTCAGTCTCGGTGACCGCGCATCTCTTTCAGGCCGAGATTCCGAAGAGCGCGGACGTAAGGGTCACCGTGGTCGGGCATCGTGTGTTCGCCCAGCGGATCACCACGCCGGACGGTGCCCTGGACTGGCGCCGGGGTGACTGGGACTGTCTCGTCCATACCCCCGTCGCCGTGCCCGAGTCCGTTCGGACCGCTCTGTACAGCTACTTGGCCTCGTTCGGGCTGGTCTTCGGCTGCTTCGACTTCGCGCTCACCGGCGACGGGACGGCTCCGGAGGACTGGTGGGCGATCGAGTGCAATCCGAACGGGCAGTGGGGCTGGCTTCCGGACGCGCCGGCCATCGCCGACGCGTTCGCCGAGATCCTGAGTCGAGAGGACATCGAAGACCTTGACGACACCGAACGACCTTGGGAGCAATGCCGTTCTGCTCCGGCGAAAGATGGCGAAGGAACTCGCGCGGAACGGCTCGGTGGATGATCTCCGGTGGCTGACCGCCGTCGAAAAGGTGCCTCGACATCGGTTCGTGCCGGGTTTCTATCTGTCCGCCGACGCGACCGACGAGCACGGGCTGACGGTCTGGGAGCCCGTCACCGCCGAACTCGACCACGGCAGGTGGCTGGCCGCCGCGTACTCCAATGCCACGCTGATCACCCAGTTCGACCACAGGGAGCCGGACTGGAGCGCGCCCGAGGTGCGGCACGGTGGGGCGCCGACCTCCTCGTCCACCCTGCCGTCACTAGTCCTGCGGATGTGGGCCGACGCCGACCTGGACGAGGGGCACACGGTGCTGGAGATCGGCACCGGCAGCGGCTACTCCACCGCGCTGGCCTGTGAGCGCCTCGGGTCCGCCGACGTCACGAGCATCGACGTCGATCCGGACCGGCTGGCGGTGGCGGCCGACGCCCTGTACGGCTGCGGCTACACGCCGACTCTGGCCGTGGCGGACGGCCGGTACGGCTACTGGCCCGAGGCGCGCTTCGACCGGATCGTGGCCGCCTGTTCCTTCCGTTCCGTGCCGGGCGCGCTCGTCGCGCAGACGCGGCCGGGCGGGAAGATCCTGCTCACGCTGTCGGGGTGGTTGTACGGCTATGCGCGCGTCCTCCTCACCGTCACCGAGGACGGTATGGCGGAGGGGCCGCTGCTGCCGGGCACCGTCTCGTTCATGTCGGTCCGGGCGCACGCGGCTCCGGTCTTCGGGAACCCCGCCCACTGGGCTGCCGGGCTACCGGAGAAGGCCAGGCCGGCGCGGTACGGGCCCGAGCGGATCACGGCTGCCGGTGCGGAGGCATTTCAACTGCGCTTCCTCGCCCAATGCGCGGTGCCCGACGCTCAGATGACCGCCGTGGGAGAGGTCGTGAACCTGATCGATGTCGTCCATGGCTCTGCCGCGTCGCTCACGCCGTGCGACGGTGGGTGGGAGGTGCGGGAGGCCGGGCCGGTGCGGTTGTGGGAGCGCGTCGAGGAGGTCGTCGACGCCTTCGACTCCGCCGGGTGTCCAGGGCCGGAGTCGTTCAGACTACGGGTGCGCGGTAGGGAGCAGAGGCTGGTCCACGCGCAAGTGTCCGGTCTTGAGTTGCCCGGGGCTTGAACTGCTTCTGGGGTAGGGCCCGGCATCAAGGTCATGCGCCGAACCGTCGGCTGCAAGGTGCCCCCGGCCGCCCGCTTCTTTCTCAGTGTCGTGCTTCCGCGAGCCGAGTAAAGGGCGCTCCCGCTCCGCTGCGCTGCGCGTCCGCGTCGGCTGGCGCCGATCGGCCTTCGGCCGACCCTTGACTCAGCTCACTCCAGCACGGGGAAGAAGCGAGCGGGCGGCCGGGAAGGATGCGGTGGGGCTTGCGTTGGATGGCCCTTGTGTGGGTTGCGAGGGGCCATTGGACGGGGCCTCACGGCTCAGGGGGTGGCGGTGTCCGGGTGGGTGTTGCTTGGGCCAGTTCCGACCAGCGGGCCAATTCCTCGTGGTGTGAGCCGGTCTTCGTCGCGGCGGTGACGGTGGCGGCGCGCTCTGGGGCGGCTGGGTGGCCGCCTCGTCAGGAGGGCGAGGGGCCGGCGGGGCTCGTCGGGGGTGGCGCCGTCGAAGAGGCGCCAGTCCCAGGGGGTGTCGAAGCGCCATGCGCGGCCTGCCGCGTCGGCCACCTCGTCGCCGGGCGTCAGGCAGGCGTAGCGGCGGAAGACCAGGTCGAGGGTGATCGGGATGTCGTCGTCCGGGTCGAGCTCGAAGCCCTGCGCGTACGTATCCCGCTCGCCCTCAAGTCCCCTTTGTCCGGGTGAGGTTGACGCGCGTTCTCGTCGAGAGGGATCATCCACTGCCGGACGCCGACGGACGAAGCCCCGCGTAGGTCGCGGAACCGTGCGCATACCGGCCCGGTCAGTGAACCGATGTCCCGTCGCATGCATCCTTCCTTCCGCCATTTGATCCTCCATTTGATCCTCCGAGGTCCGGGGACCCTTTCATGAGCACAAGCAATCTCAGACGCGGACCCGCGTCCAAGCACCGCCGTGCGGCCCTGCTGACCGCCGTCGCCGCGCTCGCCGTCGGAGGCGGGACGGCCCTGCCGGTGCCGGCGCTGGCCGCCGGTGGCGACCCGGTTGCGGCGACCACGCTGCAGCAGGACTTCACGGCCGCCGCCGACGCCTACCACGTGCCGCGTCAGGTGCTGCTGGCGGTGGCGTACCAGGAGTCGGCCTGGGACACGCACGCCGGGCAGCACAGCACGGACGGCGGCTACGGTCCGATGAACCTGACGGACGTCACCCCGGCGATGATGGCCGGCGGTGACGCGGGCGCGGCGGGCCGCCACGATCTGAAGCAGATGTCCGCGGATCCGGCCCTGCACACCCTTCAGGCCGCCGCGAAGCTGACCGGTCTGTCGGCCGAGGAGTTGCGTACCGATGCGGCGGCCAACATCCGCGGTGGTGCGGCGCTGCTCGCCTCGTACCAGAAGGCAGTGACCGGGTCCGGCTCGAAGGACGCCACGGACCCCGGCAACTGGTACGCGGCCGTGGCCCGTTACAGCCAGTCCACCCAGCGACAGGGCGCCGCGGCCTTCGCGGACCGCGTCTTCGCCACCGTGCAGAAGGGCGCCCACCGCACCACGGCCGACGGCGCGCACGTAAAGCTGGCGGCTGACAGCGATGTCGCGCCGGCGACCGGCCAGTTGGCCTCGCTGGACCTGAAGTCCGCGGCGGACACCGGCACCGAGTGCCCGACCACCGTCGCCTGCACGTTCGTGCCGGCGTCGCCGTCCAACGGGCAGGTCTCCAACCGCCCCGCCAACGGCATCCGGATCGACAGCATCGTCATCCACGACACCGAGACGTCGTACGACACCGCCATCAGCCTCTTCCAGAAGCCGGGCGGCTCCGCCTCGCACTACGTCATGCGGTCCTCCGACGGTGCGGTGACGCAGATGGTGCCCACGAAGGACCTCGCCTTCCACGCGGGCAACTACTCCACCAACATGCACTCGATCGGCATCGAGCACGAGGGCTACGCCGCGCACGGTGCCACCTGGTACACCGAGGCGCAGTACGAGGCCACGGCCGAGCTGGTGAAGTACCTCGCCGGCCGCTTCGGCATACCGCTGGACCGCGAGCACATCATCGGCCATGACAACGTCGCCGGGCCGAACTCGTCCCTCGTCTCCGGCATGCACTGGGACCCGGGCCCGTCCTGGGACTGGAACCACTTCATGAGCCTGCTCGGTGTGCACACCGGGCGGCACGGCGTCGGCCCCGTCGGCTCGGTGGTCACCATCGCCCCCCGCTTCGACGACAACCTGCAGACCGTCCAGATCTGCCCCTCCGACGACCCGACCGGCGCCACCACCGCGTGCACCGAGACACAGCAGCCGTCGGACTTCGTGTACCTGCGTACCGGGCCCAGCGACACCGCTCCCCTCTTCGGGGACCAGGCGCTGCACCCCGGCGCGGCCGGCACCGACCGGATCAACGACTGGGGCAGCACGGCGGCGGCGGGACAGCAGTTCGTGGTCGCCGGGCAGGACGGCGACTGGACCGCCGTCTGGTACAGCGGCGCGAAGGTGTGGTTCCACAACCCGCACGGCTGCAACACCGCGCCGGCCCACGGCGTGAAGGTGATCACGGCGGCCGGCAGCTCGCCGGTGGCGGTGTACGGCTCCAGCTACCCGGACGCCGCCGAGTACCCCGCGGGCCTGTCGCCCTCGACGCAGGCCCCGCTGAGCATGTACTCCGTCCCGGCCGGCCAGGCCTACGTGGCCACCGTGGCGCCGTCCCTGACGGACGACTTCTTCCCGTCCAGCGGCGCGGTCGTCACCGGCGCCAAGGCGATGTACACCATCCAGTACAACCACCGGGTCGTCCTCGTGTACGCATCGGACGTCACGGCCACGGACGCCTGACGGTCCGCCGACCGCACGCGCCGACGCGCAGGTGGTGCCCAGGAGGTCCCGGCCTCCTGGGCACCAGCCGTATCCGGATCCCCTTTCCGGCCGGACCGTCGGTGGGCGGGACCCCGCGGGGACCGATCGGTTCGCTACTGCTTGTCGCGGGCGGCGAGCCGCTTGGTGATCTCGGCCTTGACCGTCTCGTGCAGTTCCTCCGACGTGAAGCCGAGGGTGCGGAGGATCTGCGCGGCCGAGCTCTCCGCGGTGCGGATCAGGCCCAGCAGTGTGTGTTCCGTGCCGACCCAGTCGTGGCCGAGGTCGGCCGACGCGCGGCGGGTCTGGCCGATGGCCTCCTTGGTCTCCTCCCGGAACGGGATGTGACCCCGCAGCGCCTTCTCCCCGGCCGGCGGCAGCGCTTCCTGGATCGCGTCGCGGACGCGTTGTTCCGACCCGGCCTTCGCGACCAGCACCTCGTACGCCAGGCCCCGCGGTTCGCCGAGCAGGCCGAGCAGGAGGTGTTCGGTGCCGATGGAGTCGTGCTTGTACGTTCGGGCGGCCTCCTGCGCCAGCACGATGCTGTGCCGGTTCAGGTTCGTGAACCGCTCGAACGCGGCGGGGGCGTGGCGTTGCTGCGCGGCCTGCTTGGACACACCGATGGCGTCGCCGATCTCGGTCCACGACGCGCCGGTCTGCTTGGCCTTGCTGACGTAGTGGTCGATGAGCTGGTCACCGAGGTCGGACAGGGTCTGGGCGCGCAGTCGGGCCTCGCTGATGCGGGCCAGTTCGTTGGCTTCCGGGAGCTCCTCGTCGAGACGGGCGATCAGGTCCGCGAGGCTGATGTCGAGTGGGCTCATGCGTCAAGTTTAAGTTGACGATCCCTCAGCGTCAACTTGTAATTGACGATTCGCTTCCACCGCGTACTGCTCCAACTCGCCTGCGGCATCCGGCCGAACGGCGTCAGTGCCAGGATGAGGGCATGACGACAATCAACGGGGAAGTCGCGGTCGGGTTCGAGGGTGTACGGGAGGCGTTCGCCGCCAACTTCGAGCGGCGGGGGGATGTCGGGGCCGCCGTGTGCGTGTACCGGGACGGGCGGCCCGTGGTGGATCTGTGGGGTGGGGTTGCCGATCCCGACACCGGGCGGGCCTGGGAGCGGGACACGTTGCAGCTCGTGTACTCGGCGACCAAGGGGGCCACCGCCACCGTCGCGCATCTGCTCGCCCAGCGTGGGGAGTTGGACCTCGACGCGCCGGTGGCCGCCTACTGGCCGGAGTTCGCCGTGAACGGCAAGGCGGAGATCCCGGTGCGGTGGCTGTTGTCGCATCGGGCCGGGGTGGTGACCGTGGAACCGCCTGTGCCGTTGGAGGCGGCGTTGCGGTGGCAGCCGATGGTCGACGCCCTCGCCGTGCAGCGGCCGGAGTGGGAGCCGGGGACCGCGCACGGGTATCACGGGCGGACCTTCGGATGGCTGGTCGGAGAGGTGATCCGGCGGGTCTCCGGGCGTACGCCCGGGCGGTTCTTCGCCGAGGAGGTCGCCGGGCCGCTGGGCCTCGACTTCTTCATCGGGCTGCCGGCGGCCGAGCGCGGGCGGGTCAGCCGGATGGTGTACCCGAAGCCGGAGGTCGACCTGAGCACCGTACCGCTGGATCTCGTGCCGCCGGAGGCGCGGGACTTCGTCGCGGCGCTGCAGGATCCGGACTCGTTGACCAACAGGGCGTTCGCCGTCACCGAACCCGTCGAGATCGACTTCAACTCGGCCGAGGTGCAGGCCGCGGAGCTGCCCGCCTCCAACGGGATCGGCACCGCCCGCGGCCTCGCGCGGATGTACGCCGCGCTGATCGGGGAGGTGGACGGGGTACGGCTGTTCACGCCGGAGACGCTCGCGTCGGCGACCGCGGAGCAGGCCGCCGGGGTGGACAAGGTCATCATGTTGCCGATCCGGTACGCCTCCGGGTACATGCTGCCCGTCGAGACCAACCCGCTCACCGGTCCCCGTGCCTTCGGCCACCCCGGCCGCGGCGGATCGCTGGCCTTCGCCGACCCCGAGCACGGCATCGCCTTCGGGTACGTCATGAACAGCATCGTGGAAGGGGCGGAGGACCCGCGTGCGTCCACGCTCGTCGACGCGGTGCGGGAGGCGCTGGCCCGGTGACCGGGGAACGGGAAGGGGCGACACGGGGAGCAATGAGCCGCCCCTGAGAATTCTTTGAAACATTTTCCCCGGCCCACCGCATCAATGAGGTGGAACGGCAGAGCGCCGGGGACGGGGGAGGTCGCGGATGGGGCAGGGGTCTGGGGAGGACTTCGCCGAGTTCGCCGCGGTGCGGGCCGGGCACATGTACCGGTCCGCCTGTCTGCTCACCGCCGGGGACACGCATCTCGCGGAGGACCTGGTGCAGGAGGCCCTCGGGCGGATCTACCTCCGGTGGGGCCGGGTCTCCCGCGTGGAGAACCCCGCCGGGTACGCGCAGACCGTCCTCACCCGGACCTTCCTCGCCCACCGGCGGCGGTTCAGCAGCAGGGAGCGGGCCAGGGACTCGTTCCCCGAGCTGGCCGTCACCGGCGCCGACCACGCCGGTGACGATCCCTCGCTGCGGCTGACCCTCCTCGACGCGCTCGCGCGGCTGCCCGCCAAGGACCGGGCGGTGGTCGTCCTGCGGTACTGGGAGGACCGGTCGATACACGAGACCGCGGACGCGCTCAACACGAGTTCGGCCGCCGTCCGTACGCGGTGCGTACGCGCCCTCGCCCGGCTGCGCGAGCTGCTGGGCGAGGACCTCGCCGAATACGCCCGCTCCTGACCTCGATCTTGTGGAAACGGTGGTTCGTCATGCCCGTGGAGCAGCAGCACAGCGACGGCAACAGCAGTAGCGATCCTTTCGAAAACCGGCTCTCCGCCGCCCTGCACGACGCCGGCGCCGCCTTCGACACCGACCGGGGCGCGCTCGCCGCCGCCGGAACGGCGCGGGGGCGGCGGCTACGGCTGCGGCGGCGGACCACCGTGCTGGGCGGCGCCGCCGGTGTCGCGCTGGCCGGTGTGGGCGGTGCGCTGCTGGTGCCCTGGGGTGGGTCGTCGTCCGCACGGCCGCTCGCCGCCGTCAGCACCACCCCGCGCGTCGCCCAGTCCCCCACCGCCTCCGCCGCCCGCGCCGTCACCTCGGACGACATGATCCGCACGCTGGAGAAACTGCTGCCGAAGGGCGGGTTCAGCAAGGCGCAGGGGCGGGGCGTCGACAGGAACGCGCCGCTCGTGGCGCCGTACGCGCAGCTCGTGTACGACGACGGGCACGGCGCCGCCGCCGTCAGTGTCTCCGTGAACCGGGTGCTGCCGGGCGGGTCCGACGCCCGGCAGGCCGTCCAATGCCCGGACAAGGTCTACGTCCCGTACGACAGTTGTGTCACCAGCCATCTGCCCGACGCTTCCGTCGTCACCGTCGTGAAGGGGTACGAGTATCCCGACCGGCGGGTGGACACCAAGCTCTGGACCGCGAACCTCGTCACCCCGGACGGCCATCACGTCTCCGTGAGCGAGTGGAACGCCGCCGCCGAGAAGGACGCGCCGATCAGCCGGGACCGACCTCCGCTGTCCGCCGCGCAGTTGAGGACCCTCGCGGCCGCGGCGGACTGGCGTGGGGTCGTCGACGCCATCCCGGAGGATCCCCGGCAGACCCAGGAGCCCACGGCGCCGGACGACGGTGACGGCGGCAAGGCGATCCGGCGGACCCTGACCTCGCTGATCCCCAAGGGGCTCAAGGTCGTGGCGCACGGGGCCGATGACGACGACCAGTTCACCTACCTCGTCGTCGACGACGGCAAGGGCAGGAGTCTCGTCCAGATCAATGTGCAGCCGGACATGTCCGATGTGGCCGGTGACCTGTTCGGCAGCGGGTCCGAGACCCTGTCCGACGGGACGAAGGTGGCCGAGCGGCAGGGGCCCGGGGAGAAGGGGGGCGACGGGGTCGTCATGTGGACCGTCGACACCATGCGCACCGACGGCTTCCGTGTGGTGATCAGCGCCTTCAACT
Organism: Streptomyces sp. NPDC048417; assembly: GCF_040651615.1. Classification (NCBI taxonomy): domain Bacteria; kingdom Bacillati; phylum Actinomycetota; class Actinomycetes; order Kitasatosporales; family Streptomycetaceae; genus Streptomyces; species Streptomyces sp. NPDC048417. Next base: position 65,372 of record NZ_JBEZKI010000040.1, on the reverse strand, counting down.
CCGGCTCCCAGCAGACCGCCGCGACCCGCAAGACCCCGGCGCTGACCATGAAGCAGCTGCGTGCCATCGCGCTCAGCCCCAAGTGGCGGTCCTGAAGACCGCGCAGTCTCGCCGACGGGGCAGGGTTGACAAGGGTCGACTCAAGTTCGGTCGGGTCGGTTGCCGTCGGGCTAGCCTCGGGAAATCCAGGCAGAAGGTGGCAGAAGGAGACAGGCATGGCCAGGGTTCCCAGTTCGGTGATCGCCGCGAGCGGGCTTGTCGGAGGCTACGGCGTGGCCCGGTGGACGAAGAAGCGGCCGCTGGGCGGGGCCGTGCTGGCCGTCGCCGGGGCCGCCGCCGCGCAGCAGTGGCGGCAGCGGGCGGGCGGGAAGACCGCCGGGGCACTGTCCGTCGCGTATGTCGCCGCGTTCGCCGGGTCGCATCCGCTGGCCAAGAAGGTCGGCGCCTGGCCGTCCGTCTTCGGCGTGGCGGGCGCGGTGGCCCTGGCGTCCTGGGCGGTCGCCGACCGGCGCGCCTGAGCGGCATCGACGCCGGGGAGCATCCGCGCCAGGAAGCGTCCGCACGCCGCGGAAGGCCCGGCGGTACGTGCAGGAAGCATCCGCGTTGCGGAAGGCCCGGTGGAACGCCCGCGGTACGCCCGCGGTACGCCCGTAAAGCATCCGCCCGGCGGAACGCCCTGCCGTACGCCTAGGAAGCGTCCGCGCCGCGGAACGCCCGGCGGTATGCCTGGGGGCTCGTGCCGACCACCCTGCGGAAGCGTTCCCGGAAGGCCGTCGGGGAGCCGAAGCCCGACTGGGTCGCGATGCGTTCGACGGGGTGCGCGGTGGTCTCCAGCAGGTGCTGCGCCCTGCGCACCCGCGCCCGGTGCAGCCACTGCAGCGGGGTCGTGCCGGTCTGGTCGCGGAAGCGGCGGTTGAGGGTACGGGTGCTCATGCCGGCCCGCGCCGCCACCTCCTCCAGAGTCAGGTCCCGGTCGCAGTTGTCCTCAAGCCAGCTCAGCAGCGGCTCCAGGGTGGCACCGGCCGGGGCCGGCGGCTGGTCGTGGACGATGAACTGGGCCTGGCCGCCCTCCCGTTCCAGCGGCATGACCGACATCCGGGCCGCGTGGGCGGCGACCGCCGAACCGTAGTCCCTGCGGATCAGGTGCAGGCACATGTCCATGGCCGCCGCCGCGCCCGCCGAGGTCAGGAACTGGCCGTTGTCGACGTACAGGACGTTCGGGTCGACGTCGATGTCCGGGTGCAGCGCGGCCAGGGTGTCGGCCGCGACCCAGTGCGTGGTGGCGCGCAGGCCGTCCAGCAGGCCGGTGGCCGCGAGGACGAACGCCCCGACGCAGACCGACGCGATCCGCGTGCCGTTCGCCGCCGCCGCGCGCAGGGCATCGGCGACCTCGGCCGGCAGGACGCAGGTGGGATCCGCGACGCCCGGCACGATGATCGTGTCCGCGTCGGCCAGCGCGTCCAGCCCGTACGGCGCCTTGATCGTGAACGCGCCGCCCGCCGCCGTCACCTCGTCCGCCGGCCCGCACACCCGCACCCGGTAGGCGTCCCGGCCGTCGGGCAGCCGGGCCCAGCCGAAGGTGTCGATCGGCACGGCGAAGTCGGACGGGATGACCTGGTCCAGGACCAGTACGGCGACGGTGTGCATGGCAGGAACGTACCCGTCCGACGGGTTGCCGCCAACCGGAGGGGGACACCGGGAGGCGGTGAGACGCACACCTGGCGAGAATCCGTCGAGTGGTGGCAGTATTGCCGCTTCTGCAAGATCCTCCGGCCGCCTACGGTCGAGGCCGTGACCAAGTTCCTCCTCGCCGTCCATGTCCTCGCGGCGATCGTCGCGATCGGTCCCGTCACCGTCGCCGCCAGCATGTTCCCGCCGGCCGCCCGGCGTGCCATCGAGGCACCGGACGACGTCCGGGCCGCCGAGACCCTCCAGCTGCTGTACCGGATCTGCCGGATGTACGCCGTCGTCGGCGTCGTCGTCCCCGTGTTCGGGTTCGCCACGGCGAGCAACATGCACGTGCTGGGCAGTGCCTGGCTGATCACGTCGATCGCGCTCACCGCCCTCGCGGCCCTCGTCCTCGCCGCACTGGTGCTGCCCCGCCAGAGCGCACTGGTGGAGGGCGCCACGGAGGCCGGCGCGAAGGGCGCTGCGCGGCAGGCGACGGTCCAACTCGCCATGTTCACCGGGGTGTTCAATCTGCTGTGGGCCGCCGTGACGGTTCTGATGATCGTGCGGCCGGGGTCGACGACCGGCGCCTGAGCAGTCGGCTCCGGGTTTCTGTTATCGGGGCCCCGCCGGTCCGTCTCCCAGGGCATGCACATGACTCGACAGATCAGCCGCCGGAGTCTGCTGAAGGCCTCGGGAGTGGCGGTGGGGGCCGCCGCGGGGATCGCCGCGGCGGGCCGTCCCGCAACCGCCGCCGGGGCCTTCGCCCATCCCGGCCTGCTGCACACCCGTACCGATCTCGACCGCATGGCCGCCAAGGTGAAGGCGGGCGCCGCACCCTACGCGGCCGGGTTCGCCCGGCTCACCGCCAACCGGCACGCGCAGAGCGGCTGGCAGGCGCGGCCGCAGGCCGTCGTGTACCGGGGCTCGGGCACCCCGGAGAACTACGCGCTCCTCTACAACGACGTCCACGCCGCCTACCAGAACGCCCTGCGCCACCACGTCACCGGCGAGAGCGCGTACGCCGACACCGCCGTCGCCGTCCTCAACGCCTGGTCGTCCACCCTCACCGCGGTCAACGGGTCCGCCGACCGGTTCCTGGCCGCCGGGCTGTACGGCTACCAGTTCGCGAACGCCGCCGAACTCGTCCGTGACCACGGGGACTTCGAGCTCGCCCGCTTCCAGGAGATGCTGAGCAAGCACTTCGGCGCGGTCAGCGACGACTTCCTCGTCCGGCACAACGACGCCGTCGTCTCCAACTACTGGACCAACTGGGACCTCGCCGCCATGGCCTGCGTCCTCGCCACCGGCATCTTCTGCGACGACCGCGCCCAGGTCGCCCGCGCGGTCGACTACTTCAAGCACGGCGACGGGCTCGGGGCGATCAGGAACGCCATTCCCGTCGTGTACGACGAGGAGGCGGACGGCGGGCTGGGCGAGTGGCTGGAGGCGGGGCGCGACCAGGGGCACGCGCTGCTCGGGGTCGGGCTCATGGGCACGTTCTGCGAGATGGCCTGGAACCAGGGGATCGACCTGTACGGGTACGACGACAGCCGGTTCCTCAAGGGGGCGCAGTACGTCGCCAAGTGGAGCATGGGCGGGCAGGTGCCGTTCACCGCGAGCACGCGGCGGAAGGGAGCGATCGGGGGGTGGTCGGGGAGCGAGACGGTGACGGCCGCGGCGGGCGTCGATCCGTCGATGACGCGACCCATCTGGGCGATGATCGCCAACCACTACACCAGGCGGCGGGGCATGCCGGCGACGTACGTCACCCGGATCGCGGCGAAGGCCGCGCCGGAGGGCGGCGGCGGGGACTACGGGCCGAACAGCGGAGGGTACGACCAGCTGGGGTTCGGGACGTTGACGTTCACGCGGGATCGGACGGAGGCGGCAGTGGGTGCGACGTCTTCCCCGAGTCCGACGGCATCGGCATCCGCATCCGTGTCCGCTCCGGCGTCCGCGTCCGCGTCCGCGTCCGCGTCGGCGTCGTCCTCCCCGTCGGTCATGGGCAAGGGCGACGACCTCGCCGCCACCGGGTCCGGTGACGTCGTCGGATGGACCGCGGCCACGGGGATCACCGCGCTGGCGGGCGGGCTGCTGTTGCTGCGGAGGCGAGGGCTGGAGCGGGAACGGGGGCGCCGGGCCGACTAGGCGCCGTCCGCCGGGGCCGGACCGGCGCCGGGCTTGCTCCACTCGTGGGTCCTGGCCGCCCGATCGGCCCTACGGCGGGCGGCTCGGGGCTTCTCTCCCCACTCCGAGCGGCCAGGATGGCCGGAGAGTCAGCCATGGTGCGAGTGAACCGCGAGCGTCTGGAGACACACACCGGTGACCGTTCTCAACCACCCCGAGCCCTCTGCCGTCCCGCATTACGACAGCGAGGTGCCGCTGCGAGGCCGGGCGCCCGGCAACGTGGTCATCAAGTGGCTCACCACCACCGACCACAAGACGATCGGCACGTTGTATCTGATCACGTCGTTCGCGTTCTTCCTGATCGGCGGCGTGATGGCGCTGCTCATGCGCGCCGAGCTCGCCCGGCCGGGCCTGCAGATCGTCTCGAACGAGCAGTTCAACCAGGCGTTCACGATGCACGGCACGGTGATGCTGCTGATGTTCGCGACGCCGCTGTTCGCGGGCTTCACGAACTGGATCATGCCGCTCCAGATCGGTGCGCCGGACGTCGCGTTCCCGCGGCTGAACATGTTCGCCTACTGGCTCTACCTGTTCGGTTCGACCATCGCGGTCGGCGGCTTCCTCACCCCGCAGGGCGCGGCCGACTTCGGCTGGTTCGCCTACTCGCCGCTGTCGGACGCGATCCGCTCGCCGGGCCTCGGTTCCGACATGTGGATCATGGGTCTGGCCTTCTCCGGCTTCGGCACCATTCTCGGCGCGGTCAACTTCATCACCACGATCATCTGCATGCGCGCCCCCGGCATGACCATGTTCCGGATGCCGATCTTCGTGTGGAACGTGCTGCTGACCGCCGTCCTGGTCCTCTTCGCCTTCCCGGTCCTCGCCGCCGCGCTGTTCGCGCTGGAGGCGGACCGCAAGTTCGGCGCCCATGTCTTCGACGCCGCGAACGGCGGCGCGCTGCTCTGGCAACACCTCTTCTGGTTCTTCGGCCACCCGGAGGTGTACATCATCGCGCTGCCGTTCTTCGGCATCGTGACCGAGGTGCTCCCGGTCTTCTCCCGCAAGCCGGTCTTCGGCTACATGGGCCTGGTCGCGGCGACCATCGCGATCGCCGGTCTGTCCGTGACGGTGTGGGCGCACCACATGTACGTCACCGGCGGTGTGCTGCTGCCGTTCTTCGCCTTCATGACCTTCCTGATCGCGGTCCCCACCGGGGTGAAGTTCTTCAACTGGATCGGCACCATGTGGAAGGGCTCGGTGTCGTTCGAGACACCGATGCTGTGGGCGACGGGCTTCCTCGTGACGTTCCTGTTCGGTGGTCTGACCGGTGTCATCCTGGCCTCGCCGCCGATGGACTTCCACGTCTCCGACTCGTACTTCGTGGTGGCCCACTTCCACTACGTGGTCTTCGGTACGGTCGTCTTCGCGATGTTCGCCGGCTTCCACTTCTGGTGGCCGAAGATGACGGGCAAGATGCTCGACGAACGGCTCGGGAAGGTCACCTTCTGGACGCTGTTCATCGGTTTCCACACCACGTTCCTGGTGCAGCACTGGCTGGGTGCCGAGGGCATGCCGCGCCGGTACGCCGACTACCTGGCGCAGGACGGCTTCACCGCCCTGAACACGGTCTCGTCGATCGGTTCGTTCCTGCTCGGCCTGTCGATCCTGCCGTTCCTCTACAACGTGTGGAAGACGGCCAGGTACGGCAAGCCGGTCGGCGTCGACGACCCGTGGGGCTACGGCCGTTCGCTGGAGTGGGCGACCTCCTGCCCGCCGCCGCGGCACAACTTCGTCACCCTGCCGCGGATCCGCAGCGAGTCCCCGGCGTTCGACCTGCACCACCCGGACATCGCCCTGGCCGAGGCCGAGGCCCACGGCGTCCACTCATGACCGACGCGGGACACCGAGTGGGTGGCAGACCGCAGCGGGGAGCCGACGGAGACCTCGCCAACGAGGTGGAGGGATACCTGCTGTGGCAGGCCAGCATCACGGAGGCCGAACAGCGGGCACGGGAGTTCACCGGGCGCCTGGACTGGCTGACCACGGCCCAGCGTGACGAGGTCGAACGCCACTACGTCGAGGACAGCCTCAGGCGCGCCCGGCAGGACCTCGAACGGATCGCCGCCCGGTGTGTCTCCCTGCGGGGCGAGTACGAGCGGCGGTACCGCGGGCTGCGGGCGCGCTGTGTGGGATGGGCACTGGCCGTGTGCGCCGGCGTCGTCGCCCTGGCGGCGGCCGTGTCACTGGTCCGCTGACAGACCTTCGCCCGCGCGGCCGTGTCACTGGCCGCTGACAGACCTTCGCCCGCGCGGCCGTGTCACTGGCCGCTGACAGCCCTTCGCCCGCGCGGCCCTGTCACTGGGCGGCCGAAGACCCCTGTGTCTCTCCCCTCCCTCCCCCGCCTCTACGCCCCTACGCCCCTACGCCCCCGCCTTCGCCGCCCCGCCCGGCGCCGCCGTCAGCGGTGTCGCGATGTCCTCCAGCGACCGCCGCTCCGCCTTCACCGCGCACACCGCCGCCACCAGCCCCGCCGCGCACATCAGCCCCGCCCCGATCTGGAAGGCCAGCACCGTGTCGCCCACCTTCCCCGTCCCCGTCAGGTCGGCGAACAGCAGGGGCCCGCTGATGCCGCCCGCCGCCGTGCCCAGCGCGTAGAAGAACGCGATCGACATGGCCCTCGTCTCCATCGGGAAGATCTCGGACACCGTCAGGTAGGCACTGGACGCTCCCGCCGACGCGAAGAACAGGACCGCGCACCAGCACGCCGTCAGCGTCCCCGCCGTCAGCACGCCCCGGCCGAACAGCCAGGCCGTCAGGAAGAGGAGCAGCCCCGACCCGAGGTACGTCGAGGAGATCATCACCTTCCTGCCCACCGTGTCGAAGAGCTTGCCCAGCAGCAGGGGGCCGAGGAAGTTGCCGACCGCGATGACCGCGAAGTAGTAGCCCGTGTCCCCCGTCGGCACGTCGAAGAACTTGGTGAGGATCACGCCGAAGCCGAAGGTGATCGCGTTGTAGAGGAACGCCTGGCCGATGAAGAGGGAGAAGCCGAGGACGGCCCGGCGGCGGTAGTCGTGGAAGACCGTGCGGGCGATCTCCCGGAAGCTGACACCGGACCGCTGGTGGATCACCAGCTCGCTCGCCGGTTCGGGGAGCGGCTCGCCCTTCTCGGCCTCCACCTGGCGCTCGATGGAGGAGACGATCTCCTCCGCCTCCCGCTCTCTGCCGTGGATCAGCAGCCAGCGCGGACTCTCCGGGACGTTCCGTCGTACCAGCAGGATGACCAGGCCCAGGACGACCCCCAGGGCGAAGGTCAGGCGCCAGCCCACGTCCTTCGCCAGGAAGTCCGTGTTCAGGGCGACGATCGAGAGCAGCGAGCCGCCGACCGCGCCCACCCAGAAGCTGCCGTTGATGATCAGGTCGACGCGGCCGCGGTGGTACGCCGGGATCAGTTCGTCGATCGCGGAGTTGATCGCCGCGTACTCGCCGCCGATGCCGAAGCCGGTCAGGAAGCGGAAGAGGAAGAACCACCAGGGAGCGAAGGAGATCGAGGTGAGCGCGGTGGCGGCCAGATAGACCACCAGGGTGATCATGAAGAGCTTCTTGCGGCCGTGGCGGTCGGTCAGGCGGCCCCAGAAGAGGGCACCGGAGCAGGCGCCGGCCACGTACAGCGCGGCCGCCATGCCGGTGACCTGGGACGACGAGATCGCGAGCCCGCTGCCCGGTTCCGACAGACGGCTCGCGATATTGCCTACGACCGTGACCTCGAGGCCGTCCAGGATCCAGACCGTGCCGAGGCCGATGACGATCGTCCAGTGCCAGCGGGACCAGGGCAGGCGGTCCAGGCGGGCCGGGATGCGGGTGGTGATCGTCCGCCCGGGGCCGCTGCCGCCGTCCACTCCGTCCACGCCCACGTCCGCACCCGTAGCCATCCGCGCCTCCTCGGCCGGGAAGGAACCGACATCCCCGGCCGGGTGCCCAGCCCCGGGCCCCTGAAGCGCTCGAAACGCCCTACGCGCCCAGCGCCCGCGACACCGTGAAGATCAGCACTCCGGCCAGCGACCCCACCACCGTGCCATTGATCCGGATGAACTGCAGATCACGCCCGATGTGCGCCTCGATCTTCCGGGTGGTGTGCTCGGCGTCCCAGCCCGCGACGGTGTCGGTGATCAGGGACGTGATCTCCTTGCGGTAGGTCGACACGACGTGCACGGCCGCGCCCTCCACCCAGCTGTCGACCTTGTCCTGGACCTTGGCTTCGTCGGCCATCCGGGCACCAAGCGAGATCAGGGAGGCGCGGACGCGCAGCCGCAGTTCGCTGCGTTCGTCCTCGGCCGCCGAGACGATCATGGACCGTACGGCCGTCCAGGCGGACGCGATCAGGTCCTGCACCTCGCCACGGCCCAGGACCTCGCCCTTGAGCCGCTCGACCCGGGCCCGGGTGTCGGTGTCGGACTGGAGGTCGTTCGCGAAGTCCGTGAGGAAACGGTCGAGGGCGCCGCGCGCCGGGTGCGACGGCATGTCCCGCATCTCGGAGCAGAAGCGCAGCAGCTCCTTGTAGACGCGCTCGCCGACCCGCCGGTCCACGAACCGGGGCGTCCAGCCGGGCGCCCCGCCCTGGACCGCGTCCATGACGGAGTCCCCGTGCTGCACCAGCCAGTCGTACGCCCGGGAGACGACCAGGTCCACGACCCGCTTGTGACCGCCGTCGGCGACGACCCGGTCCAGCATCTTGCCGATGCCGGGGGCGATCTCCTGGGCGTCGGCCCGCCGGGTGATCGCCTCGCCGACCACGGCCTGCACGTCGGAGTCCCGCAGCACGGTCAGGGCGCCGCGCAGCGCGGTCGCCAGCTCGGCCGTCACCCGGTCGGCGTTCTTCGGCTCCGCCAGCCACGCGCCGAGCCGGCCGGCGATGCCGACGGCGCGCAACCGCTGTCGTACGACGTCCTGGGAGAGGAAGTTCTCGCCGACGAACTCGCCCAGCGAGACGCCGAGCTGGTCCTTCTTGTTGGGGATGATCGCGGTGTGCGGGATGGGCACGCCGAGGGGGTGCCGGAAGATCGCGGTGACCGCGAACCAGTCGGCCATCGCGCCGACCATGCCCGCCTCTGCGGCCGCGGCGACGTAGTCCGCCCAGACTCCCGCGCCCTCGCCGGACGCCCACTTGGCCAGCGCGTACACCAGCGCGACGAACAGCAGCAGGCCGGTCGCCATGCGCTTCATTTGCCGTACGCCGCGCTGGCGCTCCTCGTCGGCGGGTGTGAAGGCGTTCATGGACTTGTAGGACGGCGTCTGCGTCGGGGCCGGGGCCGAGGCCGGGGTGGTGGCCGCCACCCGGCCGCCCGCCTGCCCGGCCGTCCGACCGTCGCCGTCCGGCGTGTGCGTACGTTCCGCCATCTGCTCCACCCGTTCGCAGCCGGTCCCACCCTCATGGTGATCCCGCACATATTGTCCCTTGCTGACCTACTCCCGGAACGGAACAAGAGTTCCCGTCGTCTCTCTGTTCGGGAGATTCCGGCAGGCCCGCCCATCAGGGGCCTGCCCTCGGTCGAGGAGAACTGAACACGCATGACCCGGCGTCACCACGGTTACGCCCTGCTCAGCGCGGTCGTCGCGCTGATCGTGGCCCTGTCCGCCGCCCTCTACGCCGGCGTCGCCGCCGACGGCACGTCCCGGAGCGGCACCGACGCGGACGGAGCCGGCCGCCACCACGGCGCCTCGGCGGCACCCGTGTCGGCCGGTACCTGGGTCGGCGCCTGGTCGGCGTCCCCGGTGGGCGGCGAGCCGGGCACCGAGACGAACGGGCTGGCGGGCCGGTCGGTGCGCAACGTCGTGCACACGACCGCGTCCGGTACGAGCGCCCGGATCACGCTCTCCAACCTGTACGGCCAGTCGGCGCTCACCCTCACCCACGCCTCGATCGCGCTCGCGGCCGGCCACGACACGGCCGCGGCCGACGCCGGGACGATGCGGCGGCTCACCTTCGGCGGCTCCGCGTCCGTCGTCGTACCGGCGGGCGGGGAGGTGGTCGGCGACGTGGTGGCGATCCGGGTGCCGCGGGGCGCGGACGTGCTGGTCACCACGTACTCCCCGACGCCGTCGGGGCCGGTGACCTATCACCCGCGGGCTCGCCAGGTGTCGTACGTCGCGGACGGCGACCGTACGGAGGACGCGGACGCGTCCGCCTACACCGGGCAGACGCCGTACTGGCGGTACCTCACCGCGCTGGACGTCCTCAGCGACGACTCCGACGGCACGGTGGTGGTGTTCGGCGACTCGCTGACCGACGGGATCACCTCGACGGAGGGGGCCAACCGGCGCTGGCCGGACGTGCTGTCGGGACGGCTGCGGCGGGCCGTGGCCGGGGGCTCCGACCTGCCGCGCTACAGCGTGGTCAACGAGGGGATCAGCGGCAACCAGGTCCTCGCGGACGGGCTCGGGCGGCCGGCGGAGAACGAGAGCGGTGTCGGCCGCTTCGCCCGTGACGTCCTGTCCCGTCCGGCCGTCAAGGTCGTCGTCATCGATCTCGGGATCAACGACATCCTGCGGAGCCGTCGGCTGGCCGACCCCGACGCGGTCGTCGCCGGGCTGCGCTCGCTCGTCCGCGCGGCCCATGCGCGCGGGTTCAAGGTGGTGGGGGCGACGCTGATGCCCTTGCAGGGCCACCGTGGTTGGACGCCGGCGAGGGAAACGGTTCGCCAGGAGATCAACGAGCGGATCCGGTCGGGGCGGGTGTACGACGCGGTGACCGACTTCGACAAGGCGCTGCGGGACCCTTACGCCCCGGACCGCCTCCGCCCCTACTACGACTCCGGCGACCACCTCCACCCGAACGACAGCGGCTTCGCGAGGATGGCCGAAGAGTTCGACCTGACCGACCTGAGGGGAGCCGGCTCGACGGAACTGTGAGCGAGCCACGCCGCCGGTATCCGACGGCCGGTGGTTCACCGCGGGCCGGTGGTTCACCTGCGGGCCGGTGGTTCACCTGCGGGCCGGTGGGGGCCGATCGCGCAGTTCCCCGCGCCCCTGGGGCGGCTGCCCCGCCGCCACTCGACAGTCCCCGCGCCTCTGGGTCAGCTGCCCCGCCGCCACGGCGATCAGCCACGACGCCGGTATCCAGCGGCGCCGAACCGGCGACGGCCGGTGGTTCACCGCGGGCCGGTGGGGGCCGATCGCGCAGTTCCCCGCGCCCCTGAGTCGGCTGCCCCGCCGCCACTCGACAGCCACCCGCGCCTGAGTCGGCCGCCCCACCGCCACTCAACAGCCACCCGCGCCCTGAGTCGGCCGCCCCGCCGCCACTCAACAGTCGCCCGCGCCCTGAGTCGGCTGCCCCGCCGCCACTCAACAGCCACCCGCGCCCTGAGTCGGCTGCCCCGCCGCCACTCGACAGCCACCCGCGCCCTGAGTCGGCTGCCTCGCCCTCAGTCAACAGTCGTCGTGCCCCGGGTGGCTGTTCTGCCCGGGGCTCAGTGGTGGCCGTGTCTCCGTCGGTTCCGGTCCTCGCGGCGGTCCTCTCGTTCGGTCCTGCGGTCCTCGCGCCACTCGTGGCGGGCCGCGTGGAGTTCGTGGCGGGAGGATCTGCGGTCCAGCTTCTCCTGGCGGCGTTCCTCCTTGAGGCGTTGGCGTTCTGCCCTGGTGACCTTGTGTTCCACCTGGACGCCGCCCCAGAAGGCGAAGCCCGTCACGATCACCCTCGGTGCGGCCGGGTCCGGCGGGGTGCCCTCTTCACGGTGGTCGAAGCCGCCCATGATGCCGATGCCCCGCATCACGACCTCGACGCCCGGCGGCACGAGCACGCTCATCCCGCCCATGATCGCGACGCAGTTGATCTCGATCTCCCGGTCCGCGAAGTTCGCCTCGCGCAGGTCGATCTCGCCGCCGCCCCAGAACACGAGGCTGTTGAAGCGTTTGGGTGCCGTCCAGCGGCCCTTGCGCTGGAAGCCGGACATCACGGCCACCGCCCAGGAGGACGAGCCCTCGCCGCCGACTATCCGGCTTCCCCAACTGCCGCTCTCCGCCGGTGCCTTGTTCAGCGACACCGGCACCGCCGGCGAACCGGCGGCCGCCGGGAGGTCCCTGGTGATCGGCGTCAGCTCGCCGTACGTGCGGGCCTTGTACGTCGCCTCCAGCCGCTCCTCGAACTCCCCCATGTCGAGCCGCCCCTCGGCGAGGGCGTCCCTGAGGATCTCGGTGACTCGTTCGCGATCGGCGTCGGAGGCGCGCAGCTCCGGAGCATCGTCGGTCATGGGTGCAGACTACGAGTTCCGGTCGCCGGGCACTATGCCGTCGTGCGCTCCGACGGGGGTTGAGGGGCGTCCCCCGGTGCCCCGGGTGCCCCCGGTGTCCCCGCTACCCCCGATGTCCCCGCGGAACGCAGCATCTTCGCGATCACCGTCTCGATGTCCGGTTCCCGGACGGAGAGGTCCGCCAAGGGGTACTCCGCCGCGATCCGCGCCACCAGCGGCGCCGCCGACTCCGACGCCGGGAACGCCAGCCACTGCCGCGGCCCCTCCACCTTCACCACCCGCGCCGACCCGCCCGCCTCGACCGGCGGCAGCTCCCGCTCCAGGTCCACCACCAGGGTCCGTTCGCTCTCCCCCGCCTCGTGCAGGCCGGCGAGCGGACCGTCGTACATCAGCCGCCCGTGGTCGATGACCATCACGCGCGAGCACAACTGCTCGATGTCCTGGAGGTCGTGGGTGGTCAGCAGCACCGTGGTGCCGCGCTCGGTGTTCAGCTCCCGCAGGAAGTCACGGACCTTGGCCTTGGAGATGACGTCCAGGCCGATCGTCGGCTCGTCCAGATACAGCACCTCCGGGTCGTGCAGCAGCGCCGCCACGATGTCGCCGCGCATCCGCTGGCCGAGTGAGAGCTGCCGTACCGGGACGTCCAGCAGGCTCTCCAGGGAGAGGAGTTCGACCAGGCGGTCCAGGTTCTCGGCGTAACGGGCGTCCGGGATGCGGTACATGCGGTGCATCAGGCGGTACGAGTCGATCAGGGGGAGGTCCCACCACAGTGTGGTGCGCTGGCCGAAGACGACGCCGATACGGTGGGCCAGGCGGGTGCGCTCGCGGGACGGGTCGATGCCGGCCACCCGGAGCCGGCCGCCGCTCGGGGTCAGGATGCCCGTCAGCATCTTGATCGTGGTCGACTTCCCCGCGCCGTTCGGGCCGATGTAGCCGACCATCTCGCCGCGCGCCACCGTGAAGGAGAGCGAGTCGACCGCCCGTACCTGCCGGCGTTCCCGTTTCAGGAACCCGGCCTTCCTGCGGACCTCGAAGACCTTCTCCACCCCGTCGACCTCGATGAACACCTCGCCGGCCCCGTCGAACCCGCCGGACATGTCCGCCATGAGATCAGCTCTCCCCACTCCGGTCATCGGATCAGCTGCCAGTACTTCGATACGCCCTGAGGCCCGCCCGCCATGCCAGCCCCGCCAGCACGCAGCACACCACGGCCACCAGCGGCGACGACCACACCGTCCACACCGGCAGCCGCAGTGGATACGGCCGCCCCAGCACATACGCGGCCGGCACCCAGTTGACGAAGGCCAGCGGCAGCATGAACGTCACCCCGCGCACGAAGTCCTTCCCGAACACCGTCGGCGGGTACTGGAGCAGCGTCGTACCGCCGTACGTGAACGCGTTCTGCACCTCCGCCGCGTCCTGCGCCAGGAACTGGAAGGCCGCGCCCGCCACGAACAGCGCACAGAAGATCGCCGCGCCTGCGGCCAGCATCAGCGGGATCAGCAGCACCTTCGCCGGCGTCCAGTCGATGCCGGCGAAGACCAGCGCCCAGCCCAGCACCACCGCGCCCTGGGTGATCCGGCCGAGGCGGCGCAGCGCGAAGTGGTCCGCGCCGATCTGGGCCAGCACCGGGGCCGGCCGGACCAGCAGTGTGTCGAAGGAGCCGTCGCGGATCCGGGTGCCCAGCACGTCCATCGAGCCCAGCACCAGGTCGGCGACGCCGAACGCGGTCGCCGACAGGCCGTACAGGAAGGCGACCTCGGGCAGCGACCAGCCGCCGAGCGAGTCGACCTGCGAGAACATCAGCAGGATCGTGGCGAAGTCCAGGCCGGTCACCAGCAGGTTCCCGGCCATCGTGATGGCGAAGGAGGTCCGGTAGATCATCGTGGAGCGGATCCACATCCCGGCGATCAACAGGTACGCCCGAAGGCCCTCCCGGACACGCTCACCCACCCTGCACCACCACCCGTCGCGTCGCCGCCGACTGGAGCAGCCGCCCCGCCGCCAGCAGCGCCACCGCCCACGCGGCCTGGAAGGCGAACGCCCGTGCCACACCGGTCTCCCCCATCAGCACGTCCGCCGGCATCTGGATCTGCGCCGCCCACGGCAGCACGCGGACTACCTCGCCGAAGGCTCCCGGGAAAACGTTCAGCGGCAGGGTCATGCCCGAGAAGAAGATCCCCGTGATCATCAGGACCTGGTTGACGCCCATCCCGTCCATCAGCCAGAACGCGCTCAGCGCGACCAGGTAGCGGATGCCGAAACTGACGAGCATCGCGAGGAGCAGCGCGGCCAGGAAGGCGGCCCAGGTACCGGCGTCCGCGGGCAGCGCCATCGGGAAGAACACCGCGCCGACCAGGAAGGGGATCACCCCCCGCCCCAGCAGCTGGAACAGCGAGCGACCCAAATCGGTCGCCAGCCACCACAGTTGCAGATCGGCCGGACGGTACAGGTCGATCGCGATCGCGCCCGTACGAATACGCTCCATCAGGTCTTTTTCCACGCCCCCGCCCTGGATCGCGAGGGTCGCGTAAAGGCACTGCCCGAGCCACACATAGGTCACCGCCTGTGCCTGGTCATAGCCTCCGAGGTGCGGTTTCTCGTCCCACAGCGCCACGTACGTGTAGACGAGGATGATCCCGAAGGCCGTATTGGTGAAAACCCCGGCCGCGGTGGCCGCCCGATACGTCGCGTACCGTCTGAAACCCCCCGCCGCGACGGTCGTGTACAACCGTCCAGCGCCCACGCCAACCGACCTCCCGGACCGCCCGACACCGAAGCGCAGGAGCCTACTGCGCGGACGACATCGCAGGCCACGCAATTTCCGTGACCGAAGCGTGCCGGAATCCGGGAACGGAACGCACGGTGCGAGAGTCTTCAACAGGGGGCGCAGAAGCGTACGAGGTCGTACGGGAACGAACGTACGACGCGAAACAGGAGTCCGTGCACGACATGAGCGACGAGCCGCAGCCGCAACAGCCGAACCAGGGCGGCGGAGGCCCGACGGAGCCGCCGGCCGCGGCCGAGGAGAAGCAGACCCCACCGCAGCCGGCGGCCGAGGCGAAGCAGCCGGAGCCGCCCGCGGCGGCCGAGGACCCGCAGAACCCGCAGGACACGCAGACGCGTCAGCTCACGGCAGTCACGGTGCCGAGGGCACGCCCGCCCGCGGCGGCCGAGAACAGACAGGACACGCAGGACCGGCAGGACAGCCAGGACACGCAGACACGGCAGCTCGCGGCGGTCAGGGCGCCGAAGGCGGAAACGCCCACGGCGGTCACCGCGGTCACCGCTCCCGTCGCGCCCACGGCGCCCGGGGCGGAGCCGCCCGCGGCCGACGTGCCGACGAACGGGGGCCAGAAGAAGATGAAGCGACCCAAGCGGACCGGATGGCGGCGGATTTTCCCCACCTGGCGCACCCTGCTCGGCACCTTCGTGCTCGGGATACTCCTGCTCATCGGCGTGTTCTTCGTCGGCTACTCGATGGTGAAGATCCCGGCCGCCAACGCGTTCGCGACCAAGCAGAGCAACGTGTACCTGTACGCCGACGGCTCGCAGCTCGCCCGCGACGGCGAGGTCAACCGGGAGAACGTCAGCCTCGCCCAGGTCTCCAAGGACGCCCAGCACGCGGTGCTCGCCGCCGAGGACCGCGACTTCTACACCGAGTCCGCCGTCGACCCCAAGGCGATGCTGCGCGCCGCCTGGAACACCGCGACCGGCAAGGGCACCCAGTCCGGCTCGACGATCACCCAGCAGTACGTGAAGAACTACTACCTCGCGCAGGAACAGACCGTCACCCGAAAGGTGAAGGAGTTCTTCATCTCGATCAAACTGGACCGCAGCGAGTCCAAGGACGAGATCCTGGAGGGCTACCTCAACACCAGCTACTTCGGCCGCAACGCCTACGGCATCCAGGCCGCCGCCCAGGCCTACTACGGCAAGGACGCCACCGACCTCGACCCGGCCCGCGCCGCCTACCTCGCGGCCCTCGTCAACGCGCCGAGCGAGTACGACGTCGTCGCCCACCCCGAGAACAAGGCGGCGGCCGTCGCCCGCTGGAACTACGTCCTGGACGGCATGGTCAAGAAGGGCTGGCTCAGCGAGTCGAAGCGGGCCGGCATGAAGTTCCCGATGCCCAAGGAGCAGACCGCCTCCACCGGCATGTCCGGGCAGCGCGGCTACCTCGTCGAGGCCGTCAAGAGCTACCTGATCAAGAACAAGATCGTCGACGCCGACTCCCTGGAGGCCGGCGGCTACCGCATCACCACCACCATCGAGAAGGACAAGCAGAACGCCTTCGTCAAGGCGGTCGACGACAAGCTGATCTCCCAGCTGGACAAGAAGAACAACAAGGCCGACAACTACGTGCGCGCCGGCGGCGCCTCCGTCGACCCGAAGACCGGCAAGGTCGTCGCCATGTACGGCGGCATCGACTACGTGAAGCAGTACACCAACGGCGCGACCCGCGGTGACTTCCAGGTCGGCTCCACCTTCAAGCCCTTCGTCTTCGCCTCCGCCGTCGACAACGGCTCCACCACCCAGTCCGGCCAGACCATCACCCCGAACACCTACTACGACGGCACCGACAAACGCCCCGTCCAGGGCTGGTCCGGCGGCAGCTACGCACCGGAGAACGAGGACGAGAAGTCGTACGGCCAGATCACCGTCCGCAAGGCCACCGACCTGTCGGTGAACGCGGTGTACGCGCAGATGGCCGTCGACGTCGGCCCGTCCAAGGTCAAGCAGACCGCCGTCGACCTGGGCATCCCGTCCGACACCAAGGACCTCCAGCCGTACCCGTCCATCGCCCTCGGCACCGCCACCGCCAGCGTCCTGGACATGGCGGAGGCGTACGCCACGCTCGCCAACCACGGCAAGCACGGCACGTACACGATGGTCGAGAAGGTCACCAAGGACGGCACGGAGGAGATCAAGCTGCCCCGGTCGGTGACGAAGCAGGCCATCAGCCGGCAGGCCGCCGACACCACCACCTCGATCCTGCAGAGCGTCGTCGAGAACGGCACCGCCACCTCCGCGCAGGCCGCGGGCCGCCCCGCGGCCGGCAAGACCGGCACCGCCGAGGAGGACACCGCCGCCTGGTTCGCCGGCTACACCCCCGACCTCGCCACCGTCGTCTCCGTGATGGGCCAGGACCCGGTCACGGCCGCCCACAAGTCGCTGTACGGCGCGCTCGGCCTCGCCCGTATCAACGGCGGCGGCGCCCCCACCGAGATCTGGTCGCAGTACACCAAGGACGCCCTGAAGGGCACCATGACCTCCGCCTTCGACCTCGACCTCCAGCCCGGCGCCGAGACCGTGGCCCCGTCCACCCAGAACCCGGCCACCCCGGGCACCGGCGGCCAGGACAACGGCGGCACCACCGGCGAGAACCAGGACAACGGCGGCACCACCGGCGGAGACCAGGACAACGGCGGTACGACGGACGGCTCCACCACCGCGGGCACCACCGACGGCGGCACCACGGACGGCTCCACCACCGACGGCTCGACCACGTCCGGTACGACGACCTCCGGCACCGACTCCGGTACGACGACCTCGGGCACCGACTCCGGCACCTCCACCGGCACCACCACCGACGGCACCAGTACGGGTACGACGTCCGGAACCAGCGACGCCGGCACCACGACCGGGATGACAGCGGGCGACGACGGAGGCGGCCTCGGATTCCAGTAGCCGACCGGCCTCATGCCCGGTCAGTGACCGCTGGTCGCCTTGAGCCCCACCACGGCGACCAGCAGCAGGCACACGAAGAAGACCCGCGCGGCGGTGGCCGGCTCCCCCAGCACCACCATCCCGAACACCGCCGCCCCGGCCGCCCCGATCCCCACCCAGACGCCGTACGCGGTACCGACGGGCAGGGTCCGGGCGGCGTAGGAGAGCAGCAGCATGCTGGCGACGATCCCGCCGCCTGTGAACAGGCTGGGGACGAGGCGGGTGAACCCGTCGGTGTACGGGGGTCTGGGGGTGTCCCCCGGAAATCACAGCATGCCGACCGACCAGCCGACCTCGAGCAGACCGGCGACGACAAGCACAACCCAGGCCATGACAGGCACCTCCGAGACGTTTCGCTGAACGGGGTGCGTCCTCTTTGCCTCAGCGGTCCCGGTACGGCGCGTCTCGTCGGGCTGGCTCCTTCGAAGGTAGCAAAGGAACGACAAAAGGGCTGGTGACCGCGGTCACCAGCCCTTTTCCACCGTCTCTACCGTCTCTACCGTCGATTCACAGATACAGGCCGGTCGAGTCCTCCGAGCCCTCGAACCGGTCGGCGGCCACCGCGTGCAGATCGCGCTCACGCATCAGCACATAGGCCACCCCGCGCACCTCGACCTCGGCACGGTCCTCCGGGTCGTACAGCACCCGGTCACCGGGCTCCACCGTCCGCACGTTCTGCCCGACCGCGACCACCTCGGCCCAGGCCAGCCGGCGCCCGACGGCCGCCGTGGCGGGAATGAGAATCCCACCGCCCGACCGCCGCTCACCCTCACCGGTGTCCTGCTTGACCAGGACCCGGTCGTGCAGCATACGGATGGGCAGCTTGTCGTGATGGGTGTCGTTTCTGTTGGCGCTCACGCCTTTGAACCTACCTGCTTCTGCTCAGCTCTTACGCCGCCGGTTACCGAACACGAGCAGACCGACCACGCCCACGGCCACGAGGGCGACCGGCACCACACGTTCGAGCCGCGGCGCGCCCTCCTCGTCCACGAACTGCGCCCGCACCTCGCTCACGACCCGGTTGACCTGGACGTAGGCCCGCCCGAGGGTGTGATCGACGTTGGCCGCGACCTTGGCCTTCGCATCGCCGACGATGGTCTTCGGATGCACCCGCACCCCGATCTCGTCCAGCGTCTCGGCCAGCACATCGCGGCGGCGCTTGATGTCCGCCTCGATCTGCGCCGGGGTTCTGGTGTCCGACGTGTCCGCCACCGTGGGCCCTCCGAAGTCTCCCGTGCTCCCTGTCCTGGACAGTCTGTCAGTTCTCGCCGCCCCCGCACTGTCAGGACCCCCCGTTACGCTGGACCGATGAGCGAGCGACTCCAGCCCGGGGACGTAGCCCCCGACTTCACCCTCCCCGACGCCGACGGCAACGAGGTGTCCCTCTCCGCCCACAAGGGCCGCAAGGTCATCGTCTACTTCTACCCGGCCGCGCTGACGCCCGGCTGCACGAAGCAGGCCTGCGACTTCACGGACAACCTCGACCTGCTGGCCGGCGCGGGCTACGACGTCATCGGCGTCTCCCCCGACCAGCCGGACAAACTCGGCAAGTTCCGCGACAAGGAGGACCTCAAGGTCACCCTCGTCGCCGACCCCGACAAGAAGGTCCTGGACGCGTACGGCGCGTACGGCGAGAAGATGAACTACGGCAAGACCTACATGGGCGTCATCCGCTCCACGGTCATCGTGGACGAGCAGGGCAAGGTGGAACGGGCCCTCTACAACGTCCGCGCCACCGGCCACGTAGCCAAGATCATCAAGGACCTCGGCATCTGACCCCCTCACCTGCCGCCGACGGCCCGCACCAGGAACGACCTGGCGCGGGCCGTTCTCTCTTCTCCGGGCGTGACTGTCCGATAACCGGTTCCTTACTCCGTACGGGCTGCGAACGCGCGGCCGGGACGGAGGGGGCTCGTGCCCGAGGAGTGCGCCGAGTGCGGCACGGGCCCCGAGTGGCTCGGCAAGCCCATGACCCTGGAGGTCGATCACATCAACGGGAACTGGAGCGACGACCGACGGGAGAACCTGCGGTTGCTTTGCCCGAACTGCCATGCGGTCACGGCCACCTGGTGCCGAGGAGGCGCACGTCGAAAGGCGTAGCCCCGTACACTGAGCGAAGCAAAACGGCAGCTCTAGAGAATGTCCGTTTTGGAGCGGTCGTGGCGAAATAGGCAATACGCGCGGGTTTTAGGTGCCCGTGGGAGAAATCCCGTGTGGGTTCGAGTCCCACCGACCGCACCCGGCAGAGGGGCCGCCCGTCTGGGCGGCCCCTCTCTCGCTCCTCAGCCCAACAGCTCCCGCACCACCGGCACCAACCCCCGGAACGCCTTCCCTCGGTGGCTGATCGCGTTCTTCTCGTCGGGGGTCAGCTCGGCGCAGGTCCGCGTGTCGCCGTCCGGCTGGAGGATCGGGTCGTAGCCGAAGCCGTTCGTGCCGGAAGGTGCGTGGCGCAGGAGTCCCCGCAGCCGGCCCTCGACCACTCGCCCGGTGCCGTCCGGCAACGCCAGCGCCGCCGCGCACGCGAAGTGGGCGCCCCTGTGTTCCTCGGCGATGTCCGAGAGCTGGGCCAGGAGGAGGTCCAGGTTGGCCTTGTCGTCGCCGTGGCGGCCGGCCCAGCGGGCGGAGAAGATGCCGGGGGCGCCGCCCAGGACGTCGACGCACAGGCCCGAGTCGTCGGCGACCGCGGGGAGGCCCGTCGCCCGGGCGAGGGCGTGGGCCTTGAGGAGGGCGTTCTCGGCGAAGGTGACGCCCGTCTCCTTGACGTCGGGGATGTCGGGGTACGCGTCGGCGCCCACCAGTTCGTGGGGCAGCCCCGCCTCGGCGAGGATGGCGCGGAGTTCGGTGATTTTTCCGGCGTTGCGGGTGGCGAGGATCAGGCGGGTCGTCATGGCACGCAGTATCCCAAGGGCCCGGTGGGCGGGTTACGGCGTGCAGACCTTCGTCAGTTCGCCGGCCGCGTCGGTGACGGGGGTGACGTCGGGGGTCGAGTCGCCGTTCCTGATGGCCGTGCGGACGTTGTCCACGGCCTTGTCGAGGTCGTCGACGGCCTTGTTGACGTCGGCGTCGTCGGTCTTGTCGCCGATCTTCCTCAGGTTGCTCTGGATGGAGTCGAGGGAGGCGTCGGCCTGGGTGGGGTCGTTCGCCGCGTTCTCCACGGCCTGCTGGAGGTCGGTGACGCTGTCGGCGATGGAGTCGGCCGTCTGCACGCAGTCCAGGGCCTTGTTCACGGCGTCGCAGCCGGTGAGCAGGGCGGCGGTGAGTGCGGTGGTCGCGGCTACGGCGGCGAGGGCGGTGCTGCGGCCTCGGTGTCCTCGGCGTCGGCTGGCGGCCATGACGGTGTTCCCCTCCCGTTGTGTACGACTGGCCGAGCGCACGGTTGTTCAGGCCGTGCGCCCGTACCTATGGGGACGCGGTGCCGCCCACCCTGGTTGCCCCGCCGTACCTCGGCTTTTTGGGTTCCCTTTACTTTGCCGTGAGGGTGGCTTCGAGCGCGGCCCGCTGGATGGCGGCGAGATCGTTGCAGCCGGCGACGGCGAGGTCGAGGAGGGCGTTGAGTTCGTCGCGGGCGAAGGGTTCGGCCTCGGCGGTGCCCTGGACCTCGACGAAGCGGCCGTCGCCGGTGCAGACGACGTTCATGTCGGTCTCGGCCTTGACGTCCTCCTCGTAGCAGAGGTCGAGGAGGGGGACCTTGCCGACGATGCCGACGGAGACGGCGGAGACCGTGCCGGTCAGGGGCTGGCGGCCGGCCTTGACGAGCTTGCGCTCCTTCGCCCAGGTGACGGCGTCGGCGAGGGCGACGTATGCGCCGGTGATGGCGGCGGTGCGGGTGCCGCCGTCGGCCTGGAGGACGTCGCAGTCGAGGACGATGGTGTTCTCGCCGAGGGCCTTGTAGTCGATGACCGCGCGCAGGGAGCGGCCGATGAGGCGGGAGATCTCGTGGGTGCGGCCGCCGATCTTGCCCCTGACGGACTCGCGGTCGCCCCGGGTGTTGGTGGCGCGGGGGAGCATGGAGTACTCCGCGGTGACCCAGCCTTCGCCGCTGCCCTTGCGCCAGCGGGGGACGCCTTCGGTGACGGAGGCGGTGCAGAAGACCTTGGTGTCGCCGAAGGAGACGAGGACGGAGCCCTCGGCGTGCTTGCTCCAGCCGCGTTCGATGGTGACCGGGCGGAGTTGTTCGGGGGTGCGGCCGTCGATTCGAGACATGGCGACGAGCCTAGCCGTCTACGCAGAGGGGGCTCCCGTCGCGGTACGCGCTCTCCGTCTCCAGGCCGCGGTTGGTGCGCACCGTCAAGGTTTGGTCTGAGATGCAGCGCGTCGGTGTCTACCCGTCGATCGGCGAGAAGGCCGGCGACTCCGTGGCCTCGCGCCGCACTGTCGACGACCACGTCTTCAACGCGGGCTCGCAAGCCGGACGGCAAGGGCAACAGCACCAGAGTCAGGGTGCCTACGATCGCGTCAGGTGTTCGGGCGACGATGTTGGCATCACAGGTCGCCATCCGGTCGATCGCCTCGTGGTCGAGGGGCTTCGCGGTCGAAGACAACTGCGGAAGCAACCTGCTGAAAGCGTCGACGAGTTCCTGACTCGCCTCTCGGGTGATCTTTACACGGATATCCGCGTCAGGAGCCCATCCGTCAGTCGCTCACCACGGTGGCCCCGGCTTGGCGGGCCATCCGGTACGGATGTCCTTCGGCCCCCGAGTACCACGCGTTCATCCATCAGGGTGAACGCGGCGGAATCGCCGTACGGGCACGCGAGAGTCGCGCATACGGTCTATATGAGGCCGATCAGGCCGAGCGCGGCGTGCCGACGAAGGCCGGGGGTGAGGGCGTGGCGGCGGTGAAGCAGGCGAACAGGCCGGGCAATGCACGGTTCACTTACCGGTTGCGCGTGTCGTCGACGGCTCGTTCGAAACTGCTGGCGGAGTGGGACCGGTGCCGGTGGATCTGGAACGAGTGCGTGAGCCGTTCCAAGAAGGCGTACAGGGACGAGGAGGAGTGCGGCCCGGCCCGTCTGGACCGGATGCTGACCGGGGTCCGCGCCGTCACGCCCTGGCTGGCCGAGGGCGCCAGCGTGCCGCAGCAGCAGGTGATTCGCGACTTCGGGAAGTCCCGTTCGAGGGCACTGAAGGACATCAAGGATCGGCTGCCGGTGATACGGCGGGCTGGGCTGCCAGGGCACAAGAAAAAGCGCGAGTCCAGTCCGAGTCTGAACTACACACGGCGTGGTTTCCGGCTGAAGGACGGGCGACTCAAGCTGGCGGGTGGGATCGTCCTGAGCGTGGTGTGGTCCCGGGAACTGCCCGACGAGCCTTCGTCGATGCGGGTGTATCGGGACAGCGTTGGCGACTGGTACGCCTCGTTCGTCGTCGCGGCCCGGGTCGGGCCGATGCCTGCGACCGGCCAGGTGCTCGGTGTGGACTGGGGCGTAAGGGAGATCGCAACCACCACGGCTGACGCCTACGACCTACCGCACCCCGAGCATGGCAGGAAGGCCAAGGGGGCACTGTGCCGGTACGACCGGATGATGGCCCGCCGTAAACCGGAGAAGGGGCACGCTGCGTCGAAGGGTTACCGGGAGGCGAAACGGTGGCGGGCGAAGGCACACCAGAAGATCGCCCGGCAGCGGCAGGACTCCGCACGCAAATGGGCGAAGAAGGTCGTGCAGGATCATGACGTGATCGCAGTGGAGGACTTCCGGCCGAAGTTCCTCACCAAGACCACCCTGGCACGCAAGGCGGCAGACGCCGCGATCGGAGCCCACAAGCGGGCCCTGAGCGAGATGGGCCGCAAGCACGCGCGGGATGTACGCCTGGTACATCCCGCACACACCACCATGGACTGCGGCAGGTGCGGGGCGAGAACCAAGCACGCCCTGCCGCTGTCAGAACGCACCTACACCTGCACCACGTGCGGAACTGTGTCCCCCAGGGACAAGAACTCCGCCCGCGTGATGCTCGTCCGGGCAGGTCTGAACCCGGCTGGTGTCGAGGGCAGAAGACCTCCTGGAGCGACGCTCCAGGAGGCGGCCTGAGCCAGGAATTCCCTTCCTTACAGGGAGGGAAGCGGTCAAATCATGTCTTCGATCTCCGCGGCGATCGGGTCGGCGTCGGTGCCGATGACAACCTGGATGGCGGTGCCCATCTTGACGACGCCGTGGGCTCCGGCAGCCTTCAGGGCGGCGTCGTCGACCAGACTGGGGTCGATCACCTCGGTGCGCAGCCGGGTGATGCAGCCCTCGATCTCCTCGATGTTGTCGAGCCCGCCGAGCCCGGCGACGATCTTCTCAGCCTTGGTGGCCATGTCGTTTCTCCCTGATCCGAACCGCTTTGTCGCAGTAACCCACAATTGGCCCAACTTTTCGAGCGGCCGTGCCGCGCCTGCCGAATGATGGCGAGCACTGCGGCGGAACCGTCGTCAACTGGTCTACACCAGCGGACGGGCGGTCGCCAAACCCCTGCGGTGGAGCCGAGCGGCCCGGAGGACGCGCCCATGAGTGCCGAGAGCGCCGACAGCGCGGTGGGCCCCGCGCGGGAGCGGTGGAACGCCCTTTTCCAGGGGTTGCAGAAGATGGGCCGGAGTCTGCAGCTGCCGATCGCGGTGCTGCCGGCGGCGGGGATCCTGAACCGGCTGGGGCAGCCTGATGTGTTCGGCGACCAGGGTCTTGGCTGGACGGTCGTCTCCAAGGTGATGCAGGGCGCGGGCGGCGCGCTGCTCGACGGGTCGATCGGGCTCCCGCTGCTGTTCTGTGTCGGGGTTGCGATCGGGATGGCGAAGAAGGCGGACGGTTCGACGGCGCTGGCGGCGGTGGCGGGGTTCCTCGTCTACTACGGCGTGCTGCACCAGTTCCCGGAGGACTGTCCGGGCGGGTCCAGGACGCTGCCGGGGATCGGGTGCCAGGTGCGCGACGGCTCGGTGTCGACGTTCACGTTCCAGAATCCCGGTGTCTTCGGCGGGATCGCGATGGGGCTGCTGGCGGCCTACTTCTGGGCCCGTTTCCACCGCACGAGGCTGGTGGACTGGCTGGGTTTCTTCAACGGGCGGCGGCTGGTGCCGATCATCATGTCGTTCGTGGCGATCGTCTTCGCGGTGGTGTGTCTGTGGGTGTGGCCGCCGGTGGGTGACGGGCTGGAGAGTTTCAGCCACTGGCTGCGGGAGGCGGGTGCGTGGGGTGCGGGGGTGTTCGGGCTCGCGAACCGGGCGTTGCTCGTCATCGGTCTGCACCAGTTCCTGAACGTGCCCATCTGGTTCCAGTTCGGCAGCTACACCACGCCGGACGGCCGGACGGTGCACGGCGACATCAACATGTTCCTGGCGGGTGATCCGCACGCGGGCCAGTTCACCTCGGGGTTCTTCCCGATCATGATGTTCGCGCTGCCGGCGGCGGCGCTCGCCATGACGCACTGTGCGAAGCCGCACCGGCGCAAGGAGATCGGCGGTCTGATGCTGTCGGTGGCGCTGACGTCGTTCGTCACGGGGATCACCGAGCCGCTGGAGTACTCGTTCCTCTTCATCGCGCCGTTGCTGTACGCGGTGCACGCGCTGCTGACGGGGGTGTCGATGGCGGTGACGTGGGGGCTCGGGGTGCACGACGGGTTCAGTTTCTCGGCGGGGCTCATCGACTACGTCATCAACTGGAACCTGGCGACCAGGCCTTGGGCCATCATTCCGATCGGGCTGTGCTTCGCAGCCGTCTACTACGTGATCTTCCGGTTCGCCATTACGAGGTTCGATCTGAAGACGCCGGGAAGGGAGCCGGAGGACGAAGTGGAGGATGTCACCAAGGTCTGAGGGGACGGTCCACGCTCGGCGTACAAAGCGTAGTTCTCCGGTTGCGGAATTGACGGGTTCCTTATAACGCCCCCATCGTGTACAACAGGTCTACACCACTGAGTGGTGTAGACCACCACCGATGGAGGAAGTATGACAACCGCCACCGCGACGGCGGCTCCCACAAAGAAGTGGGGATCCGGTCTGTTCCAGGGCCTGCAGAAGGTCGGCCGCAGCCTTCAGCTCCCGATCGCCGTGCTGCCGGCGGCGGGCCTGCTGCTCCGCTTCGGTCAGCAGGACATCCACGACAAGCTGCATCTGCCCGACAAGGTCACCGCGGTGTTCGCGACGGCCGGTGGTGCGATCTTCGACAACCTCCCGATGCTGTTCTGCATCGGTGTCGCGATCGGCTTCGCCAAGAAGTCGGACGGCTCCACCGCGCTGGCCGCCCTGGTCGGCTTCCTGGTCTACAGCAATGTTCTCAAGGCGTTCCCGGTCACCGAGGCGAAGGTCCAGGCCGGCGCGGACATAGCCGCGACCTACAACAACCCCGGTGTGCTGGGCGGCCTGGTGATGGGTCTGCTGAGCGCGGTGGTCTGGCAGCGCTTCCATCGGACCAGGCTGGTGGACTGGCTCGGCTTCTTCAACGGCCGCCGGCTCGTCCCGATCATCATGGCCTTCGTCGGCACCGTCCTGGGTGTCTTCTTCGGCCTGATCTGGGAGCCCATCGGTAACGGCATCTCCGACTTCGGCGAGTGGATCACCGGTCTCGGCGCCTTCGGTGCCGGTCTGTTCGGTCTGATCAACCGCGCGCTGATCCCGGTCGGCATGCACCAGTTCGTGAACACCGTCTCCTGGTTCCAGATCGGCGACTTCAAGGACGCCTCCGGCCAGATCGTCCACGGTGACCTCACCCGCTTCTTCGCCGGTGACCCGACGGCCGGTCAGTTCATGTCCGGCTTCTTCCCCATCATGATGTTCGGCCTGCCGGCCGCCGCCCTCGCCATCGCGCACACCGCCCGCCCGGAGCGCCGCGCGGCCGTGATGGGCATGATGATGTCGATGGCGCTGACCTCGTTCGTGACCGGTGTGACCGAGCCGATCGAGTTCACCTTCATGTTCATCGCGCCGCTGCTGTACGCGATCCACGCGGTGCTCACCGCCCTGTCCATGGCGATCACCTGGGCGCTCGGGGTGCACGCGGGCTTCACGTTCTCCGCGGGCGTGATCGACTACGGGCTCAACTGGAACCTGGCGACCAAGCCCTGGCTGATCATCCCGATCGGCCTGGTGTTCGGAGCGATCTACTACTTCGTCTTCCGCTTCGCCATCGTCAGGTTCAACCTCCCCACCCCGGGCCGCGAGCCCGAGGAGGAGATCGAGGACCTCACGAAGGCGTGAGCCTGGCCCCGGCATGACGAGGCCCCTGCAGCCCGGCGGCTGCGGGGGCCTTTGTCGTGCCTGCACCGCTGTCGTACCTGTCTGTCGTATATGTCTGCCGTACCTGCACCTCGTCGTGGTGCGTCGGTCAGATCTCGTACGTCACCCTGGGCGCCGCCAGGTCCACCGGGCCGCCGAAGACCTCGCGGGCGTCGGCGAGGTTGACGGCGGGGTCGGTCCACGGGGGGATGTGGGTGAGGAGCAGTCGGCGGGCGCCGGCGCGGGCTGCGGACTCGCCGGCCTCGCGGCCGTTGAGGTGCAGGTCCGGGATGTTCTCCTTGCCGTGCGTGAAGGCCGCCTCGCACAGGAACAGGTCGGTGTCCCGGGCCAGCGAGTCGAGCGCGTCCGTGACGCCCGTGTCGCCCGAGTACGTCAGGGACTTCCCGGCGTGTTCGAGGCGGATGCCGTAGGCCTCGACGGGGTGGCGGACCCGCTCGGTGTGGACCGTGAAGGGGCCGAGGTCGAACGTGGACGGCTTGACCGTGTGGAAGTCGAAGACCTCGCTCATCGAGGAGGCGGTGGGGGTGTCGGCGTAGGCCGTGGTGAGGCGGTGCTCGGTGCCCTCGGGGCCGAAGACCGGGATCGGGGGGCACGGGCCGCCGTCGTGGCGGTAGTAGCGCGCCACGAAGTAGGCGCACATGTCGATGCAGTGGTCGGCGTGCAGATGGCTCAGGAAGATCGCGTCGAGGTCGTAGAGACCGCAGTGGCGCTGCAGCTCGCCAAGGGCGCCGTTGCCCATGTCGAGAAGCAGCCGGAAGCCGTCGGCCTCTACGAGGTAGCTCGAGCAGGCCGATTCCGCGGACGGGAACGACCCCGAGCAGCCGACGACGGTGAGCTTCATGAAGCAGAAACCTCCGTTGGCGGAACACCCGGAACAACCGGGAACTGAAGTCGGAGAACAGAGAGGTGAGCGGGGGTCGTGCGGTTTGTCGAGCGTAAGGCGCAAAAGGGCCGGTCGCTCCTCCGCCAGGGGCCGTTGTGGGCGAACTCACCTGTGGTGTCACCGGTTCGGCTGGACCAGGGGCGCATAAGGATCGCGCAAGGGCGCGCGTCGATTATCTCGCGCCGGTAACGTCGTCGTATGGACACGTCATGGTGGCTCGCGCTCGCGGCAGTCGTCCTGCTGGCGCTGGTCGCCACGCTCGTGGACGGGTGGGGCCGGGGGCACCGTCCGCGCGGGCACCGCACCCGCCCGCCGGGGTATCCGCGCGGCCCGCGCGTGCAGGCGGGGCGGCCCCGTCCGGGGGACATCTGGTGGGCCAACGTGCCCTACGAGGACGGTCCGGGCGTCAAGGACCGGCCCTGTCTGGTGCTCGCGGTGCGCGGCAACCACGCTACCGTCGCCAAGATCACCAGCAAGTACCACGACGAGCGGGCCGGGGTGATCCCGCTGCCGCCGGGCTCGGTCGGGGACGCCCAGGGCCGGCCGAGCTTCCTGGAGACGGACGAGCTGCGCGAGGTCTCGGTGTGGGAGTTCCGGCGCCGGGTGGGCGTGGTCGACCCGGTGCTGTGGGACCAGGTGCGGCACCTGGCCCCCTGAGGGTCACTTCACCCTGACGGTGACCTGCCATTCCTCGATGCCCTTGCAGGAGACCCCGCCGGGTGCGGTGGGCTCGGCGCACAGCGGGCGGGACGAGGTGAGGGTGACGGTGCCGGCGGCCACGGCGGTGTAGGCGGCGGAGGCGTCCCCGGGCTGGAGCACGATCCCGGCGTTGGTGGCCCGCAGCGCGGAGCCGCTCGCCGTGACCGCCTTCCAGGGGCGTTGCCGGGTGCCGTCGAGGGTGAGCCGGAGCTGCCCGCCGACCGCCACGCAGACCGTGTCGCGGTTGTCGGCGGCGGTGAGTTCGGAGGTCAGGGGCGTGCAACTGCCGGAGGAGCCGCTCGCGCCGGGGCTCGTGGCGGGGCTCGTACCGGGGCTGGAGGGGGACGGCGAGGGGGACACCGCGCCGCTGCCCTTGTCGGTGCTCCCGCTCTGCGAGCCGCAGCCCGCCAGCAGCAGGAGGGTCGCCGCGGCGAGCGACGCGCGGTGGACCGTCGTACGGCGCATGGGGTGTCCGCCTTTCCGTGGGGGATCGGAACCCTTGGTGCCGATGTGACGTATCCCCCGGACATACGGATCCCGCACCCGGACGGCTTCCGGGGGCGGGATCCGGTCACTTCACGGGCGGCGTCAGCTGGTCGTCACGGCGGTGTCGTCGACGACGAAGCTGGTCTGCAGGGAGGAGTCCTCGACACCGCTGAACTTCAGGGTGACGGTCGAGCCCGCGTACGACGACAGGTCGAAGGACTTCTGGGTGTAGCCGGTGGCGGCGTTGAGGTTCGAGTACGTCGCCAGGGTGGTCGAACCGGCGGTGACCGTCAGCTTGTCGTACTGGGTGCTGGTGGTGGTCTCGGCGGTGTCGACGTGCAGGTAGAAGGTGAAGGTCGCCTTGCAGCCGGACGGGACGGTCACCGACTGGGAGAGCGTGTCGGTGTGGGTGGAGCCGTAGCCGTCGAGCCAGGCCTTGTAGGAGCCGGCGTGGGCCGCCTCGCCGGTGTCGTTGGTGATGACTCCGCTGGAGGCGGTCCAGGTGGTGTTGCCCGACTCGAAGCCGGGGTTGCCGAGCAGCTGGGCGGAGGTGCAGGTGCCGCCGCCGCTGGTGCTGACGGTCCAGGTGAAGGAGGCGGAGCCGGAGGCGCCGGTGGAGTCGGTCGCGGTGACGGTGGCGCTGTAGGTGCCCGCGGTGGACGCCGTGCCGGAGATCAGGCCGGTGGAGCTGGAGATGGACAGGCCGGTGGGCAGGCCGGAGGCGCTGTAGGTGAGGGTCGCGCCCGCGCTGTCGGAGGCCGAGATCTGCAGGCTGACCGAGCTGCCGGTGGCGGTGGACTGGCTGCCGGGGTTGGTGACGGTCACCGTGTTGCCGGTGCTGGTGCCGGAGGTGAAGGCGGCGGTGCCGTTCGGGGTGCCCCAGCCGGTCGGGCCGTCGTAGCCGGTGCCGGCGGTGCAGAAGTACGACGTCGAGCAGGAGCCGTTGTTGCCGCTGGTGACGTCGTACAGGTTGCTGGTGTGCGAGTACGGGTACTTCGCCGGGTAGTCGCTCGAACCCGGGGTGCCCGCGAGGGCGTAGACGCCGGCGATGATCGGCGAGGAGGCACTGGTACCGCCGTAGACCGCCCAGCCGGAGCCGCCGTAGGTGTCGTAGACCGCCACGCCGGTGGCCGGGTCGGCGACCGCGGAGACGTCGGACTCCATGCGCTTGGTGCAGCCGGTGTCGGTCTGCCAGCTCGGCTTGGCGTCGTAGGCGGAGCAGCCGGAGCCGGTGCCCTCGGAGGAGCTGGTCTTCCACACGGACTCGGTCCAGCCGCGGGTGCTGGAGGAGGTGGAGAGCGCGGTGCCGCCGACGGCGGTCACGTACTGGGACGTGGCCGGGTACTCGGCGCCGTAGTCGGAGTCACCGGCGGATACGGTGATCGCGACACCCGGGTGCTTGAAGTACGAGGTGTCCTCGCTGGTCTGCGAGGAGGACTCGGAGCCGCCCCAGCTGTTGGAGACGAACTTGGCGCCGAGCGCGACGGCCTCGTTCTCGGCGGCGCCGAGGTCGGAGTCGGTGGCCGAGTTGGCCTCGACGAGGATGATCTTGCAGTTCGGGCAGACCGCGCTGACCATGTCGATGTCGAGCGCTTCCTCACCGGCCCAGCCGCTGTCGTTCGACGGCAGCGAGGTCGTCGAACCGGTCTGACTGACCTGCTTGAAACAGCCGTTGGCGACCGTGCACGCGGACAGGCCGTACGTGGAGCGGTAAGTGGCCAGGTCGGAGGCCGCGTTGGGGTCGTTGTAGGCGTCGACCACGGCAACGGTCAGGCCGGAGCCGCCCGTCGAGGGCAGGTTGTAGGCGCTGTGCAGGTTCGAGGGGCTCAGGCCGGAGGGGGCGGCGAGCGCGGAGGCCAGCTGCTGCTTGATGTCGGTCCGGCGCTGCGCGAAGCAGGAGACCTGGCCGGCCTTGGTGGCGGTGGCGCACAGGTGCTTGGTGGGCACCTTCTGGCCGGCCTTGCCGGTGCTGTGCACGGCCTGGCGGGCGGGGTCGGTGAGGGCCTTGGCGTTCTGGGTGACCTTGGTGGTGGTGTGAGGTGCCACGGCCGCGGGCTGGGCGGCCCCGGCGGTGGGCGCCGCGACGAATCCGGAGACGGCGAGGGCTAGGGCGGGGAAGGCGACGGTCAGGAGTCTTCGCAGGCTCCGTCGTGATTCACGCATGGGGGTACTGCCTCCATCGGTGGGGTTACAAGGCAGGCCCGTGACGCGCGTAGCGGCGGCAGAGTGCGCGCAGTCATGAGCATGACATTCCGAACACCCTGCGATGCCGAGGTGCATGGCATGAACAGGACGGAGGAGAAACTAGTCGGGTTCCGTCAAGCCCGGTCCCCCCGGAGGAAGATCTTTGCTCCGGCATGGACAGCGCTTAGCCCCCTCATAGGAGGGGGTTGGCGCGTCCATGATGAGCACTATGCCCAGAGCTGACCGTGGAGGGTCTCGATGGCTTCCTCGGTCGTGGCGGCCGTGTAGACCCCGGTCGACAGGTACTTCCAGCCGCCGTCGGCGACGACGAACACGATGTCCGCGCTCTCGCCGGCCTGTACGGCCTTCTTCCCGACGCCGATCGCGGCGTGCAGCGCGGCGCCGGTGGACACGCCCGCGAAGATGCCCTCCTGCTGGAGGAGTTCCCGGGTCCGGGTCACGGCGTCCGCCGAGCCCACCGAGTAGCGGGTGGTGAGCACGGAGGCGTCGTACAGCTCGGGTACGAAGCCCTCGTCGAGGTTCCTGAGCCCGTACACGAGGTCGTCGTACCGGGGTTCGGCGGCGACGATCTTCACGTCCGGCTTCTGCTCGCGCAGATACCGGCCGACGCCCATGAGGGTGCCGGTGGTGCCGAGCCCGGCGACGAAGTGCGTGACGGAGGGGAGGTCGGCGAGGATCTCCGGGCCGGTCGTCGCGTAGTGCGCCCCCGCGTTGTCCGGGTTGCCGTACTGGTAGAGCATCACCCAGTCCGGGTGCTCGGCGGCGATCTCCTTGGCCACCCGCACGGCGGTGTTGGAGCCGCCGGCGGCCGGGCTGGAGATGATCTCCGCGCCCCACATGCCCAGCAGGTCCCGGCGCTCCTGCGAGGTGTTCTCGGGCATCACGCACACCATGCGGTAACCCTTGAGCTTCGCCGCCATCGCCAGGGAGATGCCGGTGTTGCCGGAGGTCGGCTCCAGGATGGTGCAGCCGGGGGTGAGCCGGCCGTCCTTCTCGGCCTGCTCGATCATGTGCAGGGCGGGGCGGTCCTTGACCGAGCCGGTCGGGTTGCGGTCCTCCAGCTTGGCCCAGATCCGGACGTCGGCGGACGGCGAGAGCCGCGGCAGGCGCACCAGGGGGGTGTTGCCGACCGCGGCCAACGGGGAGTCGTAGCGCATGCCGATCTCAGGCCATGCCACCGGCGACGGCCGGCAGGATCGTCACGGTGTCGCCGTCGGTGAGCTTGGTCTCGATGCCGTCGACGAAACGGACGTC
Organism: Streptomyces sp. NPDC048417; assembly: GCF_040651615.1. Taxonomy (NCBI): domain Bacteria; kingdom Bacillati; phylum Actinomycetota; class Actinomycetes; order Kitasatosporales; family Streptomycetaceae; genus Streptomyces; species Streptomyces sp. NPDC048417. The sequence continues at coordinate 32,867 of NZ_JBEZKI010000040.1, read as the reverse complement.
CTCGTCGTTCAGGTACACGTTGACGAAGCGGCGCAGCTTGCCGTCGTCCACGATGCGGGCGTGGATGCCGGCGTGCCGGGTCTCGAGGTCGTTGAAGAGGTCGGCGATGGTGTCACCACTGCCCTCCACCGCCTTCTGACCGTCGGTGTACTGGCGGAGGATGGTCGGGATGCGGACCTCGATGGCCATGGTTGCGGGCTCCTGTCGGAAAGTCTGGGTGGTTGGGCGCGCACAGCAGCACGCCGCGGCTCATGGCCGTACGGCGGCAGGGAAACGTCAACAGATGGCGCTGTTCAGCCTGCACAGGTCGACGTGCAGCCGCGCCACGAGCAGGGTGCCCGCCGCCTTCTCGCTCACGTCGTAGGAAACCATGGGGTCATCGTATCGATTCCCGGTGCGGGTTCCGGAGTGTGATTCCACATCCCGGACCGTTTCCGTCCGAGGGCCGAGACATCCCTCAGGGGCGCGGGAAACTGCGCGCTCAGCCCCCACCGGCCCGCAGCTGTCCACCGGCCGGTCCGGCACCGCCGGAATCCGCCGTCGCGGCCGAGCACCGTCGCGGCGGAGAAGTCTGCGTGAGCGGCGCAGGAAGAGGGGAGCGTGGGACAACAGAGGCGTCGGGGCAGCGAAGGGCGTCGCGGCAGCAGAGGCGTCGACCGAGCAGAGGGCGTCGACGGAGCCGAGGCCATCGACCGAGCAGAGGCCGTCGACCGAGCAGAGGCCGTCGACCGAGCAGAGGCCGTCGACCGAGCAGAGGCCGTCGACCGAGCAGAGGCCGTCGACCGAGCAGAGGCCGTCGAGGGAGCGGAGGGCGTCGCCGTAAGGGTCAGTAGGCCTCGACGATGTTGGTCTCTTCCTCCGTGACCTCGCCCTCCACGATACGGAAGGAGCGGAACTGGAAGTCGCCCAGGCCGTCGGTGTCCGCTGTCGAGACCAGGACGTAGTGGGCGCCCGGCTCGTTCGCGTAGCTGATGTCCGTCCGGGACGGGTACGCCTGCGTCGCCGTGTGGGAGTGGTAGACCACCACCGGCTCCTCGTCACGGTCGTCCATCTCGCGGTAGAGCCTGAGGAGGTCGCCGGAGTCGAACTCGTAGAACGTCGGGGACATCGCCGCGTTCAGCATCGGGATGAACCGCTCGGGCCGGTCCGAGCCGGCCGCTCCCGCGATGACGCCGCACGCCTCGTCGGGGTGGTCCTTGCGCGCGTGGGCGACGATCTGGTCGACGAGGGCCTGGGTGATGGTCAGCATGTCGGCCAGGATAAGCAGAGGGCCGTCCCGTACCGAAGGCTGGTACGGGACGGCCCATATGCCGGACGTCCTGAGCGGCTGCCGCAGGGGGCGCCACGAGTGCTCCCCGCGACGGGACGTCCTGAGGGGTGGCGAGGGGGGTCAGCTCACCTTCTCCAGCGGCGTCCGCTCGTTCCGCTCGGCGATCTCCGGGTTGCGGGACTTGAGGACCAGCCAGCCGACGCCGAGCGCGGCGGCCCAGCCGGCCATCACGTACAGGCAGACCCGGGAGTCGCCGTCGTAGGCGATCAGGCAGGTCACGAAGAGCAGGAAGACGATGGCGATCCAGCTGCACACCGCTCCGCCCGGCGCCGGGAAGGAGGACGCGGGCAGCCGGCCGGCGTCGACGGCGCGGCGGTAGAGGACGTGGCTGATCAGGATCATCAGCCAGGTCCAGATGCCGGCCGCGGTGGCCACCGAGGTGACGTAGCCGAACGCCTTCTCCGGGACGATGTAGTTGAGGACCACGCCGATGCCCATGAAGAGCACCGAGACGGTGATGCCGAGCGCCGGGGTCTTCGACGCGGACAGCTTCCGGAACGCGGCCGGGGCCTCGCCGCTGTCGGCCAGGTTCCGCAGCATCCGGCCCGTGGAGTACATGCCGGAGTTGCAGGAGGACAGCGCGGCGGTGAGGACGACGAAGTTGACGATGCCGGCGCCGGCCGGGATGCCGATCTTCGCGAAGGCCGCGACGAACGGGGAGACGCCCGGGGCGAACTCGGTCCACTTGACGACGCACAGGATGACGGTGAGCGCGCCGACGTAGAACAGCGCGATGCGCCAGGGGAGCGTGTTGATCGCCTTGGGGAGGGTCTTCTCCGGGTTCTCGGACTCGCCGGCGGTGACGCCGACCAGCTCGACCGCGAGGTAGGCGAACATGACGCCCTGGAGGGTCATCAGGGAGGAGCCGACGCCCTTGGGGAAGAAGCCGTCGAACTGGTAGAGGTTCGCGACCGAGGCCGTGTCGCCGGCGCTGCTGAAGCCGAAGGTGAGGACGCCGAGGCCGATCACGATCATGCCGATCAGGGCGGTGACCTTGACCATGGAGAACCAGAACTCCAGCTCTCCGAAGACCTTCACGGAGATCAGGTTGACCCCGAAGAGGATCACCAGGAAGACCAGCGCGGTCACCCACTGGGGGACGGACGGGAACCAGTAGTTGACGTAGATCGCGGCGGCCGTCAGTTCGGCCATGCCGGTGACGACCCACATCAGCCAGTACGTCCAGCCGGTGAAGTAGCCGAAGAACGGGCCGAGGAACTCCCGGGAGTACTCGGCGAAGGAGCCGGAGACCGGGCGGTACAGGAGCAGCTCGCCGAGCGCCCGCATGATGAAGAAGATGATGCCGCCCGCGAGGGCGTACATGAGGATGAGGCTGGGTCCGGCCTTGGCGATGTTCGCCCCGGCACCCAGGAAGAGGCCGACGCCGATGGCGCCGCCGATGGCGATCATCTGGACCTGGCGGCTGCCGAGTCCGCGCTCGTACCCCTCTTCCGAGGCTTCGGAGCTCTGCTCCGACGTGTCGACCTGAGCGGAGGTCATGTGTGGTGTGCGCCTTTCTCCATGCCGACCCGGGCCTCTGGTCGGCCGCGGATCGGGTTTCGATCCCCCCGGACTGCTGGAGTGGTGCCTGACCGGCTGTTGCCGGTTCGGTGGCGCACCCGGACGGACACATGGGTGGTGTCGCCGGGCGGTCGTGAAGATTTATCACGGCCGCAATACTGATCACCGGGTTCCACCGAGAGGGATTGTGGCGCACACCACTGGAAGAACCGGACAAAGTGCGGCCGAAAAGGTCATACCAGGCCGCAACGGTGACTGGATCGTTATCCGGATTTGAGCGTCCTCTGAGCGAACGCGAAATCGGGACGGATTACGGCATAAGGGTGGTGACCAGGGTCTCCTGGAGGCCGCCGAGCCACAGATAGGCCATCACCATCGGCTTGCGCGCGTCCTCGTCCGGGAGCCGGTAGAGCAGGTCGGTGTCGTCCTCGTCGGTGATGTCGAGGCGGGAGCCGATGGCGAGGCGCAGGTCGTTGAGGGCGCCGAGCCACTGCCGGGACTCCTCGGGCGCCAGCTTGAGGACCGCGCCGCCCTCCCCCACCGGGGCCAGCGCGTCCAGGGAGCGGATCACCGCGAGGGCGCTCTCCCGTTTGCCGGCCCTGAGGTCGTTCTCGGTGTAGCGGCGGAACTCGGCCGAGTGGGCCTGCTGCTCCTCGGCCTCCTGCGAGGAGTCGGGCAGCCGCTCCGGGTCGCCGTAGGCGTCCGGGAAGAGCCGGCGCAGCACCGGGTCGGTGGGCGCCTCGCTCGGGCCCTCGGCGAACAGCTCGGCGAGCGGGTCGTCGGGGGCGTCCTCGGCGGGGCCGGGGCCGATGAGCTCCAGGAGCTGGACGGCCAGCGTCCGGATGATGGAGATCTCGACGTCGTCGAGCGCGACGGCCGCGCCGCCGCCGGGGAGCGGTTCGAAGATTCCTGGCATGGAGGGTGTTCGCTGCTTCCGGTGCTGGTCGAGGAGTCTGGCTACGTCCGGTCCGGCCGGCGAGGGGTCATTTCCGGTCCTGCTGGAGGGTGGCCCACAGGCCGTAGCCGTGCATCGCCTGTACGTCGCGCTCCATCTCCTCGCGGCTGCCGCTGGAGACGACCGCCCGGCCTTTGTGATGGACGTCCAGCATGAGCTTGGTGGCCTTGTCCTTGGGATAGCCGAAGTACGTCTGGAAGACGTACGTCACATAGCTCATGAGGTTGACGGGGTCGTTGTGCACGATCGTCACCCAGGGGACGTCGGGCTCGGGTACGGCGAAGACCTCCTCCGCCGACTCGGTACGTTCGATCTCTACAGGAGCGGGTGACGTCACATGGCCCATGCTGCCACGCGCCCCACAAATCGTCACACTGACGAGATGGGGGTAGCATCTCCAGTCATGAACACAGCGGACCTTGGGCTGCCGGTGGACGTTCCCTCGACGGCGCTCTTCACGGACCAGTACGAGCTGACGATGCTGCAGGCCGCCCTGCGGGCGGGTACGGCCGAGCGGCGCAGCGTCTTCGAGGTCTTCACCCGGCGGCTGCCGGAGGGGCGCCGCTACGGCGTCGTGGCGGGCACCGGACGCGTCCTGGACGCGGTGGAGAACTTCCGGTTCGACCCGGACGTCCTCGGCTTCCTGGAGGAACAGGGCATCGTCGACGGCCCGACCCTGAAATGGCTCGCCGGCTACCGCTTCAGCGGTGACATCTGGGGCTACCCCGAGGGCGAGGTCTACTTCCCCGGCTCGCCGATCATGCGGGTGGAGGGCTCCTTCGCCGAGTGCGTGCTGCTGGAGACCGTGATCCTCTCCATCCTCAACCACGACTCGGCGATCGCGGCCGCCGCCTCCCGGATGGCCTCGGCCGCGGGCGACCGCCCGCTGATCGAGATGGGCGCCCGCCGCACCCACGAGCTGGCCGCCGTCGCCGCCGCCCGCGCCGCCTACGTCGGCGGTTTCGCGACCACCTCCGACCTGGCGGCCGGCTTCCGCTACGGCATCCCGACGGTGGGCACCTCCGCCCACGCCTTCACCCTGCTCCACGACCACGAGCGGGACGCCTTCCAGGCCCAGGTCGACTCGCTCGGCCGGGGGACCACCCTGCTGGTCGACACCTACGACGTGGCCGAGGCGGTCCGTACGGCCGTCGAGGTGGCCGGGCCCGAGCTGGGCGCCGTCCGTATCGACTCCGGCGACCTGCTGCTGGTCGCCCACCGGGTCCGGCAGCAGCTGGACGAGCTGGGCGCACGGGACACCAGGATCACCGTCACCTCCGACCTCGACGAGTACGCCATCGCCTCGCTGGCCGCGGCGCCCGTGGACGCGTACGGCGTCGGCACCCAGCTGGTGACCGGCTCCGGGCACCCCACCTGCTCCATGGTCTACAAGCTGGTCGCCCGCGCCGGGTCCGCCGACCCGAAGGCCCCGCTGCTGCCGGTCGCCAAGAAGTCGTCCGGCGGCAAGACGTCCGTGGGCGGCCGCAAGTGGGCGGCGCGGCGGCTGGACGCCGACGGGGTGGCGGAGGCGGAGGTCATCGGCACCGGGGAGGTGCCGGCCGACCTGGTGGACCAGCAGCTGCTGGTCGAACTGGTGAAGTCCGGCCAGGTGGTCACCCGCGAGCCCCTGGATGCGCCCCGCGCACGCCATAGGGCGGCCAAGGCCAATCTGCCCCTCTCCGCGACCCAGCTCTCCCGTGGTGAAGCGGTCATTCCGACGGAGTACGTCCAGGGGCGCTCGGGTAGCTAGAGCGGGTGCCCGCGTACGCGCCCCGCGAAGCCCCCTCCCCTACGCCCCCGTAAGTCTCTACGCTCGGAGGTCCAGGCCGGGCCCGCACCCCTTTTTTCTGCGTCTCCCCCCTCGACCGACAGACCCGCTCCCGACTGCGAAGGACACCGACCATGCGCCGCGCCTTGATCGTCGTTGACGTGCAGAACGACTTCTGTGAGGGGGGCAGCCTCGCGGTGGCGGGCGGCGCCGACGTGGCCGCCGCGGTCACGGAGCTGATCGGGCAGGCGCCCGCCGGCTACCGCCACGTGGTGGCGACCCGCGACCACCACATAGCGCCGGGCGGCCACTTCGCGGACAACCCCGACTACGTGCACAGCTGGCCGGCGCACTGCGTGGCCGGCACGGAGGGCGTCGGCTTCCATCCGAACTTCGCCCCGGCGGTCGCCTCCGGCGCGGTGGACGCGGTGTTCAGCAAGGGCGCGTACTCGGCGGCCTACAGCGGCTTCGAGGGCACGGACGAGAACGGGGTCCCGCTGGCCGCCTGGCTCCGCGCCCGGGAGATCACCGAGGTGGACGTCGTCGGGATCGCCACGGACCACTGCGTGCGGGCCACCGCGCTGGACGCCGCGAAGGAGGGCTTCCGCACGCACGTCCTGCTCGACCTGACCGCCGGGGTCGCCGAGGCGACCACCACCGCGGCGCTCCAGGAACTGCGCGAGGCAGGCGTGGAGCTGACCGGGAAGCCCGTCGTCTGAACCGGCTTCGAACGGTCCGGGAGGAGGCTGGGGCGTCAGGCCTGCGCGGCCGGCCGGCGCAGCAGGGCCCTGATCGGGTGCCACAGCTCCGTCACCGTGACACCGTTGTCAGGGGCCGTTCGCCATATCAGGCCGTCGGGGTGGTGGAGGACGGCGGTGATCTCGTCCGGGGTCGGCGGGGCGGCGTTGCCCCGCAGGTAGACCGCTCGCATGCCCAGGTTGCGGAGCCTGGTCAGGGCCCGGGCGCGGTTCTGGGCGAGGACCAGTACCCGCACCCCGGCGGTGCCCCCGGCAGGGGCGGGGCTGGGCAGGTTCAGTGCCACCACCACGCTGCCGTTCGGCAGCTTGCAGAACCCTCCTGCGGCCATGCGGTCATACCCCCGTACGAGTCGGTGTCAATAAGAAAGCCACAGGACGCACCTAAACACGATCGGCGGCGACCCGCCAGGGGGTCACCGCCGATACGTGTCTGACCTGCGAAGATGCGAGTTACTTCACCGCAGGGCCCACCTGGAGGGAGATCGTCGAGCCGTCTCGGGCCTCCGTGACGATGCTGATCTTCGTGCTGGTGTCAGTGATCTTGACACCGGCGGTCGGGTTCGAGGCGTCGTAGTAGGTGCTCTTGTGGTCGTTGAAGACCGACACCCCGGACGACTGCCTGATCTTGGTCGCCACGTCCGCCTTGTGGAGGGTGATGCCGTCCGACGCGTAGAGGCTGAACGGCGAGTCGTAGGCCTGGATGCGGTTGCGCATCAGCGTGCCGTCGGACCACTTGAGCGCCGTCGGGTGCGAGTCGATCGGGAGGATCAGACCGGTGCCCGGGTGGACGCTGGTGTTGTCGTCGGCCTCGGAGAGGTCCCACTTCCAGATCAACAGGCCGTTCTGGTACGGGTAGTGCTCCACCCAGTCCGGACGGGTCGTCGAGAAGCCGAAGTTGTACGGGCCGGACTTGAGGGTCTTGTCGTACGACACGTACTGGCGGTTCTCCGCGATGTAGTACTGCGCGTAGTCCTTGGTGAAGGACGCGCCGATGCGGGAGAAGCCGGACGCGGTCCAAGCCGGGTCAGCCGACTCTGCGTTGTCGGAGAAGAGGGCCGAGCCGTCGGCCGTCACCGTGATCTCGTCGGCCGCGAAGCCCTTGAGGGCGACCCCGCCGTCGGTCTGGTAGCGGAAGCGCAGCTGGATCTTCTGGCCCGCGTAGGCGTCCAGCGGGTACGACAGCTTGGTGTACGCGTCGACCGAACCGGTGAGCGCCGGCTTGTCGCTGCCGTCGCGCGGGAGGGCCTCGCCGTTGACCGTGCCGTCCAGGGCGGTCCAGTTGGCGCCGCCGTCGGTGGAGACCTCGGCGTAGAGGTAGTCGTAGCCGGCCTCGATGTCGTACCAGCCGTCCAGGCTCAGTGCCGCCGAGGACTTGCCGGTCAGGTCGACCTCACGGGTCAGCGTGTTCTTGAGGTTGTCACCGCTGCCGCTCCACCACTGGGTCGAGCCCTCGGCCGGGGCGACGACGGTGGTCGTGACCTCCTTGTCGGGCAGCGAGACCACCAGGGCCTGCTTGTTCTTGGTGTTGTACTCGGCGACGCCCAGCTTGTGCGAGGACTTCGTGCCGGCCTTGGCCACGTCGTAGTTGAGCCAGCCGAGCTGGAGCTTGTCCCAGGCGTTCATGTCGCCGGGCAGGTCACCGATGGCTTCCTTGCCGGTGCCCAGCCAGGAGCCGGAGGACATCAGGGTCCAGAAACCGGTGGAGTTCTCGCCGCCGGCGGTGTCGTACTCGTCCGGCAGGCCGAGGTCGTGGCCGTACTCGTGGGCGTAGACGCCGAGTCCGCCGTTCTCCGGCTGCATGGTGTAGTCGCCGACCCAGATGCCGGTGTCGCCGACCTGGGTGCCGCCGAGCTTGTTGTTCGTGGGGCCGGTGGCGCCGGCGTCGGTGCCGAAGGCGTACCAGCGGTGCGCCCAGACGGCGTCGGTGCCCTGGGCGCCGCCGCCCGCGGACTCGTCCTCGCCGGCGTGCACGATCTGGAAGTGGTCGACGTAGCCGTCGGGCTCGTTGAAGTTGCCGTCGCCGTCGTAGTCGTAGCGGTCCCACTGGTCGTACTGGGCGAGGTCGGCCTTGATGGCGGCGTCGGACTCGCCGGCCGCCTTCTGGCCGGCGACCCAGGACGTCAGACCGTCGCGGACCAGGTTCCAGACGCTGGAGCAGGTGGTGGAGCCGCAGGCGTTGTTGCCGTACCGGGCCTCGTTGTAGGGGACCTTGACCCAGTCGGTGACCTCGCCGTCGACCGAGTAGCGGCCCGAGGACTGCTTCTCGTAGTACTTCTTCAGCGACTCGGTGTTCTTGCCGGTGCCGAAGTAGAGGTCCTGGAAGTGGGCCTGGTTGTAGTCCGCCTGCCAGGCCGTGGAGTTGTCCTTGGTGCGGTCCGGCTGGGCTATCTGGTTGTGCAGCGGGCCGACCGTGCCGCCGTAGCGGGGGTCGCTCTGGTCGCCGAACTCCACCAGGATCGTGAAGATCTTGTCGGTCTTCTCCCGGCCGAGCTCGACGTACTTGCTGTCGCCCTTCTTGCCCTTGAGCTGGACGACCTTGGAGCCGTCCCGGTCCTTGACCTGGGCCTTGCCTGCTATGACCTGGTCGAGGGCCTCCTGCCGCTGGGCTTCCTGGGTCTTGCTCAGGGGGCCGTCGAGGTTGTGCTCGTCCTGCTTCGTCGACGGATCCTTCCGGTCGACGGTGGAGCTCGCCGGCTTCGTCGCGGCCTGGGCGACCGCGAAGGTGGTGAGGCCCGCGGATGCCGTCGCGAGTGTCACCCCGATGGCGAGCGCTCTCAACGTCCAAGATCTGTTGGTCACTTGAGGTCCTCCCCCGCGCCCGCGCGCACGGAAGGGGTGTCCGGATGTATGGAGGGATCCGTGCGCGCACGTTCAACGCGTCGATTCAAGTGACGTCATTTGACTACTGGTTTACGAGAAAAGACAGACCTTGACTTGGACAGTTCAACTGCACTATGCGGAGGAGAAGTTCGCTTTACGGACACTGTGATAGAGGCGCCCCCTGACGGACCTCGCTCAACCGGCGCGCATATGCCTCCGGTTGCCGTATGCCATGCGACCGTGCGCCCCCTGTGCACCGGTACCGTGGGTTAGGTCACGCTTACCGGACGTTCCGCTCGGGCATGCACGCGAATAGAGTCGAACGGTGGAACGTCCGGAAGCCGGTGGAAAGCAAGGCCGGCTCCCCGTCTCACCCCCACATCTTCCGAGGACACGATTGCCATGCCTCGTCCGACCCCGGCACAGCTCGTCTACGGTTCGTGCACCGTGATCTGCTCGACGCTCGCCATGCTGCTGCTGTCACAGACGAGTTCGGGCATCGGGATCGCGGTCATCGCGCTCGCGGCGCTCGGTCTGGGACTGCTGGTCGCCATGACGGTTCCGCTCCCCGGGCCGCGCACGATCGCACAGTCCGAGCCCGCCCCGACCGCAATGCCCGAGGTGCGGGTCCCCGTGCACCGGGAGACCGTGGCCGCCGCCACGGCCGAGCCCGTCCGGGAGCCCACCGCGCCCTGACGCACGCACACACGAGAAGTCGGCGGGTCCGTGAGACTGACGGACCCGCCGACTGCTTGTGCGCCCCCCGGTCAGTTCCTCGTACTGACCACGACCGTCTTCGCGGCCTTGTCGTGCAGCCCCTGTTTGTACGGCTTGTCGAAGTAGCTCCAGCCACCGCAGATGATCGTCCACACACAGGCGCAGCAGAAGGCGAACGGCAGCCACAGCACCAGGGCGCGCACCAGCGAGGTCTGGGCGGAGGGCGTGGAGCCGCTGTTCAGGTCGGCGACCCGCATGCCGAGCCACTTCTTGCCGAGGGTCTGCCCGGACTTGGCGGTCAGCAGGGTGTCGTACCCGACGAACAGGACGGCGGCGACCAGCGACTGCGCGAAGGACTTGCCGAACTCCATCTTGTCGCCGTTGACCTCGTACTCGCGCACCCCGAAGGCCCAGGTGAGCAGCCAGACCACGATGAGCACCAGGACCATGTCGATGATCCGGGCGAGGGTGCGCCTGCCGCTGTCGGCGAGCGGCGGCATCCCGGCGAGCGGATCGGCGGGATAGCCACCGGCTCCGCCGTAGGGGCCGCCACCTCCGCCGTAAGGACCGCCGCCGCCCGTTCCGTAGGGGCCGCCGCCGTAGGAGGGCGGCGGGGGCTGCGCGCCGCCGTACGGGGTGTCGTACGGCGAGCCCGGCCCCTGGCCCGCGCCCGGCTCACCGGACGGCGGCGGCTTCTTGAACGGGTCGTCCTCCGGCGGCTGTCCGGAGCCCGGGGGCGGTTCGGTGCTCATGGCCCGAGTGGACCGTGAAGCGGCCGGGTCCGCATCCGGCGAGCGGCCGTACGGGGTACGACGCCCCGTCAGCCGGCGACGAAGGTGTGCGCCGCCTTGTCGTGCCAGCACTGGTGCCAGGGCCGGTCGAACAGGCACCAGGCGACGCCGACGATCCCGATGCCCAGCAGCCCGGGCACCGTGTACACCAGCCAGCGGCGCAGCGAGACGCCGAAGGCCGGGGGCTCGTGGCCCTCGATGTCCCGTACCTCCAGGCCGAACAGCTTCTTGCCGAGCGTGCGGCCCCACCTGGCGGTGGGCAGCACCTCGTAGAGGACGCCGACGAGGAGCAGGACGGCGAGCACGATCCCGAGGTAGAGGCCGGTCGTGCCGTCGAGCAGCCAGACGGTCTCGGTACGGCCGGAGAGCTTGGCCGCGTCGATCTTGTCCTGTACGTGGTCGGCCGCCCGGGTGCCGAACGGTACGGCGGCCGCGGCGGTCACCGCGCCGACGACCAGGCTGTCGACGAGCCGCGCGGCGAACCGCTTGCCGAGTCCGGCCGGGCGGGCCGACGCCTGCCGCCGGGCGGCCGCCTGGAAGGGGTCCTCCACCGGCGGCTTCCAGGGCGCGACCTGCTGGTCACCCGCGAGCTGATGCACCTGCTGCGCCCAGGAGGACTGCCCCCCGCCGGGCCCGGCGCTCATGGGGGCGGCGGACTGGGGCCCGCCGGACTGCGGGGGTACGGCGGGGGCGACGGCCTGGGGAGCGGCGGGACCCGGGGCCGCGGCGGCGCGGTCGGCGGCGGCCTTTCCGGCGCCGAAGCCGGGGCGGCCGCCGCCGGGGGCGCCGACCGGCCCCTGCGCGCCGAACCCGCCCGCACCGGACGCACCGGACGCACCGGACGCACCGGACGCACCGGCAGGGCCCTGAGCGCCGTAGCCACCCGGCCCGGACGCCCCGGCCGCACCCGGACCGCCGGACCCCGGCGCACCGAACCCACCCGAACCCGAACCCGCCGCACCGGCACCCTGCCCGTCGGCCCCGGCCCCGGCCCCGGCCCCGGGTCCGCCGGTGCCCTGACCGCCGAACCCGGCCCCGGCGGCACCCGTACCGGCCGCCGCGCCACCTGTGTCAGGTGCGTTCTCGGCGCGGATCGGGCGGAAGGTCATCGTGCCGTCGTCCATGGGCGGTTGGGCGGCCGGCGGGGTGCCCGCGGGCCCCAGCGTCGGCCTGCGGAAGATGAACGTGCCGCCGGAGTCGACGTCCCCCTGGTCCGTCGGCGGGATCGGCGCCGAGCCGTCCGAGTGGGCCGACCGGCCGTCCGGCCGGGGCGGCGAACCCGCAGCCGCCCGGGGGTCGGTGCCCCAGGCACTCCCCTCGGCCGCCCAGCCGGATCCACCCGGCCGCGGGTCCTCGTCGAAGAAGTGCGGTCCGGTCTCCTCCACCGCGGGGCTCGCGGGGCGGGAACCGGGCGGCGGGGCGAGCGGTTCGCCGTCGGACGGGGCCGGGCGGCTGGTGCCCGGCACCCACGCGGCGCCGTTCCAGTAACGGACGTAGCCGGGGATGGACGGGTCCGGGTAGTAGCCCTCGCGGGGCCGTTCGTCACCGGGTGCCGGGGTAGGGGCGGTCATGTCCGTCATCCCGTATCTGCTCGGGGGTCGTGTGGGAGGCTCCACATCTATCAGACGCGCGTGCCCACCACCGCCAGTCCCGCAGGACCCGCCCCTTTCCGGGCACCCCTGTGCGCCCCCTTCACCGCACCGGAGAAAAATTTCCCGGAACCCGCGTAATGCTCGCGGCCCCAGGCCCTCTCCCCTCGTACGGGCCCGTCCACAGGCGCCCGGACGACCGACCGAGAGGAACGAACGTCATGCATCACACCGTGGTGGAGCGCGAACTGGAGCTGCGGCTCATCCTGTCCCCCGAGCGGAGCATCCCGGTCCAGGCCCGGCTCGGCTACCGCTCCGACGACCCGTACGCCGTCCATGTCGGCTTCCACATCAACTCGCAGTCCCCGGTCCACTGGACCTTCGCCCGGGACCTGCTGGTGGAGGGGGTGTTCCGGCCGTGCGGGCACGGGGACGTGCGGGTGTGGCCGACGAAGGTGGACGGCCGCAGCGTCGTGCTGATGGCGCTGAGTTCACCCGACGGAGACGCCCTCCTGGAGGCGCCGACCACCCAGGTGTCCGCCTGGCTGGAGCGGACGCTGCGGGTGGTGCCCCCGGGGACCGAGGGCAGGCAGCTGGGCATCGACGACGCGCTCGACCAGCTGCTCGCCCAGTGAGGTCCCCGACGGACAGGGCGTACAGAGCGTATGGACCGTGTGGGGTCAGAACAGCTTGCCGGGGTTGAGGATGCCCAGCGGGTCGAAGGTGTTCTTCACGGCCCGCTGCATCTCCAGGCCCACCGGCCCGATCTCCCGGGCCAGCCACTCCTTCTTCAGGACGCCGACGCCGTGTTCGCCGGTGATGGTGCCGCCGAGCTCCAGTCCGAGGGCCATGATCTCGTCGAAGGACTCGCGGGCGCGGCGGCACTCGTCGGGGTCCTGCGCGTCGAAGCAGACCGTGGGGTGCGTGTTGCCGTCGCCGGCGTGGGCGACGACCCCGATGGTCAGCCCGTGCTTCTCCGCGATGCGCTCGACCCCTTCGATCAGGTCGCCGAGCCGGGAGCGGGGCACGCACACGTCGTCGATCATCGTGGTGCCCTTGACGGCCTCCAGGGCGACCAGCGAGGACCGGCGGGCCTGGAGGAGGAGTTCGGACTCGGCGGCGTCGTCGGCCGGGACCACCTGGGTGGCGCCCGCTTCCTCGCAGAGCGCGCCGAGGGCGGCGAGGTCGGCGGCCGGGTCGGGGGTGTCGAAGGCCGCGAGGAGCAGCGCCTCGGTCGACTCCGGCAGGCCCATGTGGGTGAGTTCGTTGACCGCCTTCACGGTCGTACGGTCCATCAGTTCGAGGAGGGACGGTACGTGCCCGCCCGCCATGATCCGGCACACCGCGTCGCAGGCCGCGGCCGCGGAGCCGAACTCGGCGGCCAGCACCAGCTGCCGCGGCGGTTTGGGCTTCAGGGCCAGGACGGCCCGTACGACGACACCGAGCGAGCCCTCGGAACCGACGAACAGCCGGGTCAGGTCGTACCCGGCGACACCCTTCGCGGTACGCCGGCCGGTGGACAGCAGCCGCCCGTCGGCGAGGACGACGTCCAGGCCGAGGACGTACTCGGCGGTCACCCCGTACTTCACACAGCACAGCCCGCCCGAGGCCGTGCCGATGTTGCCGCCGATCGTGCACATCTCCCAGCTGGAGGGGTCCGGCGGGTAGGAGAGGCCGTGTTCCTCGACCGCGCGGGAGAGGGTGGCGTTGATGACGCCGGGTTCGACGACGGCGATGCGGTCGACCGGCGAGATCTCCAGGATGCGGTCCATCTTGGTCAGGGACAGCACGATGCAGCCGTCGGTGGCGTTGGCGGCGCCGGACAGGCCCGTGCGGGCGCCCTGCGGGACGACCGGGACCCGCAGCTCGGTGGCGATGCGCAGCACGTGCTGGACCTGTTCGACCGTGCGCGGCAGCACGACGACGGCCGGGACGCCGGCCGGGCAGAAGCTCGCCATGTCGTTGGCGTAGGAGGTGGTCACATCGGGGTCGACGAGCACCGCGTCGGCCGGCAGGCCCGCCAGGAGCCGGTCGGTGAGGTTGCCGGTGGTCTCGTCCCGGGGGGCTTCGATTCGGCTCATGATCACAGCCTCGCACCCGGGGCCATCGGTGTGAACCCCACAGCGGACCTCCTTGGGCCGCCCGGGCGCGGTCGTCGTATTGACGCACAGTACGGGCATGTGCGCGCTCGATAACCGACCGTCAGGGCCCACCACCTCGCTGCTCACGGAGCCGTCGCCGCCGCGCCGCCGTCGCCGGGTGCTGCGGCGGCTGCTGGTCGTCGCGCTGGCGGGCGGGACGGCGGCCGGCGCGGCGCTGATGCTGTGGCCGCACGAGTCGGCACCGCGGCGCGCCGCCGCGCCGCCCCCGGCGGCCGGGCCCCGGGCCCAGGCGAAGGCCCGGGCGGCGGCCCAGGCGGCCGCGCAGACGGCCGTCCTCAACGGCCTGCCCGCCGCGCTGCCCGACCTCACCTCGCTCATCGGCGCACGCGAGAGCCGGGTGCGGGCGCAGCCGAAGGACGCGCGGGCCTGGGCGGTGCTCGGGGCCGCGTACGTGGAGCGGGCGCGCCGGACCGCCGACAGCGCCGACTATCCGCGGGCCGAGAGGGCGCTGCAGACCTCTCTCCGGGTGGCCGGCAAGGGCAACACCGACGCGCTGGCCGCTCTCGCCGCGCTGGCGAACGCGCGCCGGGACTTCCCGACGGCCAAGCGGTTCGGCGAGGAGGCGCGGAAGGCGGCGCCGAAGCGGTGGTCCACGTATCCGGCGCTGATCGACGCCTACAACGGGCTCGGCGACTACAAGGCGGCCCGGTCCGCGCTCGACAAGCTGATGGCGCTGAAGGTCGGGGCGACCGTGAAACCGGCCGTGATGGCACGGGCCTCGGCCGTGTACCGGGACCGGGGCTGGCGCGAGGACGCGGTGGCGCAGGTGACGGACGCGGCGGCGGCCGCCGGGACCCCGGCCGAGCAGGCCGCGTATCTGACCCAGGCCGGGCAGCTGGCCTGGGAGCGCGGCGAACGGGACGACGCGCTACGGCACTTCACGGCGGCCGTCCGCCTGGACCCCGACCAGCCGACGGCGCGGGCCGGGCAGGGGCGGGCGCTGGCCGCGCTGGGCCGCACGCAGGAGGCGCTGGCCGCGTACCAGGAGGCGCTCAGGCACCGGCCGACTCCGCAGGTCTCCCTGGAGCTGGCCGAGTTGTACGAGTCGCTGGGGATGGGGCACCAGGCGGAGACGCAGTACGCGCGGTTGCAGACGCAGGTGCGGCGGGAGCTGGACGCCGGGGTCGACGACGAGTTGCTGATCGGGCAGTACGAGGCGGACCACGGGGATGTCGAGGAGGCGGTGGAGCGGCTGGCGGCCGAGTGGGATCGGCAGCCGGGCATCGAGGTCGCGGACGCGTTCGGGTGGGCGCTGCACCGGGCCGGCGACGACCAGGAGGCGCTGCGCTACGCCTCGATCGCGACGGACTCGACGAAGGGCGGCGGGGTCCGCAGCGCGTCGTACGCCTTCCACCGGGGCATGATCGAACGCGACCTGGACCTGGACGCCTCCGCCCGCCGCCACCTCCAGGACGCCCTGCGCACCAACCCCTACTTCTCCCCCCTGCAGGCCCCGGTGGCCCGAGCCACCCTGACCACCCTGGGCGACCAGCCACCGAACGAGGAGCCCCCACAGTGACCCACCGCCGACCGAACACCGCCGGACACCACCGGCGTGGCCAGGCACCGTTGCGGCGGAGAGAAGTCTGACCGACGCCGATCCCTCCCGCCGCAACGATCCCGGGCACCACAGCGCAGCCCGGCACCGCCGGAATACGCCTGTCGTGGCTGATCGTCATCGCGGCGGAGACAAGAGACCTGCGCCGATCCGCCCCGCCGCAACGATCCCGGGCACCACAGCGCAGCCCGGCACCGCCGGAATACGCCTGTCGTGGCTGATCGTCACCGCGGCGGAGACAAGGGACCTGCGCCGATCCCGCCCCGCCGCAACGATCCCGGGCACCACAGCGCAGCCCGGCACCGCCGGAATGCGCTGTCGTGGCTGATCGCCGCCGCGGCGGTGGGAACTGACCGGCGTCGATTTCTTCCCGCCGCAACGGCGTCCGGCCACGGCGGTGGTTCCCGGCGGTGCCGGACCGGCCTTGGTGCGGGGTCGCCGAGGCCCCCGGCTACAGGTTGCCGCGGCGTTCCTGTTCGCGTTCGATCGCTTCGAAGAGGGCCTTGAAGTTGCCCTTGCCGAAGCCCATGGAGCCGTGGCGTTCGATGATCTCGAAGAAGACCGTCGGGCGGTCCTGGACCGGCTTGGTGAAGATCTGGAGCAGGTAGCCGTCCTCGTCCCGGTCCGCGAGGATCTTCAGCTCGCGCAGGGTGTCCAGCGGGACCCGGGTGTCGCCGACCCACTCGCCGAGGGTGTCGTAGTAGGAGTCGGGGGTGGCGAGGAACTCGACGCCGGCCGCCCTCATGGTCCGTACGGTCTCGACGATGTCGTTGGTGTTGAGCGCGATGTGCTGGACGCCCGCCCCGCCGTAGAACTCCAGGTACTCGTCGATCTGGGACTTCTTCTTGGCGACGGCGGGCTCGTTGATCGGGAACTTGACCTTGAGGGTGCCGTCGGCGACGACCTTGGACATCAGCGCGCTGTACTCGGTGGCGATGTCGTCGCCCACGAACTCCTTCATGTTCGTGAAGCCCATGACCTTGTTGTAGAAGCCGACCCACTCGTTCATCCGGCCGAGCTCGACGTTGCCGACGCAGTGGTCGACGGCCTGGAAGGTGCGGCGGGCGGGCGGCTCGACGATCGGGGACGCGGCGACGAACCCCGGCAGGTACGGGCCGTCGTAGCCGGTCCGCTCGACGAGGGTGTGGCGGGTCTCGCCGTACGTGGCGATGGCGGCGAGGACGACGGTGCCGTGCTCGTCCTTCAGCTCGTACGGCTCGGCCACCGACCGCGCGCCGTGCTCGACGGCGTACGCGTACGCGGCCCGCGCGTCCGGCACCTCGATGGCAAGGTCGACGACCCCGTCGCCGTGCTCGGCCACGTGCCGGGACAGGAAGGTGCCCCACTCGGTCTCAGGCCTGATGACGGAGGTGAGGACGAACCGTGCCGAGCCGTTCTCCAGGACGTAGCTCGCAGTCTCGCGGCTGCCGTTCTCCGGTCCGGAGTACGCGACCAGCCGCATGCCGAAGGCGCTGGAGTAGTAGTGCGCCGCCTGCTTGGCGTTGCCGACGGCGAAGACGACCGCGTCCATTCCCTTGACCGGGAAGGGGTCGTCCTGCCGGGCGGTCACGTCGGGAGTGTGCTGTGTGGTCTGCGTCATGGTCGAAGAGTGACCCTGGCACACAAGGTGCGCAATAGTTCCCGTTTCCACTGGGCAATATGCTCAGCTGTACGGCCAGATCGGCGGACTTTCTGTGCAGGATGACCATCCGGAGGCGGGCATGGCGATCGATCATCTGGACGGCCGGATCCTGGTGCTGCTGGCCCGGGAGCCGCGGATCGGCGTGCTGGAGATGTCCCGTCGGCTGGGGGTGGCGCGCGGGACCGTGCAGGCCCGGCTCGACCGGCTTCAGTCGAATGGAGTGATCCAGGGATTCGGCCCGCAGGTGGATCCGGCGGCCCTCGGCTACCCGGTCACCGCGTTCGCCACGCTGCAGATCCGGCAGGGCCAAGGCCCGGACGTGCGGGCGCACTTGGCGACCGTGCCGGAGGTGCTGGAGCTGCTCACCACCACCGGCACCGGGGACATGCTGTGCCGGCTGGTGGCCCGCTCCAACGCCGATCTCCAGCGGGTGATCGACCGGGTCGTCGGTTTTGATGGCATTGTCCGGGCCTCCACGGCGATCGTCATGGAGAACCCCGTTCCGCTGCGGATCATCCCGCTGGTGGAACAGGCCGCGGCGGACAGCGAAGGGACGACCTGACCGGTTCGGAGTTCGGGGTGAGCGCACGTGAGCTTCTGGGAGTACCTGGGCAACCGGCACCAGACCCTGCTCACCGACGCCTACCAGCACGCCAGCGCGGTCTTCCAGTGCATGGTCGCGGCGACCCTCATCGGCGTGGTGATCGGTGTGGTCACCTACCGCAGCGAGTGGGCCGGCAACCTCGCGACCACCACCACCGCCACCATCCTCACCGTCCCCTCCCTCGCCATGATCGGTCTGCTGATCCCGATCGTGGGCCTCGGCGTCCCGCCGACGGTGATCGCCCTGACGCTGTACGGACTGCTGCCGATCGTGCGGAACTCGATCGTGGGCCTGCGCGGGGTCGACCCGATGCTGGTGGACGCGGCCCGGGGCATCGGCATGTCCCGGCTGATGCGGCTGCTGCGGGTCGAGCTGCCGCTGGCCTGGCCGCCGATCCTGACCGGCATCCGGGTCTCCACGCAGATGCTGATGGGCATCGCCGCGATCGCCGCGTACGCCTCCGGTCCCGGTCTCGGCAACGAGATCTTCCGCGGGCTGGCCTCCCTGGGCAGCAAGAACGCGCTGAACCAGGTGCTCGCGGGCACCGTCGGGATCATCATCCTCGCGCTGCTGTTCGACGCCGTGTACGTCCTGATCGGACGGCTGACCATTCCGAGGGGGATCCGTGGCTGAATCCCATGGGGCCTCGATCGAGCTGGAGAACCTGACCAAGCGCTACCCGGGCATCGCGCAGCCCGCCGTGGACAACGTGAACATGGAGATCGGGGCGGGCGAGACGGTGATCTTCGTCGGCCCGTCCGGCTGCGGCAAGTCGACCACCCTGAAGATGATCAACCGGCTGATCGAGCCGACCGGCGGCCGGATCCGGATCGGCGGCGAGGACGTCACCGGCATCGACGCGGTGAAGCTGCGCCGCAAGGTCGGCTACGCCATCCAGTCCGCCGGGCTGTTCCCGCACATGACGGTCGCCCAGAACATCGCCCTGGTCCCGAAGATGCTCCGCTGGCCGAAGGCCCGGATCCGCGCCCGCGTCGACGAGCTGCTCGACCTGGTCGGCCTGGACCCCGGCGAGTTCCACGGCCGCTATCCGCGCCAGCTCTCCGGCGGCCAGCAGCAGCGGGTGGGCGTGGCCCGGGCGCTGGCCGCCGATCCGCCGGTGCTGCTGATGGACGAGCCGTTCGGCGCCGTGGACCCGATCACCCGTGACCATCTCCAGGACGAGCTGATCCGGCTCCAGCGGGAGCTGCACAAGACGATCGTCTTCGTCACCCACGACTTCGACGAGGCGATCAAGCTCGGCGACCGGATCGCCGTACTCCGCGAACGCTCGCACATCGCCCAGTTCGACACCCCGGAGGCGATCCTCACCAACCCGGCGGACGACTTCGTCTCCGGTTTCGTGGGCGCCGGGGCGGCCCTGAAGCGGCTGAACCTCACCCGGGTCCGGGACGTCGAGATGGGGGACTATCCGACGGTCACCCTGGACACCCCGCTCCAGGAGATCTTCAACAAGCTGCGCGGCAGCGGTACGAACGAGATCCTGCTGCTCGACAAGCGCCGCCGCCCCTACAAGTGGCTGCGGCGCGGCGACCTGATGCGGGCCAGGGGCTCGCTGGCCCGCGCCGGCACGCTGGTGCACGACACGGTGACCCGGGACGCGACCCTGCGGGACGCGCTGGAGGCGGTGCTGACCGACAACGCGGGCCGGGTCGCGGTGACCGGGCGGCGCGGCGAGTTCATCGGGGTGGTCGACATGGAGACCCTGATGAACTCGGTGCACGAACTGCTGGAGGCCGACCGCCTGGAGGCGATGGAGCACCAGCACGAACTCGAGGAGGCCCGGGCCGCCCAGACCCATGCCGAACAGGAGGGCGAGGGAGGGGAGCAGAAGGCGTGAGCACGTCCCCCGACGCCCGTCCCGAGGGCGAGCACGAGGTCAAGGGCCTCGCCTTCCGCGACGAGGGCGAGGCGGAACAGGAGGCCCCGCCGCCGCGGCAGGGCCCGCCGGCCCGCCGTATCACCTGGCGGAAGCTGACGTTCCTGCCGGCGTTCCTGGTGGCGCTGCTGCTGGCCACCTGGCTGTGGTTCCAGCAGGCCCACCTGGACACGATCTCGGCGAACGCCCTCTCCCACGGCCAGGTCTCCAAGTGCCTGTGGCAGCAGGTGAAACTCACGGTGATCTCGACCTTCTTCGTACTGATCATCGCGATCCCGCTGGGCATCCTGCTGACCCGCAGGACCTTCCGCAAGGCCACCCCGGTGGCGATGGCCTTCGCCAACATGGGCCAGGCGACCCCGGCGATCGGCCTGCTGGCCCTGCTGGTCATCTGGCTGGGCGTCGGCGAGAAGCCGGCCCTGATCGGCATCATCGTCTACGCGATCCTCCCGGTCCTCTCCAACACCATCGCGGGCCTGGAGGCGAACGACCCGACCCTCCTGGAGGCGGCGCGCGGCATCGGGATGTCCCCGCTGGGCGTGCTGCGGAAGGTGGAGCTGCCGCTGGCCGTCCCGCTGATCCTCGCGGGCGTCCGTACGGCCCTGGTCCTCAACGTCGGTACGGCGACGCTGGCCACCTTCGGCGGAGGCGGCGGCCTGGGTGTCCTGATCACCACCGGCATCACCAACCAGCGCATGCCGGTCCTGGTCCTCGGCTCGGTCCTCACGGTGGCCCTGGCCCTGCTGGTCGACTGGCTGGCCTCGCTGGCGGAGATCCTGCTGCGGCCGCGGGGCCTGGAGGTGGGCCGGTGAGACGGCTCTGTGTGCCGCCGGCACTGCTGCTGGTCCTGCTGGCCCTGCTGCCGGCCGCCGGCTGCGGCCTGACGAGCGGCTCCCCCATGGTCGACGACGTGACACCGGGCTCGATCGGTGCTGGTGAGCCCCTCAAGGGTGCCCATCTCACCGTCACCTCCAAGGAGTTCACGGAACAGCTGATCCTCGGCGCGATCATGGGCATCGCCTTCGAGGCGGCGGGCGCGGAGGTCCTCGACCGCACCGGCATCCAGGGGTCGATCGGCGCCCGCGAGGCGGTCAGGTCCGGGGAGGCCGACGGGATGTACGAGTACACGGGCACGGCGTGGATCACCTACCTGGGCAACAGCCACCCCATCCCCGACCCCCAGCGGCAGTGGCAGGCGGTCCACGACGCCGACCTGCACAACGGCCTGACCTGGCTTGCGCCCTCCCGGCTCAACAACACCTACGCACTGGCCATGAACCAGGCCAACTTCGCGAAGTACGGCACGAAGACCCTGTCGGACGTTGCCGCGCTGGCGAAGTCGGACCCGGGCGCGGTGACGCTGTGCGTGGAGGGCGAGTTCGCCAACCGCGCCGACGGCCTGCCCGGCATGGAGAAGGCGTACGGCATGAGCGTGCCGGCGAAGAACATCACGCAGATGGACACCGGGATCATCTACACCCAGGTGCAGAAGGGCAGTTGCACCTACGGCGAGGTCTTCACGACCGACGGCCGCATCAGGTCCATGAACCTGGTGGTGATGCAGGACGACAGGAAGTTCTTCCCCAACTACAACGCGGCACCCGTGATCAACACCAAGGCCCTGAAGAAGTGGCCGGCGATCGCGACGGTCCTGGACCCGGTGACGGCGAGGCTGGACAACACGGTGGCCCAGACGCTGAACGCGAAGGTGGACGTCGCCGGGGAGGACCCGCACCAGGTGGCGCTGGACTGGATGAAGGCGGAGGGGTTCGTGAAGTAGGGAGGCACCGGAGGGAGTTACAAAGAAGTCGATGCAAAAGATGCGTTGCAAAGGAGCCTTTGCATAGCTATCTTTGTACGCATGAACGAGCCCCAGGACTCCCAGGTCCGCAATCTCGACGCCCGCTCCCTGCGCGGGCTCGCTCACCCGCTGCGGATGCAGTTGCTGGACGCGCTGCGCTTCGGCGGTCCGGCCACCGCCTCCCAACTCGCCGAGAAACTGGGCGAGTCCAGCGGGGCCACCAGCTACCACCTGCGCCAACTGGCCGCGCACGGCTTCGTGGCGGACGCCCCCGAGCGGGGCAAAGGACGGGAACGCTGGTGGAAGGCGGTCCACAAGGGACTGAGCTTCGACGACTCCCTGCTCACGGACACCGATCCGACCGTGCGCGGGGCGGCGGACGTGTACCTCCACGAAGTGGCCGGCAGCCAGATCCAGAACCTGTCCACCTGGCTCGGCAGCCGCACGGCCTGGCCCGAGGAGTGGAACCGCGTCTGGGACATGAGCAGCGCGACGCTCCGGCTCACCCCGGACCTGGCCCAGGAACTCATCTCCGAACTGCACGCCGTGGTCGACGGCTACCGGGACCGCGTCCCCGAGGCGGACACCCCCGACGCCGAGCAAGTACGCATCCACACGCACCTGTTCCCCATCGAGACGGACTGAGAGGCCCACGCCGATGCTGCACCCCGAGACCCACCTCACCCTGCACCACACCCGCACCGCCGAGCTCCGCGCCGAGGCCGCGGCCCACCGCCTCGCCACCGAGGCCAGGCCACCCCGGTGGGAACTCCGCATCCGCCTCGGCTGGACCCTGGTGGAAGTCGGCCTGCGCCTGGCAGCGCCGACCCCGGCAGTCGCCCCGTAAGGGGCGCGGGGAACTGCGCGACCAGCCCCCACCGGCGGGTCAGCCGAAACTCAGCAGCCAGGAACGCTCTTCCCGTTCTCCAACGCGACCAAGTCGGATACAGCCCCCTTGAGACTGGTCACCGGCACCAACCGCAACCCCTTCGGCAACTCCGCCTTGGCGTCGGCGCACTCGTCCTTCGGCACGAGGAAGACCGTCGCCCCGTCCCGCCGCGCGGCCTGCGTCTTCAGCGCGACCCCGCCCACGGCCCCCACCGTGCCGTCGGCGCTGATGGTTCCCGTACCGGCGATGTTCTTCCCCCCGGTGAGGTCTCCCCCGCTGCCGTTCCCGTCCAGCTTGTCGACGATCCCGAGCGAGAACAGCAAACCCGCACTCGGTCCACCCACGTCCGCCAGCTTCAAGGTCACCTTGACCTTGTCGGCGCTGAGATCCAGGTACTTCAGCGCGGCCTGCGCCGCCGCGTCCTGCGACTGCTCCATCTGCTCGGTGTTGTGCTGCTCGATCTCCTTGACGTTGCCGCCGCTCGGATACACCGAGTCGCGCGGCATCACCGCCCGGTCCGTGCGGAACCAGTTGCCGAGGACGTCGCCCAGCGACACCCGGGTGTCCGGCCCGGTCGCCTCGATCGTCGTCATCCGCAGCTGCCCGCCGGTCGTCCGGGTGGGCGCCCCGGAGACGGTGATCACCGGGGTGCCCTGGTTGTCGCCGAGCACGTTCGCCGTCATCCCGGGCTGGGCCACCGAGAACGGCAACGGCGCGAAGACGGCCGTACCGATCAGAGCCACGACGGGAACCGCACAGACGGCGACGGCCTGGAGACGCGTGAGACGTGAGAGCACGGAGTCAATCTAACGCGGCGACGTGGCAACCACTTCAGGCCATCGCCCCCGGCCCCTCGCCGGACCCTCACCGGCGCCTCAGCGCAACGCCTCCGCGACCTCCCGCGCCGCGTCCATGACCCGCGCCCCCACCCGCTCGGGCACGGAGTCGGCCAGCATCACGACGCCGACGCTCCCCTCGACCCCGGTGACCCCGAGCAGCGGGGCGGCCGCACCGCTCGCACCGGCCTCCAGTTCGCCGTGGGTCAGCGTGTACCCGGGGTCGTCCTTCGGCGAGTGCCGTGCGGACAGGATCGCCCTCCCGGCGGCCCCCCGGTCCAGCGGGTGCCGGAACCCGGCCCGGTACGCCACGTGATAGTCGGTCCAACTCGGTTCGACGACCGCGACGGCGAGCGCCTCGGTCCCGTCGACCAGCGTCAGATGTGCCGTCGCCCCGATGTCCTCGGCGAGCGACCGCAGGGCCGGCAGGGCGGCCTCCCGTACGAGCGGATGCACCTGCCGTCCCAGACGCAGGACGCCGAGGCCGACCCGGGCTCGCCCGCCCAGGTCACGCCGTACCAACGCATGCTGCTCAAGCGTGGCGAGCAACCGGTACACCACGGTCCGGTTCACGCCCAGTTTGGTGGAAAGCTCGGTGACGGTCAGCCCGTGGTCCGTGTCGGCCAGCAGCTTGAGGACCCTGAGGCCCCGGTCGAGCGTCTGAGAGGTCTCCGCGGTCACGACGCCCACTCCTTAGGTGGTGAGGTCGGCAGCCTCCGACGCGGCGGATGCGTCGCCGAGTCCCGTCAGCGACGCGCTTCAGAGGCCGCCGATCGGCAGGACGGCCCGGCGGCTCCGGGCCCAGTCGCTTCACGGCTGCGCTCCGCGGCGGCGCTGCCACGGGGCGTGTGCGTAGCCGGACAGTAGCGAAGGGGGTTCGCTGAGCGGAAGCCTCCGTCCAGAATCCGGTCACGCTCCGGTACGGACTACTTCGGTATGTGATGGTATGCGCTCAGGTATCGCGCCCGAAAAGGCGCGAGGCCATGTCGATGCCCGGCTCCGACGCGTGGGCGGGAACAGCCCCCGCTCACCCGGGGCCGACCGGCTACCTCATCCGCGTGGCCCACTCCTGCACCTTGGCGATCCGCTGCCGGAGCTGTCCCGCCGTGGCCTCCGCGCTCGGCGGCCCCCCGCACACCCGGCGCAGCTCGGTGTGGATCACCCCGTGCGGCTTGCCGCTCTGGTGCACATACGCGCTGACCATCGTGTTCAGCTGCTTCCGCAGCTCCATCATCTCCTTGTGGGAGACGACGGGCCGCCGTTCCGCGGGCAGTTCCAGCAGGTCGGCCTCGTCGTCCGGCTTCTTGCGGCTGTGCGCGATCTGCCGGGCCTGCCGCTTCTGCAACAGCAACTGCACCTGGTCGGGCTCCAGCAGTCCCGGGATGCCGAGGTAGTCCTGCTCCTCCTCGCTCCCCGGGTGCGCCTGCATACCGAACTCGGCGCCGTCGTACAGCACCCGGTCGAAGACGGCCTCGGACTCCAGCGCCTCGAAGGCGAACTGCTCCTGCTCGCCGGTGTCCTCGTCCTGCTCCTTGTTCGCCTCCTCCATCTCCTTCTCGGACTCGGCGTACGGGTCCTCCTCGCCGTCCTTCTTCGGCTTGTCGAGGGCGTGGTCGCGCTCGACCTCCATCTCGTTGGCGAAGGTCAGCAGGTCGGGGACGGTCGGCAGGAACACGGACGCGGTCTCGCCACGCCGCCGGGACCGCACGAAACGGCCGACGGCCTGGGCGAAGAAGAGAGGAGTCGAAATGGTGGTGGCGTACACCCCGACCGCGAGCCGGGGGACGTCGACGCCCTCGGACACCATCCGCACCGCGACCATCCACCGGTCGTCGCTCGCACTGAAGTCGTCGATGCGCTTGGACGCGCCGGTGTCGTCGGAGAGGACGAGGGTGGCCTTGTTCCCGGTGATCTCGCGGATGAGCTTGGCGTAGGCGCGGGCGGATTCCTGGTCCGAGGCGATGACCAGGGCCCCGGCGTCCGGGATCCCCTTCCGCACTTCCGTCAGCCGCTGGTCGGCGGCGCGCAGCACCGCCGGCATCCACTCACCGCGCGGATCGAGCGCCGTACGCCAGGCCTGGCTGACGGCGTCCTTGGTCATCGGCTCGCCGAGCCTGGCGGCGATCTCGTCCCCGGCCTTGGTCCGCCAGCGCATGTTGCCGCTGTAGGAGAGGAAGATGACGGGCCGCACGACATGGTCGGCGAGCGCGTTGCCATAGCCGTAGGTGTAGTCGGCGGCGGACCGCCGGATCCCGTCCTGCCCCTCCTCGTACGTCACGAAGGGGATGGGGTTGGTGTCGGACCGGAAGGGCGTACCGGTCAGCGCCAGCCGCCGGGTCGCCGGCTCGAACGCCTCCAGGCAGGCCTCGCCCCAGGACTTGGAGTCACCGGCGTGATGGATCTCGTCGAGGATGACGAGCGTCTTGCGCTGCTCGGACCGGTTGCGGTGCAGCATCGGCCGCACCCCGACACCGGCATAGGTGACGGCGACCCCGTCGTACTCCCGGCTGAGCGGTCCGGCGCTGTACTCGGGGTCGAGCTTGATCCCTATCCGCGCCGCCGCCTCCGCCCACTGCTTCTTCAGATGCTCGGTGGGGGCGACGACGGTGACCTGCTGCACGACATGGTGGTGCAGCAGCCAGGACGCGAGGGTCAGCGCGAACGTCGTCTTGCCGGCGCCGGGCGTGGCGACGGCGAGAAAGTCACGCGGCTGCTCCTGGACGTACTTCTCCATGGCCCCCTGCTGCCAGGCACGCAGCTTGCTGGCGGTACCCCAGGGCGCCCGGCCGGGGAAGGCCGGCGAGAGGTGATGGGAGGACGAGGAAGCAGAGGCAGACATAGGTGTGGGCCCGGAGGGCCCTCCGTTGAGGGTGGTGGCGGGCGACGGGCGGGCGGTAGTCACGGTCTCCGTAGTAAGGGGGTCGGGCGGCTACGTATGCGTATGACAACCGGGCCACCCTACCGGCGCCCCATGGCGGTCAACGCGCGGACAAGCCCGTCTCCCCCTCGGGTGGGACCCACGTCACAGATCACGAAGCCGGGTCGTCACCCAGACCCCGACGAGCGCCACGGCGGCCATCGGCAGGAACACGACGGCGAAGGCGACCGGATGAGAACCGGAACCGGCCGTCCCCGTCATGCTGCCGCCGCCCAGGGAGGCGAAGGCGGCGCCGGCCACCGCGAGCAGCACGACGTTCGACAGGGCGTCGGAGATCTGCAGGGCGGCCGAGTTGGCGCCGGCCTCCTGCGGGGTGGAGAGCCGCAGCATCAGCACGCTGGACGAGGCGATCACCAGCCCCATCCCGAAGCAGCCGAAGCCCCAGGCGACGGCGACGATCCACACCGGCACGCCGTGCACGAGCACGCTGGGCGCGGTGGCGATCGCCGCGGCGACCAGCACCATCCCGAGGGTCATCAGCCGCTCCCGGTACGGCGCCACGCGCGGCCGCGCCTGCACCCACGAACCCAGCGCCCAGGTCACCCCGCCCGCCGCCAGCGAGAACCCGGCGAGGGTGGGCGACAGGCCCCGCTGGGTGACGAGCATCAGCGGCACGAAGGACTCGGCGGAGACGAACGCACCGGCCGCGACCCCGCGCAACAGGACCACCGACGGCAGCCCGCGGGCCGCGCGGTAGGTCCCGCGCGGCAGCAGCCCGAGTACGGCGGGGACCAGCAGCGCACCCCCGACGACCCCCGGCAGCAGGGAGACCCACCGCAGGTCCTGAGCCGCGTACTGCAGCAGCCCCGCGCCGAGAGAGATACCGAACGCGAGCCGGATCCGCCGGCGTTCGAAGGTCTCCCGCGCCCGCTGCGCGACCG
Organism: Streptomyces sp. NPDC048417; assembly: GCF_040651615.1. Taxonomy (NCBI): domain Bacteria; kingdom Bacillati; phylum Actinomycetota; class Actinomycetes; order Kitasatosporales; family Streptomycetaceae; genus Streptomyces; species Streptomyces sp. NPDC048417. The sequence goes on along the minus strand of NZ_JBEZKI010000040.1, from coordinate 5,410 downwards.
GCCCGCCGGCCCGTCGCCGTATCTGGGGAAGGGCGAGCGCCACCGGAAAGACCACGAGCACGGGGATGCCGAGGAACACCCACCGCCACCCGAGGTGCTCGGTCACCGCCCCGGCGGCCAACGGCCCGACGATGGACGGCACCACCCAGCCGGCGGCGAAGGAGGCCATGATCGCGGGCCGCAACCGCTCCGGATAGGCCCGCCCCACGACCACGTACAACGCGACGATGACCAGCCCGCCCCCGAGCCCCTGCACGGCCCGCCCCAGGATGAACACCCACATGACCTGAGCGGTCCCGGCGACGACCAGCCCCGCGGCGAAGGCCCCGATCCCTGTCGTCAGCGCCCCGAGCGGCCCCCTGCGGTCCGACCACTGCCCGGACAGCACCATCCCGAACAGACTGGTCGTGAAGTACCCGGAGAAGGCGAACGCGTACAGCGACACCCCGTCCAGCTCCCGGGCGGCCACGGGCATCGCCGTCCCGACGGCGGTCGCCTCGAAGGCGATCAGCAGCACCACGGACACGATCCCGACGCTCAGCGCCCGGTACGACCGCCCCAGCACACCCTCGCCACGGGCTGCGTCATCTGTCGTCTCATCTGCGACAACGGCGTCGCTGGGCTCAAGTGCGGTCATGCTCACCACGGTAAGGCCCAAGCCCCGCTTTGACCCCTGTCGCGAGCCCCACCTCACCTCGGACCTTGGTCGTAGCCCCCCCGGTCCGCCCCCCATTCATGAACGCCACATGGCAGTCCCGTTGCAGCCCCACCGCCCCTCTTGAGCCCCTCCCCCACCCACCCGTACCTTCAAATCACCGACACGGCCGAAGGGACGAAGTCGGCAACGGCCGTGTGCCCGAGTGGTTTAGGGACTCGCCTGCAAAGCGAGTTACGCGGGTTCGATTCCCGCCATGGCCTCTGGTTGCGTGACCAGGCAGAACGAAAGGGCGTCACTCCAAGAAGGGGGTCGCCCTGTTGGCCCTCGTCTCAGTTCCCGTCTCAGTCAACGCGCTCGGGGAGCGACCGCGTGGTGACACCGCTCCACGAGAGTCGCCCCCGAGTCTGTGAAGCTGCCCCAGAACGGGTTCGATGCCTCGTGGGTCATCGCAACCGTGCTCGTGCATCGGCCCAGCGACTTCCGTGACGGCAGCGGTGTGCCCAGCCCCAACGGCGGAGCCCGGGCATCAGAGTAGCCACATGAGCGGTCGGACTAAACCTAATCGCGCATGGACAGGCCGACACCGCGGATAATCTCGTCAATCGTTCCCGTGACCCCGTGGGAGACTTTCTCGCGGTGCGTCCCCTTCGGCACCACCAACTCTGCAACGACCAGATCGTCGAGCGCCTCAGCCAACGTCCCACGGGTAATCTCACGGCAACAGAATTCGAGCATGAGGGAACGGTCGACATACGTATTCCGATCGTCGCTGGGCCGAGGCCTGCCCTTTACAGGCTTGCCGCCACACCCCCAGCCGGCCAGATCGCCGCTACCGCTGTATCGGTCCGCACACGCAACTCATCCGGCCGATCATGGTGAACGACAAATACCGCGTCAGCGTCCGTGCAATTCTCCGGCGGGCTGTAGAGCTAGTACTCCAGCCGGACTTCTGTATTTCTGCTGGTCAACGGCCCAGCGGTGGGGAGTGTAGCGGGGGTGCGCCATGGATGGGACGGTCTTGGGCCGGCCGTCCACCCAACGTGTGCTCGCGCCGCATGTAATGACCACCCTCCGAGCAGTCCGTAGTGGTGATCCACGACGTACCGACGAACGCCTGGGACCTGGAACTCGAAGAACTATTCCTGCAGACCGGAGCCCGGGCGAGTTCCCGGTCACGCTGTCGCTTTTGCGCACGACACGCGGGGTCGGTGTCGCTGCGGCCAGGGTCACGTTCCTGGACATCCCGCCCCGCGAGTGGGAAATGGCCCTCCGGCCCGACGAGGACCTGGGGCTGCTCGGCGAGGGCCAGTTCTACGGGGTTGGCGTGGATACCGGCACAGCGGCTTTTATGGATGCGACTCTGACGGTGATCGAAGACCAGCTGGACGAGGACCTGTTCATACCCCTCGCCAGCCATTTCACCGTCGAACTGCCCAGCACGGAGCCCGAGCCGAACCTCATCGCCTTCCGTGCCGGCCGGGGCGACGGGGCCTACCCCGTCTGGATCGGCCGCACCGATGACGGACAGGTTGGTTGCGTCGTCGTCGACTTCCAGCTCCATTCCGCCGACGGGGGAGAGTAAAGAGCCGCCGACCATGGGCGCGAGGCCGCACTGCCCGAGACTGGGACCGCGGCGAACCTCCAGAGTGCACACGGCGATTGAGGAGCTCGACAACTCGATCATCGACTTCGGCCTGGTGGACGCCTTCCCGGAGGACGTCAAGGAAGCTGAGCGTCACAGCTGATAGACGAGGTACCCCTTCGCCCCGGTCGTCGTGCGGGGAAAGCCAGGGCCTGTCCGGCGGATCTTCGTGGCGTCCCCGGTCGCATATGCTGAGGCCGTCGCTTCTGATACCCGGCGCCCCGTCAAGGAAGACCAGTTGACTCCGCATTCCCTTGCGTTCTACATGGACGTGGTCGCCTCCGGAACGGTGCTCGGTGCCAATCCGACGGACAGTCCCGACCGGGTGACCGCGATGCTGGGTTCCGATTTCGCCGAGAACTCCCTTGACGACCACAGCCTGTGGCGCGACTACGGAATGGCTGAGTTCTTCTGGATTCGGGAAACACCGGACCATCCTTGGGAGGGGCACCACTTCACCTTGCAGGTGCATCGGCTGTCGTACTTGGGCGGCAGCATCGTCAACAGGGCAATTCGCGACCGGTACGGGCGCTTCGACCGCCACCTCCGGTTCGACAAACTGGAGCGGCTGCTGGGGAAGCAGGGTGTACCCCTGGAAGACGCCCCGGACGTGAATGCTCCGACCTTCACACGGCACTGGCAGCCTGCTTCACAGGTGTCCGTCATGGTGTTCCGGGCTCACGAAGAATGGCGACAGCGTCGGCGCGGCGACGACCGTATCGGAGATGTGTACACCATCCAGTCATCGGTGAGTGCCGAAGGGGTGGCGCGGGATAGGGAGCGCTACGGCCGTCAGGACAGCCGGGAGCTGTCCGGCAGGTCCTCATCGGAGCCATAACCGCATCGCGGCGAGGGTGACGGTGCCGTGGAAGACATACGCTCTCTTGTCGTACCTGGTCGCCATGGCCCGGGAGCCCTTGAGCGCATTGATCGTCCGTTCAACTTCGTTTCCGCGCTTGTAGATCGTTTTGTCGAAGTCAGTGGGTCGACCGCCGCGACAGCCGCGGCGCTTGCGGTTGGCCCGCTGATTGCCTGGCTCGGCAATCGTGTGCTTGATCTGCCGTCTCCGCAGGTAGCGGCGGGTGCGGCGGGAGGAGTACGCCTTGTCACCGCCGAGATGGTCTGGCCGGGTGCGGGGACGCCCGCCGTCGAGGCGGCCGACGCGGATACGTTCCATGACGGGGATGAGCTGCGGGGCGTCGCCCCACTGACCCGGAGTGATCAGCAGGGCCAAAGGGCGACGCCCACCTTCCCCAACCAGATGGATCCCCGGCCGCCATCGAGGAACAGGTCTGCGAGCTGAGGCGGGCCAGCAAGCTCGGGCCGGCGCGGATCGGCCCGGTCCTGGCCCTGCCCGCCTCGACCGTGCACCGCATCCTGACCCACCACGGCCTGCACAGCCTCGCCTGGCTCGACCGGCCCACCGGCACCGTGATCCGCCGCTATGAACGCGAGCGGCCAGGTGAACTGATCCACATCGACGTGAAGAAACTCGGCCGGATCCCCGACGGAGGCGGCCACAAGGTCCTGGGACGGGACGCCGGCCGCCCGATCCGCAGCATGGGATTCGACTACATCCACTCCACGGTCGACGACCACTCCCGCCTCGCCTACAGCGAGGTACACCCGAACGAGAAGGTCGCGACCTGCGCGGGCTTCCTCACCCGCGCCGCCGCGTTCTTCCATGCCCACGGCATCACCCGCATCGAACGGGTCCTCACCGACAACGCCTGGGCCTACCGCAAGGGCCTGGCCTGGAAAGCCGCCCTCCACCAACTCGGCGCGACCGGCAAGCTCACCCGCGCCTACCGGCCCCAGACCAACGGCAAAGTCGAACGCTTCAACCGCACCCTGCTCGACGAATGGGCCTACCTACGGCCCTACACCTCAAACGACGAGCGAACAGCAGCCCTCGACACATTCCTTCACACCTACAACTACCATCGCTGCCACACCGCACTCCTAGGCCAGCCCCCGATCAGCCGCGTCAACAACCCTGCGGGTCAATACACCTAGGGCCCGTCGTTTGGATCATCTGGTAGTTGGCCAAGGCTACTGACTGGAGAGTCGATCGCAGTGCCGATCGCGGCGTACGCGTCGGCGCGGAGGACTTCCCCGAGGGCTCACTGGACCAGTTCGATGTGGGGATGCTCCGGGGACGCAGGGCAGACGTGGAGTTGCAGGCTGTAGGCGCTGGCGATGTCGAGGACAGTGAAGTTCGAGGGCGGGGTGCCGAGGAGGAGCGGAGTCGGGTTCGTCCGTTCCTCCTCGGGCATCCAGCTCTTGCTGCCGGAGTTCCATTCCGAGGACGCGATGGTGAGGAGCGGGGTCGTCTCGGTGCCGCATTCGGGGCACGGGCGGGGCATGGGGTCGGTGAGGCCCCAGCGGGTCCAGCCGCCGGTCTTCCACCCGGGGGCGTGGCACAGGTTGCGGAAGTAGAACTCCTGCGGGTCCAACGCGCCGGTGCTGTCCCACGCGAATCCGGCTGTCTCCCACAGGTTCACGTCGCCCAACTGCTGCTGCAGTTCCTTGCTCAGCTCCAGGGGGCTGGGGTATTCGGTGATCTGTTCCGGCGCGAGCAAGCACGGTTCCGGCAGGTACCAGTCGAACTGGATCACGGGCGGCTCGGGCGGGGCCTCGAGGACGTCGGTGACGGAGGCGGAGGAACGCCAGAAGAGGGCGGTTCGGGGGTGTGCAAACTCCTCGTGGTCGCAAGGGCACCACAGGACCTGGAGAAGGTCGGCTCCGGGAGGGCTGGCCGGGAGAGGGACGTCGCGGGCGTAGAGCTGGGCCACGGGGATCATGGGAATCGGGCCGTCGAACCACGGGTGGCCCTTGCGGAGCCGCTGCTCGATCTCCCGTTCCTCGGGCGTGATCGCGGGTGCCTGGGGGTCGCGGAGCCGCCGCTCGGCCGCTGCTGCATGGATGCGACGCAGGATCCGGATCTCGTCCGGAGAGTGCATCTCGTCTGCCGCTTCACTGTCGTGCGGCTCTACGCAGTGGGGCCACGGCTCGTCGGCGGTCCGGGCTCCACCTGTTGGCCGACCACGACCCGCAGTTCGCTCAGCGTGCCGGTGACCGGGGCTGTGATCCGGTGCTGCATCTTCATC
>NZ_JBEZKI010000039.1:0-103374 GCF_040651615.1 Streptomyces sp. NPDC048417 | reverse complement strand
GGCCCCAAGAATGAACGACTCCGTCAAGTACCGCACCCGGCCACGATACGGCGCTCACCCCACCCACAGGGCTTGACGATCAATAGGAGCATCAGTCCGGCGCGACCTGGGAGTTCAGCCCTGGGACGGGACCGGGAGGTAGGGCGCGGCCGAGGGCAGGCCCAGGTCCGACGGGAGCAGGGAGCCCACCCAGCAGTCGCGTCGTACGCCCTTGTTGTTGAGGGCGGAGCGGAGGGTGCCCTCGATGGTGAAACCGGCGCGTTCCGCGACCGCGCGGGAGCCCTGGTTGCCGACCTCGGCACGCCATTCGACCCGGTCGATCGCCAGCCGGGTGAACCCCCAGCGGGCGGTCGTGAGGGTGGCCTCGGTGGTGTAGCCGCGGCCGCGGTGCTCCTTGGCGGTCCAGAAACCCACCTCGGCCACCCCGAGGGAGCGCATGGTCAGGCCGAGCATCCCGGCCAGTTCGCCCGTGGGCAGGAAGACGCCGAAGGTGAACATAGAACCCTCGGACCAGCCTTCGGGGACCATCTGCTCCGTGAAGCTCCGGGCGTGTTCCGGGAGGTAGGGCGAGGGAATCGTCGTCCAGCGCTGGATGTCGGGGTCCTGGACGGCCGTGTACACCGCTTCGGTGTCCTGCGGGCCGACCGTGCGCAGGAACAGACGGGGCGTGGTGAGCGTGACGGGTTCCATCGGCCGATTCTGCGCGGCCCGGCGCCCGGGACGCCATTCCTTTCGCGTTCCGTGACCACGTGATCACGTTTCGTGCAATTCCTCGCCGGGATGCGGCACTATCCGCGTGCCGCGGCCGTTGTCCTTTATGAAACGGCAAAACCTGGCGACACCACCCGGCACAACCGAATACCCACCCGGAAGAGTCACACGAAGGGGGCTCGCAGAGCCCTCGGGAAAGCGGCGGACGGCCGTCGGGCCGCCAGGCCTCCCGGCGCGGCCGGGTCCTCGCATACGATGGCCGTTGCTCAGTACGTCCAATGGAAACCGACCGTCCCAGGCCCGACCGGCAAGGAGACAAACCCCCGTGTCCGTCCTCTCGAAGATCATGCGTGCAGGCGAAGGCAAGATCCTGCGCAAGCTGCACCGCATCGCGGACCAGGTCAACTCCATCGAAGAGGACTTCGTCGACCTCTCCGACGCCGAGCTGCGGGCCCTCACCGATGAGTACAAGCAGCGCTACGTCGACGGAGAGAGCCTCGACGACCTGCTCCCCGAGGCGTTCGCCACCGTCCGCGAGGCCGCCAAGCGCGCCCTCGGCCAGCGCCACTACGACGTGCAGATCATGGGTGGCGCCGCCCTTCACCTCGGCTACGTGGCCGAGATGAAGACCGGTGAGGGCAAGACCCTCGTCGGCACCCTCCCCGCGTACCTCAACGCGCTGTCGGGCAAGGGCGTCCACCTCATCACGGTCAACGACTACCTGGCCGAGCGCGACTCCGAGATGATGGGCCGCGTCCACAAGTTCCTCGGCCTGAACGTCGGCTGCATCCTGGCCAACATGACGCCGGCCCAGCGCCGCGAGCAGTACGCCGCCGACATCACATACGGCACGAACAACGAGTTCGGCTTCGACTACCTGCGCGACAACATGGCGTGGGCCCAGGACGAGCTCGTCCAGCGCGGCCACAACTTCGCCATCGTCGACGAGGTCGACTCCATCCTGGTCGACGAGGCCCGGACGCCGCTGATCATCTCCGGCCCGGCCGACCAGGCCACCAAGTGGTACGGCGACTTCGCCAAGCTGGTCCTGCGTCTGAAGAGGGGCGAGGCCGGCAACCCGCTCAAGGGCATCGAGGAGACCGGCGACTACGAGGTCGACGAGAAGAAGCGCACGGTCGCGATCCACGAGTCCGGCGTCTCCAAGGTCGAGGACTGGCTGGGCATCGACAACCTCTACGAGTCGGTGAACACGCCTCTGGTGGGCTACCTGAACAACGCCATCAAGGCGAAGGAGCTCTTCAAGAAGGACAAGGACTACGTCGTCATGGACGGCGAGGTCATGATCGTCGACGAGCACACCGGCCGTATCCTCGCCGGCCGCCGCTACAACGAGGGCATGCACCAGGCGATCGAGGCGAAGGAAGGGGTGGACATCAAGGACGAGAACCAGACCCTCGCCACGATCACCCTGCAGAACTTCTTCCGCCTCTACAAGCGCCACGACCACAACGGCAAGGAACAGCCCGGCCTGTCCGGCATGACCGGTACGGCCATGACCGAGGCCGCCGAGTTCCACCAGATCTACAAGCTCGGCGTGGTCCCGATCCCGACGAACCGGCCGATGGTCCGCAAGGACCAGTCGGACCTGATCTACCGCACCGAGGTCGCCAAGTTCGAGGCGGTCGTCGACGACATCGCGGAGAAGCACGAGAAGGGCCAGCCGATCCTCGTCGGCACGACCTCCGTCGAGAAGTCGGAGTACCTCTCGCAGCAGCTCTCCAAGCGCGGCATCCAGCACGAGGTGCTCAACGCCAAGCACCACGAGCGGGAGGCGTCGATCGTCGCGCAGGCCGGCCGCAGGGGTGCCGTGACGGTGGCCACCAACATGGCCGGCCGTGGTACCGACATCAAGCTCGGCGGCAACCCCGACGACCTCGCCGAGGCGGAGCTGCGCCAGCGCGGCCTCGACCCCGAGGAGCACATCGAGGAGTGGGCGCAGGCGCTGCCCGCCGCCCTGGAGAAGGCCGAGCGCGCGGTGAAGGCCGAGTTCGAAGAGGTCAAGGAGCTCGGCGGCCTCTACGTCCTCGGCACCGAGCGGCACGAGTCGCGCCGGATCGACAACCAGCTGCGCGGTCGTTCCGGCCGTCAGGGCGACCCCGGTGAGTCCCGCTTCTACCTCTCCCTCGGCGACGACCTGATGCGCCTGTTCAAGGCCCAGATGGTCGAGCGCGTGATGTCCATGGCCAACGTGCCGGACGATGTGCCGATCGAGAACAAGATGGTCACCCGCGCGATCGCGTCCGCGCAGTCGCAGGTCGAGCAGCAGAACTTCGAAACGCGTAAGAACGTTCTGAAGTACGACGAGGTGCTCAACCGCCAGCGTGAGGTCATCTACGGCGAGCGCCGGCGCGTCCTGGAGGGCGAGGACCTGCAGGAGCAGATCCACCACTTCATGGACGACACGATCGACGCGTACGTCGGCGCGGAGACCGCCGAGGGCTTCCCCGAGGACTGGGACCTCGACCGCCTGTGGGGCGCCTTCAAGCAGCTCTACCCGGTCAAGGTGACCGTTGACGAGCTGGAGGAGGCGGCCGGCGACCGGGCCGGTCTGACCGCCGAGTACATCTCCGAGTCCATCAAGGACGACATCCACGAGCAGTACGAGTCGCGTGAGACGCAGCTCGGCTCCGAGATCATGCGTGAGCTGGAGCGCCGGGTCGTGCTCTCGGTCCTCGACCGCAAGTGGCGCGAGCACCTCTACGAGATGGACTACCTCCAGGAGGGCATCGGCCTGCGCGCGATGGCCCAGAAGGACCCGCTGGTCGAGTACCAGCGCGAGGGCTTCGACATGTTCACCGCGATGATGGACGGCATCAAGGAGGAGTCCGTCGGCTACCTGTTCAACCTGGAGGTCCAGGTCGAGCAGCAGGTCGAGGAGGTCCCGGTCGAGGACGCCGAGGCGGTCGCGGAGGGCGTCCAGGACTCGGTGCCGGCCCAGGCGGGCTCGCGTCCCGAGATCCGTGCGAAGGGTCTGGAGGCGCCGCAGCGGCGGGGCATGCACTTCTCGGCGGCCACCGTGGACGGCGAGGGCGGCATCGTCGAGGGCGAGTTCGACTACGACGACGAGGAGCCGGCCCGCTCCGAGGCGGACGGCCTCACCCGCGCGGAGCGCCGCAAGCAGGCGAAGGGCAGCCGCCGCCGCCGGAAGTAACGGCACCGACAGCGCTCACCAGGGCCGGCCACTCCGAAAGGGGGGGGCCGGCCCTTTCGGTTTGCGGCCGGGGGCGCGGTGGGCCTTCGGCCGGTGACCGAAGGCGGTGGGCTTCGGCTCGTGACCGGGGTGCGGTGGGCCTTCGGTTCGAGGTCAGACAGGCCCTAGTCGCCGCGCGGTGCGCGGGAGCCGCCCAGTTCCACCGCTGTGCAGCGCCAGCGCAGGTCGGGGCCCTGTTCCAGGCGGAAGGCCATGGCGCGCAGCCGGTCGCCCGCGGCGATGCGGGCGAAGACCTCCAGGGCGCCGGCGCGGGGGACGTAGTAGCCGATGTCGCGGACGACGGGATCGGTGCCGCGGGTGCGCAGGGGGCCGCGTTCGGCGAGGCGGGCCAGGTCGTCGTAAGCGGGTCCCGCCGTGTGCCGGAGCATCCAGTGGACGGGGCGGCGGCCGCTGAGGACGGCCAGCAGACGCTCCGCGAAGAGATCGGTGGGGCGCGGGCTCGGCGGGGCCGCCGGAGGCGTCAGCGGCCTGCGGGAGGAGGGCACGCCGGGACGGCGGGAGTCGCGGCGGCCGGGCGGGCGGGTGCCCGGGCGGAGCTGGGCGGTCCTGGTCATGACCTTGTTCATGGGGATCCCCGTTCGGCGGGCCCGGCGGGTACCGGGCGGTAACTTGCGGTTGGGGATCTTGTACGGGGGCCGGGACGGCGGCAGCAAGGCGGTGCCGGCTCGTGTCGGGGCCCAGGATGATTCACCTATCCGAGTGATCGGAGGTGCGGGAAACCCTCTGGGTGGGCGGCGGCACCGGGTGAATCGCCGGGCGCCGGGTGGACGCCCCCGACGTCACCGCCCGGGACCCGAAAGGGGACGCCCGCACGTATCCTGAAGGCCCTCCGGGAGGCCCCAGGACCTTCGGGAGACGCAGAGTCGAAGTCCAGAAGAGAGCGGCCAGCCATGCGCGTCTACGTCCCCCTGACCCTCCCCGGGCTCGCCGAGGCGCACAAGACGGGCGAGCTGGGGACCGGTCCGTTCGTCGCCTACGCCGTCACGCCCGCGCTCCGCGAGTGGTACCTCTCCGACGACATAGAGGAACTGGAGTACGCCGCGCTGAACCGGGCCGCGCTCGCCTCGCTGCGGCTGCTGGCCGCCGACCCGGGCGCGATGCGTCGCCGGGTCGTGGTCGCCGTGGACGTCCCCGACGGCGCGGCGGCGGCCGACCCGGACCGCGGGCTCGACCCGGCGGCACTGGGCGAGGTGCGGGTGGCCGGGACGGTGGCACTGGCCAAGGCGGCCGCGGTGCACGTCGACTCCGACGACGCGGAGGCGGACGTGGCCGCAGCGGCGGCAGCGCTTCCGGCGGCCGACGGCGGGGACGACGACGCGCAGTTCGTCGTGGACGGGGCCGAGGACCACGAACTGCTCTGGTACGCGACGCAGGAGATCCCGAACCTGGTGGGGCTGGGCGGCTGAGCGGGGTCGGCGCGGCCCAGCCGGACACCTGTGACCTGCGGTGACGTGCCAGCTGTCTTGATTGTCAGTGGTGGCGGGTAGCGTTTTTGGCATGGGGAAGCACCACAGCGCACACATCGTCTGGGACTGGAACGGGACGCTGTTCCACGACAACGACGCGATCATCGGGGCGACGAACGCGGCCTCGGCCGAGCTGGGCCTGGCACCGATCACGCTGGAGCAGTACCGGGCGCTGTACTGCGTGCCGGTGCCGAAGTTCTACGAGCGGCTGATGGGTCGGCTGCCGACCGACGCCGAGTGGGAGGTCATGGACGTGATCTTCCACAGGTACTACGCCGAGCACCGGGGGCGGTGCGGGCTGACCGACGGAGCCGCCGAACTGCTGGCGGGGTGGATCGCGGCGGGGCGCAGCCAGTCGCTGCTGAGCATGTACACGCATGACGAGCTCATACCGCTGGTGCGGGGATTCGGGATCGAGCCGCACTTCCTACGGGTCGAGGGGCGGGTCGGGCCGTCCGGGGGCAGCAAGGCCGAGCACATGGTGCGGCATCTGGGGTCGCTGGGGGATGTGCGGCCCGGGCGGACCGTGGTGATCGGGGACGCGGCGGACGACGCGGTGGCCGCGCGGGCTGTGGGGGCGAAGGCGGTGCTGTACACCGGGGGGTCGCACGGCAGGGCGAGCCTGGAAGAGGTCGGGGTGCCGGTCGTGGACTCACTGGCGGAGGCGGTCGAGGAGGCGGAGCGGCTGGTGGCGTGAGCGGTGGGGGCGAGCGCCGCGCGTCGCTGTGCAGAACGTCAAAGTTCCACCCCCTCTTTTGTACACATACGGCTCATGACGGCCCCCGGGTGAGGAGCGATAGCCTTGGTGGCGTGATCAGCGCGATAGTTCGCGGGGGCGTCGGCGCCCCTGCCCTGCGCCCGGTGAGCACGGAACACCTCCGTGACCGGGCGGCGGTCGCTGGTCTTCCCGCGCGGAGGGCGCCGAGAGCGGCCCTGACAGGGGCGCTGCCGAGAGCAGCATCACACCTGCGGAGCAGCTCAAATATGGCTCAATACCCCCCGCTCATCTCGCCTTGCGGCATAGCGTCGAAGCAGACCGGACACCCCGGCAGTGGCGTCGAGCCGCAGGGGGAAGATCCCGTACTTCCTTCTACGTCACGCAATGGCGCGCGACAGGAGCCAGAGGACAATGCAGACCAAGCTGGACGAAGCCAAGGCCGAGCTGCTCGAACGGGCCGCCCGGGTAGCTGAGAACAGCCCGGCAGGGGGGCACCTACCGACTGGGACGACGGGGACGGCGGACCAGGAGTCCGTGTTCACGTTCCTTCAGCGCTACTACCTGCACACTGCGCCAGAGGACCTCGCCGACCGTGACCCGGTCGACGTCTTCGGCGCAGCCGTCTCGCACTTCCGTCTCGCCGAGACCCGCCCGCAGGGCACCGCGAACGTCCGCGTCCACACCCCGACGGTCGAGGAGAACGGGTGGACCTGCAGCCACACCGTGGTGGAGGTCGTCACCGACGACATGCCCTTCCTCGTCGACTCGGTCACCAATGAGCTGACCCGGCAGCGGCGCGGCATCCACGTCGTCATCCACCCCCAGTTCGTCGTGCGCCGCGACCTCACCGGCAAGCTCATCGAGACGCTGCCCACCCCGGCCGCCGGCGAGGAACTGCCGCACGACGCGCACATCGAGTCCTGGATCCACGTCGAGATCGACCGCGAGACCGACCGCTCCGACCTCAAGCAGATCACCGTCGACCTGCTGCGGGTGCTGTCCGACGTCCGGGAGGCCGTGGAGGACTGGGAGAAGATGCGGGAGGCGGCGGTCCGTATCGCCGAGGACCTCGGCGACGAGCCGGTCCCCGGCGACCTGCCCCGCCCCGAGGTCGAGGAGGCCCGTGAGCTGCTGCGCTGGCTGGCCACCGACCACTTCACCTTCCTCGGCTTCCGCGAGTACCAGCTGCGCGAGGACGACTCGCTGGGCGCGGTGCCCGGCACCGGGCTCGGCATCCTGCGCTCCGACCCGCCCCACGCGGGTGAGGAGGGCCATCCGGTCAGCCCCTCCTTCGAGCGGCTCCCGGCCGACGCGCGCGCCAAGGCCCGCGAGCACAAGCTCCTCGTCCTGACCAAGGCGAACAGCCGGGCGACCGTGCACCGGCCGTCGTACCTGGACTACATCGGTGTCAAGAAGTTCGACGCGGACGGCAACGTCGTCGGTGAGCGCCGCTTCCTGGGGCTGTTCTCGTCCGCCGCGTACACAGAGTCGGTGCGCCGGGTGCCCGTCATCCGCCGCAAGGTCGACGCGGTGCTCGACCGGGCCGGCTTCTCGCCCAACAGCCACGACGGCCGCGACCTGCTCCAGATCATGGAGACCTTCCCGCGTGACGAGCTGTTCCAGACTCCGGTCCCCGAGCTGGAGTCGATCGTCACGAGCGTCCTCTACCTCCAGGAACGCCGACGGCTCCGCCTCTACCTGCGCCAGGACGAGTACGGCCGCTACTACTCGGCCCTCGTCTACCTCCCCCGCGACCGCTACACCACCGGTGTCCGGCTGCGGATCATCGACATCCTGAAGGAGGAACTCGGCGGCACCAGCGTCGACTTCACGGCCTGGAACACCGAGTCGATCCTCTCCCGGCTGCACTTCGTCGTCCGGGTCCCGCAGGGCACTGAGCTGCCCGAGCTGTCCGACGCCGACAAGGACCGCATCGAGGCCCGCCTGGTCGAGGCGGCCCGCTCCTGGGCCGACAGCTTCGCCGAGGCGCTCAACGCCGAGTGCGGCGAGGAGCGCGCGGCCGAGCTGCAGCGCCGCTACACCACCTCCTTCCCCGAGGGCTACAAGGCAGACCACACCCCGCGTGCGGCGGTCGCCGACCTGGTCCACCTGGAGCGGCTCACCGAGGAGCCGGGCAACGACTTCGCGCTCAGCCTCTACGAGCCGGTGGGCGCCGCCCCCGACGAGCGCCGCTTCAAGATCTACCGCAAGGGCGCGGCGATCTCCCTGTCGGCGGTGCTGCCGGTCCTCAACCGGCTGGGCGTCGAGGTGATCGACGAGCGGCCGTACGAGCTGCGCTGCTCGGACCGGACGACCGCGTGGATCTACGACTTCGGCATGCGGATGCCGAAGACGGCGGGCGGCGGCAACGGCGACTACCTGGGCGATGACGGCCGTGAGCGGTTCCAGGACGCCTTCGCCGCGACCTGGACCGGCCTCGCGGAGAACGACGGCTTCAACGCGCTGGTGCTGAGCGCCGGGCTGAGCTGGCGGCAGGCGATGGTGCTGCGGGCGTACGCCAAGTACCTGCGGCAGGCCGGTTCCACGTTCAGCCAGGACTACATGGAGACCACTCTCCGTCACAACGTCCACACCACCCGGCTGCTCGTCTCCCTCTTCGAGGCGCGGATGTCGCCGGACCGGCAGAAGGCCGGCCTGGAGATCACCGACGCCCTCCACGAGGAGCTGGACGCCGCCCTCGACCAGGTGGCGAGTCTCGATGAGGACCGCATCCTGCGCTCCTTCCTGACCGTCATCAAGGCGACGCTGCGCACCAACTTCTTCCAGGAGACGGTGGAGGGCACCCCGCACACGTACGTCTCCATGAAGTTCGACCCGCAGGCCATCCCGGACCTCCCGGCGCCGCGTCCGGCGTTCGAGATCTGGGTGTACTCGCCGCGTGTCGAGGGTGTGCACCTGCGCTTCGGCAAGGTCGCGCGCGGTGGTCTGCGCTGGTCCGACCGGCGTGAGGACTTCCGGACCGAGATCCTCGGCCTGGTCAAGGCGCAGATGGTCAAGAACACCGTCATCGTGCCGGTCGGCGCCAAGGGCGGGTTCGTCGCCAAGCAGCTGCCGGATCCGGCGAAGGACCGGGACGCGTGGCTGGCCGAGGGCATCGCCAGCTACAAGACGTTCATCTCGGCGCTGCTCGACATCACCGACAACATGGTGGCCGGCGATGTCGTGCCCCCGCAGGACGTGGTCCGGCACGACGAGGACGACACCTACCTGGTGGTCGCGGCCGACAAGGGCACGGCGACGTTCTCCGACATCGCCAACGAGGTCGCAGGGAGCTACAACTTCTGGCTCGGCGACGCCTTCGCCTCCGGCGGCAGCGCGGGCTACGACCACAAGGGCATGGGCATCACCGCGCGCGGCGCCTGGGAGTCGGTGAAGCGGCACTTCCGGGAGCTGGGCGTCAACACGCAGGCCGAGGACTTCACCGTCGTCGGCATCGGTGACATGTCCGGTGACGTGTTCGGCAACGGCATGCTGCTCAGCGAGCACATCCGCCTGGTCGCCGCGTTCGACCACCGGCACATCTTCATCGACCCCACCCCGGACGCGGCCACCGGCTACGCCGAGCGCCGCCGGCTGTTCGAACTGCCCCGCTCCAGCTGGGCCGACTACAACACCGAGCTGCTCTCGGCGGGCGGCGGGATCTTCCCGCGCAGCGCCAAGGCGATCCCGGTGAACGCCCATATCCGCGAGGCCCTCGGCATCGAGGGGAAGGTCGCCAAGCTGACCCCGGCCGAGCTGATGAAGGCGATCCTCGAGGCGCAGGTCGACCTGCTGTGGAACGGCGGCATCGGCACCTACGTCAAGGCGTCGACCGAGTCGAACGCGGACGTCGGCGACAAGGCCAACGACGCCATCCGCGTCGACGGTGCCGACCTGCGCGTCAAGGTCGTCGGCGAGGGCGGCAACCTGGGCCTGACCCAGCTCGGCCGGATCGAGTTCGCCCGCCAGGGCGGCAAGATCAACACCGATGCCATCGACAACAGCGCCGGCGTGGACACCTCCGACCACGAGGTGAACATCAAGATCCTGCTCAACGGCGTGGTCGCGGACGGCGACATGACGGTCAAGCAGCGCAACAAGCTGCTCGCCGAGATGACCGACGAGGTCGGCTCGCTGGTGCTGCGCAACAACTACGCGCAGAACGTGGCGATCGCCAACGCGCTGGCCCAGTCCAAGGACATGCTCCACGCCCAGCAGCGGTTCATCCGCCACCTGGTCAGGGAGGGCCACCTCGACCGGGCGCTGGAGTTCCTGCCCACCGACCGCCAGATCCGCGAGCGGCTCGGCTCCGGCCAGGGTCTGACCAGCCCGGAGACGGCCGTCCTGCTGGCGTACACGAAGATCACGGTCGCCGACGAGCTGCTGGCGACCACGCTGCCGGACGACCCGTATCTGAGCGGTCTGCTGCACGCCTACTTCCCGACGGCCCTGCGCGAGCGGTTCGCCGCCGCGCTCGCCACCCACCCGCTGCGCCGCGAGATCACCACCACGGTCCTGGTCAACGACACGGTCAACACCGGTGGCACGACCTATCTGCACCGGCTGCGCGAGGAGACCGGGGCCTCCCTGGAGGAGATCGTCCGGGCGCAGACCGCGGCGCGTGCGATCTTCCGCTCCGCCCCGGTGTGGGACGCGGTCGAGGAGCTGGACAACAAGGTCGACGCGGCCGTCCAGACCCGGATCCGGCTGCACTCCCGCCGTCTGGTGGAGCGCGGCACCCGCTGGCTGCTCAACAACCGGCCCCAGCCGCTGGAGCTGCTCGAGACCGTCGACTTCTTCTCCGAGCGGGTCGAACAGGTCTGGCAGCAGCTGCCCAAGCTGCTGCGCGGCGCGGACCTGGAGTGGTACCAGCACGTGTACGACGAGCTGTCCGCGGCCGGTGTCCCGGACGAGGTGGCGACCCGGGTGGCCGGCTTCTCCTCGGCCTTCCCGGCGCTGGACATCGTCTCGGTGGCCGACCGCACGGGCAAGGAGCCGCTGGACGTCGCCGAGGTCTACTACGACCTCGCCGACCGTCTCGGCGTGACCCAGCTGATGGACCGCATCATCGAACTCCCGCGCGCCGACCGCTGGCAGTCGATGGCCCGCGCCTCCATCCGCGAGGACCTGTACGCGGCCCACGCGATGCTCACCGCCGACGTGCTCGCCGCGGGCAACGGCACCTCGACGCCTGAGCAGCGCTACCAGGCCTGGGAGCAGAAGAACGCCGCCATCCTGGGCCGGGCCCGGTCCACGCTCGAGGAGATCCGCGGCTCGGACTCCTTCGACCTGGCCAACCTGTCGGTGGCCATGCGGACGATGCGGACGCTGCTGCGCGCGCACTCGTAGTCGTACGACACGAAAGGCGCCCCGGGCCGGTGACGGCTCGGGGCGCCTTTCCTTTCTCGGCCTCTTTCTCGGCCTCTTTCTGGGCTTCCTTCTCGGCGGTGATGACGCGCGCCGAGGTGGGTGTTCCGGACGGACGCGAGCCGCGCCGTGTGGGGGCGGCGCGGCTCGGGGTCGTACCTCTGCTTCAGGAGGGCTGAGCGACCTTCGAGGCATCGGCCTGCTTCGGCGGCGCGGCCTTCGGCTTCGGCTTGGGCTTCGGCTTCGCCTTGTCGCCGGTGAAGGCCTCGTACTCCGCGAGGACCTCCTCGGTCGGGCCGTCCATGCGCAGCTCACCGCGCTCCAGCCACAGCACCCGCTCACAGGTGTCGCGGATGGACTTGTTGTTGTGGCTGACCAGGAACACCGTGCCCGCGTGCTCGCGCAGCGCCCGGATGCGCTCCTCGGAACGCATCCGGAAGGCCGCGTCACCGGTGGCCAGCGCCTCGTCGATGAGCAGGACGTCGTGGTCCTTGGCGGCGGCGATGGAGAACCGCAGCCGGGCGCCCATGCCGGAGGAGTAGGTGCGCATCGGGAGGGTGATGAAGTCGCCCTTCTCGTTGATGCCGGAGAAGTCGACGATCTCCTGGTAGCGCTCCTTGATCTCCTCGCGGGACATGCCCATGGCGAGGCCGCCGAGGTAGACGTTGCGCTCGCCGGTCAGGTCGCCCATCAGGGCCGCGTTGACGCCCAGGAGGGAGGGCTGGCCGTCGGTGTAGATGGCGCCGTTCTCCACCGGGAGCAGGCCGGCGACGGCCTTGAGGAGGGTGGACTTGCCGGAGCCGTTGGTGCCGATGAGACCGATCGCCTCGCCCTTGTAGGCGACGAAGGAGACGTTCTTGACCGCGTGCACCTTGCGGACGCCCGCCGCCTTCTCGGCCTTCTGGCGGCGCAGCATGCGGTTGAGGGCGGCGGTGGCGGAGCCGCGGCCGGCGCCGGTGCCGTTGACCCGGTAGACGATGTCGACGCCGTCGGCGACGACGGTGGGGACACGGGTGTCGCTCACGCTGCGGGTGTCGCTTACGTTCTCAGCCACGGCCGTACGTCTCCTCAGCCTTCCAGAAGTAGATGAAGCCGCCGACGCCGACGACCAGGGCCCAGCCGGTCGCGATGACCCACACGTGCGGCGGCAGCTGGCCGGCGTGGAAGCTGTCGATCAGGGCGAAGCGCATCAGGTCGATGTAGACGGCGGCCGGGTTGGCCTTGAGCACCGGGTTCACCCAGCTCGGCAGACCGCTGTGCTCGCCGGTCAGCTTGTCGATGTTCCACATGACGCCGGAGATGTACATCCAGGTGCGCAGCACGAACGGCATCAGCTGGGAGATGTCCGGGGTCTTGGCGCCCCAGCGGGCCATGATCAGCGACATGCCGGTGTTGAAGGTGAACTGCAGGACCAGCGCCGGGACGGCCAGCACCCAGGAGGCGGCCACCGGAACGCCGAAGCAGAGCAGGATCACGACCAGGGCGGCCATCGAGAACAGCAGCTGCTGGAGCTGCTGGAGGCAGAAGGAGATCGGGAGTGCGGCGCGCGGGAAGTGCAGGGCGCGGACGAGCCCGAGGTTGCCGGCGATCGCACGGGTGCCGGTCATGATCGAACTCGACGTGAACGTCCAGATGAACACGCCCGTGACCAGGAACGGGATGTAGTCTGGCACGCCCTTCTTGGTGTGCAGCAGAACACCGAAGATGAAGTAGTACACCGCCGCGTTCAGCAGCGGGGTCATGACCTGCCAGACCTGGCCGAGCTTCGCCTGCGCGTACTGGGCGGTGAGCTTGGCGGTGGCGAACGCGGTGATGAAGTGCCGCCGCGCCCACAGCTGCCGGACGTACGCCGGCAGGGTGGGACGGGCGCCGCTGACCGAGAGTCCGTGCCGGGCGGCGAGCGCCGCGAGGTCGTCCTCGGCCGTGACCGGGGTCGGGGGCGGTGTGTGGAGAACCTGGGTCACATCCGCTGCTTTCACTCGGGGGGTGGGGGGTGCGGCGTCCGGCTGGGCACCGGTGCCGTCATCCGATGTTTCCTTACGCTTCTCTTCGCGTTTTCTTACGTCGGGACGGGACCGTATCGTCGCAACGGGAGCGTAGGCCGAGTTGGCGTCGGAACGCAACCGTTTCGTCGTCACGGACTGGTGTGCGCCGTGACACTTCCGAGGTCGGGGTGCGACCGATTCGTTGCGAAAGGGCGAGCCGGGCTCGTGTTCGGTACGGCGGTGAGCTGGGAGTCGTTCAGTGCGGCCCTGTTGCGACGATCGGGTGGTGGGCCTCGTCGGGACGCAACCGTTTCGTCGTTACGCCCCTATGCTGGGAGACATGACGACGAACGCCGAGGAGTCCCAGACGCGTCCGCGCCGACGAGCCCCCGCCGGGGCGGCCGTCCTCCGCGAGGACGTGACCGAGGCCATCCGGGGCGCCGTCTTCGAGGAACTCGCGGCGGTCGGATACGCCCGTATGTCCATCGAGGGCATCGCGCGCCGCGCGGGTGTCGGCAAGACCGCCGTCTACCGCCGCTGGCGCTCCAAGCTGCACCTCGTCCTCGACGTCGTCTCGGCCCTCGCGGTGCTGGGCCTGCCGGTGCCCGACACCGGCTCCCTGGAGGGCGACCTGCGGCTCCTGTACGAGGTCACGTCCCGTGCGCTGCGCCACCCGGTCGCCTCGCAGATCATCCCGGACCTCCAGGCCGAGGCGGCCCGCAACCCGGAGATCGCCGAGGCCATGCAGAAGACGCTGCGCGAGGGCCAGGACGGCGTCGCCAGCAAGATCATCGAGGCGGCCCAGCGGCGCGGCGAACTCGCCGCGAACCTTGACGACGACCTGGCCATGGACCTGATCTCGGGCCCGCTGTACTGGCGTTCGGTGGTGATCCGCACCCCGAAGCTGCCAAAGGGATATCTGGCGGCGCTGGCCCGCGGCACCACGGAGGCGCTCAAGGCGCTGTGAACCACTCCGCTGGGGATGTCACAGGCGGGGCCGCCGTCTCGTCGTAGAGGGCGCAGGCATCCTCGATCAAGGAGTGGACGATGAACCTCGCCCTGTGGATCGCCGCCGGACTGCTCGCCGCGGTGGCCCTGACCGGTGGCATCAGCAAGACGTTCGTACCCCGGGAGAAGCTGGCCGTGGCCCACGGCGGCGGCTGGACCGGAGAAGCGGGCACCGGCTTCGTCAAGACGCTCGGCGTGCTGGAACTCCTGGCCGCGGCGGGCCTGGTCCTGCCTGCGGTCGTCGGTGTCGCACCGGTACTGGTTCCCGTGACGGCCGCCGCCTGGATCCTGCTGATGGCCGGTGCGATGATCACCCACGGCCGGCGCGGCGAGACCGCGTTCGTGGCGCTGAACGTGGTCTACCTCGTGCTCGCGCTGGTCGTCGCGGTGGGCCGGTTCGGCCCCGCGTCCTTCTGACCGGCCGGCCGGTTCACGGAAGCCGAAGGGGGAGTGGACATGAACAGGACCGAGGAGTTCCAGGAGCTGCGGCCGCTGCTGTTCTCGATCGCGTACCGGATCCTGGGCAGCGTCAGCGAGGCGGAGGACGCGGTCCAGGAGAGCTGGCTGCGGTTCGAGGGCTCGCCGACGGAGGTCAGGTCACCGAAGGCGTTCCTGTCGGCCGCGGTCACCCGGATCTCGATCGACGTACTGCGCTCGGCCCGCGTCCGGCGCGAGGAGTACGTCGGCCCGTGGTTCCCCGAGCCGTTGCTCGCCGACCCCTACGAGGACCCGGCGCGGTCGGCGGAGCTGGCCGACTCGGTGTCGATGGCCGCCCTGCTGCTCCTGGAGCGGCTCAGCCCGCTGGAGCGAGCCGTCTTCGTGCTGCGCGAGGTGTTCGACTTCGGCTTCCCCGAGGTCGCGTCGGCGGTGGGCCGCTCGGAGGCCGCGTGCCGCCAGCTCGCGGTAAGGGCCCGGCGCCACATGGCCGAGGGCCGCCCCCGCTTCGAGGCGGACCGGAGGGAGCGCGACGAACTGGCGTCACGCTTCTTCGAGGCCCTCCACGAGGGCGACCTGGCCGGCCTGCGGGATCTGCTCGCCGCCGACGTGTCCCTGGTCGGTGACGGCGGCGGCAAGGCTCCGCGGCTGGCCCGGACGGTCGCCGGCGCCCAGAACGTGGCCCGTCTCCTCGCGGCCGTCTTCCCGGTGCTGGACCGGGTCGAGGTGAGCTGCGAGCAGCGCGAGGTCAACGGCCAGCCGGGCGCGGTCTTCCACGACCGCGACGGCAAGGTCCTCCAGACCTTCTCGCTGGACATCCTCGACGGCCGGATCCAGGCGATCCGCCTGGTCCTCAACCCCGACAAACTCGCCCACATGGGTCCGGTGGCGGACGCCTGGGCCATCTCGGAGGAGCTCAAGCGAGCCCGCCGGACCGTGGACTGACCACCCCTCGCCCGCACCGCCGGGACCGCGGAGCCGAGGCCCGGCCACACGGCGCCGTGGAACTCGGCCGCGGGGCCGGGGTGCCGGGGTGCCGGCCGGGGGCGCGTCCGCCTCTGGGCGGGGGGCCTTTGCTGTTGTCGGCCGACGGGTGGGCAGCGGCTGCCGGCCGGATCCCGAGCGGCGGCAGGGGCCCGGGGCGACGGCCGGAGTCCGGGCGGTGGCCGGCGGCCGGGATCCGGGGCGGCAGGCGGGTCAGGGGTGGCGAGCGGCAGGTGGATCCGGGATGGCGGGTGGCGGGCGGGCGGATTCGGGGTGGCGGGGGCGTGGGTCAGGCCCGGGTCGCCTCCGGGTGCAGGCGCACCCAGCCCGCCCAGGCTGAGGTGATCATGTCCTGGACGTCGTGTTTGGCCTTCCAGCCCAGTTCCGTGGCGACGCGGTCGGCGGAGGCGACCACGCGGGCCGGGTCGCCGGGGCGGCGCGGAGTGACGGTCGGAGGGCGGTCGTAGCCGGTGACCGCGTTGATGCGGTCGATCATCTCGCGGACCGAGACGCCCTCCCCGCGCCCGATGTTGAGGGTCAGTTCGCGGCCCGGCTCGGCCTGGAGGGCGCGCGCCGCCGCCACATGGGCCTCGGCCAGGTCCACCACGTGGATGTAGTCACGGACACAGGTGCCGTCGGGTGTCGGGTAGTCGTCGCCGAAGACGCGCGGCGGCGCGTTCTGCGTGAGCTTCTCGAAGACCATGGGGACGAGGTTGAAGACGCCCACGTCGGCGAGTTCGGGGCGGGCCGCGCCGGCCACGTTGAAGTAGCGCAGGCAGGCCGTCGAGAGACCGGTCGCCCGGCCCGTCGCCCGGACCAGCCACTCACCCGCCAGTTTCGTCTCGCCGTACGGCGACATCGGCACGCACGGCGTCTCCTCCGTCACCAGCTCGACGTCCGGCATGCCGTAGACCGCCGCGGAGGAGGAGAACACGAAGGACGGGACGCTCGCCTCCGTCACCGCCTGGAGCAGGACGCGCAGGCCTTCCACGTTCTCCCGGTAATAGTGCAGGGGGCGGTCCACCGACTCGCCCACCTGCTTCTTCGCCGCCAGGTGGACGACCCCGGTCACCTCGTGCTCGGCCAGGGCGCGCGCCACCTTCTCGCCGTCCAGCGTGGAGCCCACCACCAGCGGGACCTCCTCCGGCACGCGCTCGGCGACGCCGGTGGACAGGTCGTCGTACACCACCGTCCGCTCGCCCGCCTCGGTCATCGCGCGTACGACATGCGCCCCGATGTAACCGGCGCCGCCGGTGATGAGCCAGGTCATGTATGCCCGTCCCCTCCGTCTGTTGGCCCGTGGTGTTCGTCAGCCGCGGTCGACCTTCAGTGAAGCAGGTGCCGCCGACGTCAGCGGACGGCTGAGGTGGCCTCTCGCACCCGAGGAGGTGCGGACGGTGTCCGCCGGGCGCCGCGTGGCGCGCCACAGGCGGGTCAGGGAGAGGACGGCGGCGGTGGCCAGCAGGCCGTTGCGGGCGAGCATCAGCAGACAGCCGGTCCAGGTGCCGTGCACGACCTCGGCGTAGAACGTGGGGTAGGCGACGGCGCTGAGCGCGGTCGCCGTCACGATCAGCGCGGCGACCGGGCGCTGGGTGGTGTGCCGCGAGGTCAGGCAGACGGCGGCCAGGCCGAGCAGCCAGATCATGTACTGGGGGCTGATCACCCGGCTGGTGACGGTGAAGAGGAGCACCGCGCTCAGTGCCGCGTCGTACGGGGTGGCCTCGGTCCAGTGCCGGGCCCGTACCCGCCACAGCAGCAGGAGCGCGAAGGCGACGACGGTGAGTGCGAGGGAGGCCGTCGCGACCGCGTGCACATGCGGGCCGACCAGCTCCATCGCGCCGTACTGGTAGTGGGTCGTGCCCCGCCAGCCGGCGCGCCGGGCGAGGCTGAGCGCGGTGCCGCCGAGGGACTCGACCTGCACACCCCGGCCGCCCTGCTGACGGAGGAAGGAGAGCGGGTTGCGGAAGGAGAGCAGGAACGCGGCGAGGGTCGTGGCCCCGGTCACGGCCGCCCAGGTCCACGCCGTGCGCGTCGGGCGCCCGCGTTCGACGCCCAGCAGCACCAGCGCCGGCCACACCTTCACCAGCGCGCCGAGGGCCGCGAGCGCCCCGCACGCGCGCGTGGTGCGCCCCAGCGCCAGCAGGGAGAGCACGGCGAAGGCGGTGACCTCCACGTCGTAGCGGGCGAGCGGAAGGTGCAGCAGGAGGGGGAGGGCGCCGGCCCACAGGGCCGCGCCCAGCAGCGTGCGGCCGGGGCGGCTGCCCGCGCGCGCGAGCGCCGTCGTGATCAGGGCGTCGGTCGCCAGGGTGAGCGCCACGAACGCCTGGAAGTAGCTCGGTCCGGGCACCAGCCCCGGCGCGAGCAACACCGCGCCGGCGCCCGGCGGGTACTGCCACAACGTGTCGTGCGCCGGGAACGCGCCGTGCGACAGAACGCCGTACCAGTGGAAGTACAGCCGCCACACTTCGCGCGCGACCGCTCCGTGTCCCAGGAGTCGCTCGTTGTTGTGGGCGAGGAGCCACAGCATCGACGCGCGCGTGGCGAGCCAGACACCGGCGAGGCAGAGGGGGCGCGCGAGGCGCGGCGAGCGCGGGGGGTGTGCGATGCGCGCGGGGCTCCGCAGGCGCGGGAGTCGAACAGGTGGGGCGAACGGGGCGCGTGGGAGCGGGAAGTACGAGCGGCGATTCATCAACCGCGAGCGTAAGCCGCGCGGATGGTGTATCCATGCCGATACGCCGTCAATACCCGGCAAAGGTTGGCTAATCGCAAAAGATCGGGCCGTGGTGAGTATCGGGCCTCTCGTAAAAGCGCATCCGCGGACAACGCGAACGACGACAACCGGCCGGCCGACTCCATCGAGTCGGCCGAAGCCGTTGGGGGGACCGCCCGACGGGCCGCCGGGCCGCGCGCGCCGTGCCGTCGTCGTGGCCGTCCCGGCCGCGGTGATGCTCGCGGTCGGTCTCTGGGGGCTGCACCGCGGCGGGATGTGGCGCGACGAGGCCGTCACCTACCAGGTGGCCCGGCGCACGGTGCCGCAGATCTGGCGGCTGCTGCACGGCGTGGACGCGGTGCACGGCCTGTACTACCTGCTGATGCACGTCGTCCTCGCCGCCGCGCCGGGCCGGCCGGGCGAGGTCGACCTCCGGCTGCCCTCGGTGTGCGCGGCGGCCGCCACCGCGGGTCTGGTGGCCGCCCTCGGCACCCGCCTGGCCCGGCCGCGCGTCGGCCTGTGGGCCGGGCTGATGTACGCGGTCACGCCGCTGGTCGGCCACTACGCGCAGGAGGGCCGCTCCTACGCCCTGGTCGCCGCCGGCGCGACCGGCGCGACCCTGCTGTTCGTACGGGCGGCTGACGAAAGGGAGGCCGGACGGGAGGCCGAAGGGGAGATCCAAGGGGAGGCCGGAGGGGAGACCGGAGGAGAGGCCGGAGGAGAGGCCGGAGGGGAGACCGGAGGGGGGTGGCGGGCCTGGTGGTGGTACGGCGCCGTCCTCGGAGTCACCTGCTGGCTGCACGAGTTCGCGGTCCTGCTGCTGCTCGCGCACGCGGGAACCCTGGCGCTGGCCCGTTCGTCGGGAAGGGTGTGGCGGGGGTGGGGCTGCGCGGCCGGGGGCGTGGTGCTGTCCCTGCTGCCGATGGTCGTCGTCTCGCACGCGCAGTCGGCCCAGCTGGCGTGGCTGCGCGAGCCGGACCTGGAGACCGCGCAGGAGTTGCTGCGCCAGTACCTCGGACCGACCGACAGGGTGTACTGGGCATGCCTCGCGCTCGCTCTGCTGGGGCTGACCCGGCTGGTGGGCCGGCGCGGCGAGGTGACCCTCGCGGCGGTCGCGCTGCCGCTCGCGGTGCTGCCACCGGTGGCGTTGATGCTGGCCTCGCAGCTCACACCGCTGTACGTCGACCGGTATGTGCTGTACGCGCTCGCCGGGGCGCCCCTGCTGGTGGCGCTCGGCGCGGACCGGGTCGCCGGGGTGCTCGGCCGGCTCTGGTCGCACGGCTCGGCGACCACGCCCAGGTCGCCCGTGTTCACCCTGGCCGGGGTCCTGGCGCTCGTCCTCGCCTTCACCCACCAGGTGCCGCTGCTGCGGCAGGACCGTGTGCCGACCACCCGGCCCGACGATCTCGGCGCGGTCGCGGAGGCGGTGGCGCGTACGTTGCGGCCCGGTGACCCCGTGCTGTACCTGCCGGCCCACGCGCGCGGGGCGGAGTTGGCCTACCCCGCCGACTTCAAGGGCACGCGGGACGTCGCACTGGCCGAACCGGCCTCGGTGTCCGGGACGTTGTACGGGAGCGAGGTCGGGGCGGGGACGCTGCGGCGCCGGCTCGCGGGGGCGGACGAGGTGTGGGCGGTGATGGAGAAGTACGCGCTGGTGAGCGGGTACCGGCCGCGGCTCGCCACGGAGCGCGCCAAACTCGCCGTGCTGAACCAGCAGTTCGTGCTGCGGGAGGAGACGGTGATCGATCGGATCGCGCTGCGGTTGTACGTGCGGCCGATTCGGGTGGGTTCGGCCGAGTCCGGACTGCGGGGCGGTGGGGGCCGGTCGCGCCCGCGCGGCGGTAGCCGCACCATCGACACCGCCGCGCGCCCCTGAAGGAAGGGGTGCTCTAGCACGGCCCTTCTTCCAGAGCCGCGGCATCCAGCGTTCCCGTCAGCTGGTCCAGGCGCGCCTTCAGGTTCCGGATCTCATCCACGTCGAAACCCGTCGCCGACACGATCCGGCGCGGTACCTCCAGCGCCCGCTCCCGCAGTTCGGCGCCCTGTTCCGTCAGCCGTACCTCCACCGAGCGTTCGTCGCGGGTGCTGCGCTCCCGGTGGACCAGGCCCGCCGCCTCCAGGCGCTTGAGCAGGGGTGACAGCGTGCCGGAGTCCAGGCGCAGGTGTTCGCCGAGCTTCTTGACCGGCAGGTCGCCCTGTTCCCACAGCACCAGCATCACCAGGTACTGCGGGTAGGTGAGCCCGAGGTCCTTGAGGATCACGCGGTAGACGCTGTTGAAGGCGCGGGACGCGGCGTGCAGGGAGAAGCAGATCTGGCGGTCCAGGCGCAGCCACTCTGCCTCGGGGGCGGGGGTCGGGGTTGTCGCGGTCATGGCTCGATCGTACCTCTTGTGAGTCATTTAGTTGTGCGCAATTGAATCGTGTGCTCTACTTGTCGTCGTGAGGGCGGCAGGAACGGAGCCGCCGGAACACCGAACTTCGAGAGGGATGGTCTTCCATGGACGCGCTCTACACCGCAGCCGCCACCGCCACCGGCCGGGAGGGACGGGCGGTCAGCTCGGACGGGCAGCTGGACCTCGCGCTGGCCTTCCCGCCGGCTCTCGGCGGCAACGGCCAGGGCACCAACCCCGAGCAGCTCTTCGCCGCCGGTTACGCCGCCTGTTTCGCCAGCGCCCTCGGCGCCATCGGCCGCCAGGCCAAGGTGGACACCGGCGAGATCTCCGTCACCGCCGAGGTCGGCATCGGCAAGGACGAGTCCGACGGCGGCTTCGCGCTCAAGGTCACCCTGCGCGTCGAGCTGCCCGAGGAGCTCTCCAACGAGACCGGCGAGAAGCTCGTCCACCAGGCCCACGAGTACTGCCCCTACTCCAAGGCCACCCGGGGCAACATCCCGGTCGAGCTCATCGTCGAGTAGTCGCCCCACCAGACGCCCGAGTAGTCAGCCGGGCAGTCGGCCGAGCGGCCACCGGTACGTCCTTCGTCCGGGTGAGCCGCGCGAGCACCTCCCCGGTCCGCCGGCTCCAGTCCACGACCACCGCATCTGTGGGCAGCCGCTCGCGCCGCGTCAGCAGCAGCCAGCGCACCCGGGGGCGGTGGTCGTGGGCGTCGGCCAGTTCAATGCCGTATCCGGGGAGCAGGTGTACGGCGTAGTAGGCGTCCGTGACCACCGGTTCCCCGGGGCCGATGTGCCGGGCGGCCCAGTCGTACGACGGCCAGCGCGGCGGCTGGACGAAGCCGACCGGGTCCAGTGAGCGCGGTACGACCGCCCCGGCCTGCGCGGTCAGAAAGCCCAGGCAGGCTCCGCCGGCCGCGGCCCAGCCCAGCGTCCGCCGCCGGGCCGGCCGGGGCCGCTCCGCCGCCAGCTCCACCGCGAGCGCGCACTGCGGCGCCAGAAGGGCAGGACCGAGCAGTTCGCCGAAGCCGTGACGGAGGCCGTATCCCGCCAGCAGGGCCTCGAGAACGAACAGCAGTACGAGCGGATCACGCCAAGCCGCGGCCCGTCCCCCGACCTGTCCCGGGGCTCGTCCCACGGTCCAGCCCGCACCCGGACCCCCCTGCCGGTCCGTCGGCCGATCCGTCTGCCGATCCGTCTGATCCGTCTGATCCGCCGGCAGGTCAGCTTCCCCGGCCGCCCGTCGAGGCACCTGCCCGGCCGCGCGCCGCGCCCGCAGCCACAGCGTCGGCACCCCGAGCAGCGCCAGCCAGCACTGCCCGACCACCCCGCCGAAGCCACCGAAGCCACCGAAGCCACCGAAGCCACCGAAGCCACCGAAGGCCCCGAAGCCACCGAAGCCGCTGAAGGCCCCGAAGCCCCCGAAGCCGCTGAAGGCCCCGAAGCCCCCGTAGGTCTCGTACGCCTGTGGCAGCACGCGCGCATGCGTCCCGAAGGCGATCACCCCGGCCGCCACCGCGCCCGTCAGCCCCCACCGCCCCCACACCGCGCCCCGCCACCCCGGCTGCCACCCCGCCACGAACGCCACCGCCCCGGCCGCCGCCGCCACGCCGAGCACCGGGTCGACCAGGGCCACCACCCCGTACAGCACCCCGAGCGCCGCGTATCCGGAGAGGCTGCGCAGGCCGCTCGGGCCGACATAGCGCACCCGGCGCAGATCGCGGGCCCGGGCGCCGGCCAGGGCCCAGGCCCAGAGGGTGAGGCCGAGGGCGAACGCGGACGGGTAGCCGAGACTGCCGGTCAACGGCAGCAGGGCCAGCGAACCGCCGCCCCGTCCCGGCCGGGTGCCCCACAGCACGGACATGAAGGCCAGCGCCAGCACCGGTGCCCAGGGGCGCGGGGAGAGCACGCGGACCAGTCGGCCGAGGCCGGTCAGCAGCACCAGCAGGTTCAGCGGGCCGCACACCCGCAGCAGCTGCCAGCCGCTGAGCCCGGTCAGCCGTGCCAGCGCGTCCTGGGCCAGCACGTACGGGGACGCGGCGGCGTCCGCCAGGCCCGCCCGCAGCAGCCGCTCCACCGTCGCCGCGTGCTGTCCGGCCTCGCAGCACGGCGGCACCCGCCAGTACGCCAGGGTCATCACCAGCCAGAACAGCAGGCCGGAGAGCTGGTACGGGGTGAGTCTGCGGGCGCGGCCGCCGCGCAGAGCGGTGGAGCCGCGCGCGTCGCGCCGGACCAGGGCGCCGGTGCTCACCGGAGGGAACGGACAGGGCGGACCATTGGGCGAGTGTTCCCGCCGGTCCCGCTGACGTCCCGGCGGCTTCGGCGGCCGTCACCTCATCGAGTGAGCCTCCGGCAGGCCACCGCCGCTCACCTCATCGAGTGACCCCTGCACGGGAGCCGGAACCACCCGGTCCATCAGCGGCTCAAGGAGCAACGGCACCCCCACCACCGGCAGCAGCCAGGCCAGCACGATCAGCCGGTCGCCCCAGATGGTGATGTCCGGATGCCCGGCCTGGGTCAGCAACCCGGTGCCCGCGGCCGCCAGCAGGAAGACGCCGAAGGCCGGCCGCCGCCGCGCTCCCCAGGCCCCGGCCGCCAGCGCCGCCGGGAACAGCGGCGCCAGCAGCTGCCGGCGCAGCCACTCCACCCAGAAGTCCCACTCCAGATGGAGGAACTCCGGCCACGGCCGGACCCGGTCCGGGTGGGTGTAGTGGCCGGTCAGCAGGTCCTGCACGCTCTCCGCCTCGGAGGGATAGCGCAGCAGCCGGGCCAGAAGCAGGGTGGCGGCGGCCGCCACGCAGCCCGCCGCGGCGATCGCCACCACCCCGCGCCCGGGCGCCCGGCCGTGCCGTCGCCGCCCCAGGGCGACCGCCGCTCCCGCCCCGGCCAGGCACACCCCGAGGAACAGCGCCTGGGCGTGCTTCACGGCGAACAGCGCGAGCAGCGCGCCCGCCACCAGCGCCGTTCCCGCCCGTGCCCGCCCGGTGAGGGCCAGCGCACAGCCCCACACCGCCGTCAGGGTCAGCGCCAGCATCAGGCCCTCGGTCATCGGCCGCATCGCGGTCGTGCCCACCGGCAGGACGTAGTACAGGGCCTGCCCGGTCAGCGCGAGCGGCACCGGTACCGACAGCGTCCGCAGGACCAGAAAGACCAACACCCCGCCCGCGGTCGTGACCAGCACACTGGCCAGCCATACTCCCCAGGTCACCCCGAACACGGTGACGAACGGCAGCAGGAACAACGGATAGCCGGGCCGCACCTCGAAGATCGCCCGCAGCCGGGGACCCACGAAGGGCACGATGTGCCCGTCCGTCTGCCCGGCCGCCAACCGGCGCTCCACGAGCCGCAGTGCACCCTGTCGGCACTCCGCGAAGACCCGCCCCGCCGGGCTCGGCGCATGGAAGTGCAGCACGTTCACACTCTGCGCGCGCGCCGCCGCCGACGCCTGGCCGGCGCACACCCAGTCGACCGTCCGGGCCGCCGCCTCCCGCTGATCCGCCCCGCCCAGGGTCAGCGCGTACGACACGTAGTTCGCGGAGTCGGGGGTGTCCCGGCCGGTGACGTTGGCCAGTTGCAGCACCGCGAACACGGCGGCCAGGACCAGCACCCAGGTGCGCGGTCTCACGTCGACGCCAGCAGATCGTGACCCGCGACCGGTTCCGGCACCCGTACAGCGGCGGCCGGCATCGACTCGCCGAGCAGCAGCGTCCGTACCACCCGCTCGGCGGCCCTGCCGTCGTCGAACTCGCAGAAACGGGACCGGAAGTCGGCCCGCAGCCGTGCCGATTCCTCGTCCCGCCAGCCGCCCGAGGCGAACAGCCACGCCAACTCCCGGTAGGAGTACGACACATGGCCCGGCGCCTCGGCGGTGATGTCGAGATAGGCACCCCGGCTCGCGGTGCAGGCGGCCCAGTCGTCGGCGTGCACGACGATCGGCCGGTCCAGGTTGGCGTAGTCGAACATGACGGAGGAGTAGTCGGTGACCAGGGCGTCCGCCGCCAGCAGCACCTGCTCCCCGTGCGGTTCGCCGGTCGCGTCGACCACGATCCCGCGCCGGTGCAGCTCGGCCAGGCCCATCCCGCGCGCCGGACCGGTCGCCAGCGTCGGATGCAGCCGGACCACCAGGGTGTGGCCCGCGCCGAGGTCGGCGGCGAACCGGGCCAGGTCGATCCGCTCGGCATGGCCGCCCCGGACGTAGTCCCGGCGGGTCGGGGCGTAGAGCACGACCGTGTGGTCGGCCGGAATGCCGTACCGGGCCCGGAAGTCCGAGGGGCCGCCCTCGACCAGCACGTCGTTGCGCGGGCTGCCCGTGCGGGCCGACGCGAAGTGGCAGGGGTAGGCCCGCTCCCACACCAGCTCGGAGTGACGGTTGGCGACCAGGCTGTGGTCCCAGCGGTCGGCCCGGCGCAGCATCTGGGGCACGTCGAGACCGAGCCGGGCGCCGGGCTTGCCCAGCAGGTCGGCGCCCAGGTACTTGAGCGGGGTGCCCCGATGGGTGTGGATGTGCACGCTGCCGGGCCGCTTGACCAGCGCGCCGGGCCAGTTGACGTCGTTCACGAGGAACTTCGCGCGGGCGGTGAGCCGCCGGTACCCCGGGGAGTCCAGCAGCACGTGCTCCACGTCGGCGGGCAGCCCCGCCGCCACCTCCGCGTCCTTCATCACCCAGACGCCACGCAGCTCCGGTGCGATCTCCCGGGCCTTGCGGTAGACGGCCGCCGGGTCGCCCAGCAGGCCCCGGTGCGAGGACGCCGAGTACAGGACCAGCCGCTCGTCCAGCGCGCGGTGGACGCTCAGCCCGGTCAGCGCGTGCCGGGCCCGGGCTCCCGCCGCCCGCCGCATCCGCAGCGCCTGCCGTCCGCTCTCCCGGCCGATCCGCCCGGCCTGCTGCCGCAGCCGGTATGCCGTGTACGAGCCGCCCAGCACCCCGAGGTCGGCGCCCTCCGGCCGGTACGCCCGGTACAGCTCCGCCGTGCGCCGGAAGAACTCGCCCTTGGCGGCGGGCGGCAGCCGGTCCGGCTTGGCGAGGATGTCCAGGCAGTGCTCGCCCATCTTCCGGTGCAGATACGGCCGCCAACCCGCCAGCTCCGGTCGCGAGTCGACGTACTCGAACACCCGCCGGTACTGGTCGTGGA
Organism: Streptomyces sp. NPDC048417; assembly: GCF_040651615.1. Classification (NCBI taxonomy): domain Bacteria; kingdom Bacillati; phylum Actinomycetota; class Actinomycetes; order Kitasatosporales; family Streptomycetaceae; genus Streptomyces; species Streptomyces sp. NPDC048417. The sequence goes on along the minus strand of NZ_JBEZKI010000039.1, from coordinate 77,234 downwards.
CGTCGAAGTGCTTGCGGCTGGTGGTGGAGAGGATGTTGCCCTGGCGGCGCTGGCGGTAGTTCAGGCAGATCCGGTCGAGGGTGGCGATCCGGCCGGCGCCGAGCAGGACCGGGAAGGTCCAGGGGGTGTCCTCGTAGTAGCCCGGCGGGAACCGGAAGCCGTTCTCCTCGACGAAGTCACGCCGGTAGACCTTGTTCCACACCACCATCAACAGGTCGAGGACCTCCGGGCGTTCGGTCGCGGTGAAGACGCCGTCGGTCGAACTCAACACCTCCGCGAGGGCGTTGCGCCGCGTGCCGCCCCACCAGTAGGTGCGGGCGTAGTCGAAGACCAGCACGTCCGGGTCGCCGGTCTCCGTGAGCCGGTCGGCGATCGCGCGCAGGGCGCCCGGGGTGAGGGTGTCGTCGCTGTCGAGGAAGAGCAGGAAGTCGCCGGTGGCGTGGGGGAGTCCGGCGTTGCGGGCGTGGCCGAGGCCGACGTTCTCGGGGAGGTGCAGGACCCGCACGCGCGGGTCGCGGGCCGCGTACTCGTCGAGGATCGCGCCGCTGCCGTCCGGGGAGCGGTCGTCGACGGCGATCACCTCGATGTCGTGGAAGGACTGCTCCAGGACCGAGTCCAGGCACTCGCGCAGAAAGCCCTGCACCTTGAAACAGGGCACGATCAGACTGAATCGGGGCACGATCAGCTCCTCACGAAGGCGGTGGTGGCCGGGGCGGGCAGGCGTTCCGCGAGCGGGATCAGCGGTGGGAGTGACTCCGGCGACTGGCCGAGGAACACCCGGCGTACGACGCGTTCGGCGGCCAGACCGTCGTCGAACTGGCAGAAACGGTCCCGGAACCGGGCCCGCAGCCGTTGGGACTCCGGGCCCCGGTGGACGCCCTCGCGAAAGATCCGGGCCAGTTCCTCCGGGGTGTGGGCGACCGGGCCCGGCGGCTCGGCCATCAGGTCGAAGTAGACGCCCCGGGTCTGCCGGTAGACCTCCCAGTCGTCGGCGTAGACGACGATCGGCCGGTCCAGGTTGGCGTAGTCGAACATGATGGAGGAGTAGTCGGTGATCAGCGCGTCCGCCGCGAGACACACGTCCTCGGCGGAGCGGTGCGCGGTGACGTCGATGACCCGGCCGGTACCCGCGAAGGCTCCCCGGTCGTAGAAGTAGTGGGCGCGCAGGAGGACGACCACGTTCTCGCCGGCCGCCTCGCAGAACGCCTCCAGGTCGAGACCGGCCTCGAAGCCGGTGTGGTGGTCGCGGTGGGTGGGGGCGTACAGCACGGCCGTCCTGCCGTCCGGGACGCCCAGGCTGCGGCGGGCCCGGACCACGTCGTGGCCGGACGCCGTGTAGTAGACGTCGTTGCGCGGGTAGCCGTACTCCAGCGCCTCGTACGAGCCGGGGAAGGCGCGCTCCCAGGTCTGGGTGGAGTGCCGGTTCGCGGAGAGGTTGAAGTCCCAGCGGTCCACGCGGCCGAGCAGCTTGGTGAAGCTGCCGGTCCGCGCGGCGACCACGGGGTACGTCGACTGGTCGACGCCCATCTTCTTCAGCGGGGTGCCGTGCTGCGTCTGCAGATGCACGCTGCCGGGCCGCTTGACGACTCCCTCGGCGAAGTTGGCGTTGTTGACCAGGTACTTGGCGCGGGCCAGCACCTGCCAGTAGCGGCGGCTGCCGATCACCGCGTACTCGACGTCCTGGGGCACGGTGTGTTCCTGGCCGGCCTCGACCAGGAACACCGAGCGCAGCCGCGGGACGAGTTGGCTGGCCGTGGCGTGGATCGCGGCCGGGTTGCAGGCGTAACCGCGCCCCCAGTAGGCGCAGTACACGGCGAGGCTCTCGTCGAGCGGGCGGCGCAGGTCGAGGGCGTAACGCAGCCGGGTGAGCGGCAGCCGCGGGCGGGGCAGCAGCCCGGCCGCCCGGACCGCCGCCCGGTTGGCCCCGCGCAGCGCCCGGAACGCGGTGTACGCGCCCGCCGCGAGGAGCCGGTGCTGCACCCCGAGACTCCCGCCCGGCATCCGGAACCCGGCCGGGCGGTACGTGCGGTGCAGCCACCTCGCCCGCCGGAAGAACGCCCGGTGCCCGGACGGCAGCCGCTGCGGGCGGGCGGCCGTCCTCAGCACGGCCTCGACGAGCTGCTCGAACAGCGGCCGCGCCCGCTCGCCCGGGAGCCCCGCCGCGAACGCCCGTGCCAGCACCAGCTCCACCTGGTCGAGGAGGTCGTGCTGATGCGCACCCGGCAGGTTCAGCCGGCTGCCCTGCCGACGCAGCCGGTGCCGTACGACCACCGAACGCAGCACCGCGACACGGTCGGCGGCGATACCGGTCAGGCCGCCCCAGCCGATGTCCGTGAAGTGGCCGTCGGGGAAGCGCAGCCGACGGTCCCTGAGAAAGGCGCGGCGATGGGCCGCGCTCCACGCCGGCAGCGTCACGCCGGTCAGCGCGGGTGCCTCGGCCGGGGCGAAGGCGCCCCGCGGGGTGCCCGCCAGCAGCGGTGCCGCCGGGTTGGCCGGCTCGCCCTCCCACCAGGGCACCCGCTCGTGCTCGAAGTACAGCACGTCCACGTCACCGGTCCCGTCCAGCCGTGCCGCCAGCCGTGCCAGCGCGCCCGGCACCAGGACGTCGTCGCCGTCGAGGAACAGCAGATACGTGCCCTTCGCCGCCCGCATCCCGGTGTTACGGGCCCCGCTCAGCCCCGCGGACGGCGGTGAGTGCACCGGGGCCACCCGGGAGTCCCGCTCGGCGTATCCGGCGGCGACCGCGGCGGCCGGGGCGTCCGGCGCGTCGCAGACCGGGATCAGCTCCAGGTCGCCGAAGGACTGGGCGAGGACCGAGTCCAGCGCCTGGGACAGCCGGCCGGCGACCCCGTGGGACGGGACGATGATGCTGAAGCGGGGCATGCTGCTCTTTCTCAGGTGTCCATGCGGCCCGGCCTCCCCACGGGTCGCCAGGTGGACGGCCGCGACGGAGTGGGCCGCGAGGTGTTGGGGGGCATGAAGGAACTCCCTGGAAGGCAAACGGCGGTCAGCGGCCCTCGGTGACGGGCAGGTGGCCAGAAGGTTGCGGAACGGTGGCGAGCGGGGAGTGGGCGAGCCCCGAGGCCGCCGACGGCACGGGATGCCGCTCATCCAGCGGGATGAACCCCGGCAGCCCGGCCGGCTCGCCGAGCACCACATGCCGTACGACCCGTTCGGCGGCGCGTCCGTCGTCGTACCGGCAGAACCGCTCGCGGAACGCGGCGCGCAGCTGCGCGGAGCGGGAGCCGCGCCAGTGGCCGCTGGCGAAGATGTCGATCAGCTCGTCCTCGCTGCGGGCGACCGCGCCCGGCGGGGCGGAGCGCAGGTCGAAGTAGGTACCGCGGGCCGCGCGGTAGGCGTCCCAGTCCTCGGTGTGCACGACGATCGGACGGTCCAGGTTGGCGTAGTCGAACATGATCGACGAGTAGTCGGTGACCAGCGCGTCCGAGGCGAGGCAGAGGGACTCCACGCTCGGGTGGTCGCTGACGTCGATCACCCGCGACCCGGCCGCGAGCGGGCCGCCGTGCCAGTAGTGGGCGCGGGCCAGGATCACGAAGCGCGGGCCGAGCCGGCGCACGATCCGGTCCAGGTCGAGCGCGGGGCGCTGGGTGCGCCGGTAGTCGCGGTGGGTGGGCGCGTACAGCAGTGCGACCGTGCCCTCGGGGACGCCGAGCGACTCGCGGATCCGGGTCACGTCGGCGGAGGTGGCCTGCTGGAAGACGTCGTTGCGGGGATAGCCGTATTCGAGGGTGGTGTAGCCGCCGGGGTAGACGCGCTCCCAGGTCAGGGTGGTGTGGCGGTTGGCGGACAGCAGGTAGTCCCACTTGTCGACGCCCCGCAGGAGCTCCTCGAAGTCCATGTCGGCGCCGGCCGCCGGGTGTTCCTGGAGGTCGAGGCCCATGTGCTTGAGCGGGGTGCCGTGCTGGGTCTGCACGAACACCTGGCCGGGGCGCTTCTTCAGCCGCCGGTCGAAATTGACGTTGTTGACCAGGTACTTGGAGCGGGCCAGTGCGGTCCAGTAGCCGAAGGTGCCCGGGCGCAGCCGGCGCGGGCCCGGCGGGACGGTGTGCTGGTGCTCGGGGCGGGCGATCCAGGAGGTGCGGATGTGCGGGGCGTGACTGCGGAACGCCGCCTCCAGCGCACCCGGGTTGCAGCCGTGGCCGCGGTTCCAGTAGGCGGCGAAGACCGCGCGGTCGGCGCGCAGCGGCAGGCGCAGCTGGACGCGGTAGTGCAGCTGGAGGAGGGCCGAGCGCAGGCCCCGGACGGACTTGACGCCGGCCTTGACCGTGCGGCGGCCACCGGACCGCGCCAGCTGGAGGGCGCGGTAGGTGCGGTGCAGGCCGTAGTGGACGAGACCGTGGCGGAGCCGGGTGCGGAGGGGGTACCCCCGCTCGAGCGGAGCCGAGAGTGGGGGAGGGACCGGCGTGCCCGCGGCCCGGTAACGGCGGTAGTGGGCGCGGGCCCTGCGCAGGAACTCGGCGCGGGTGCCGCGCGGCAGCCGCTCCCGCCTGGTGAACACCGTCGAGAAGTGGTCGATCATCCGCCGGAACAGCACCGGCCGCCAGCGGGCCAGTTCGGGCCGCTCCTCGATGAACGCGAAGACCCGGTCGTACTGTTCGAAGATGTCGAAGTGGCTGCGGCTCGTGGTGCCGAGAATGCTGCCCTGCCGCCGCTGCCGGTAGTGCACACAGACCCGGTCCAGGGTCGCGAGGGACCCGGCGGTCATCAGGACCGGATAGGTCCAGGGGGTGTCCTCGTAGTAGCCGGACGGGAAGGCGAAGTGGTGCTCCGTCACGAACTCCCGCCGGTACGCCTTGTTCCAGGCCACCATGAGGACGCGGAGGAGGCCCGGCCGGTCCTCGAGCCGGAAGGGCGCCGGGCCCTGTTCGGTCAGCTGGAACGCGACCTTGTTGCGCTCCGCCCGGCCCGTCCAGAAGGTCCGCGCGTAGTCGTACACCAGCACGTCCGGCTCGCCGGTCTCCTTGATCCGGTCGGCGATCGCCCGCAGCGCGTCGGGGGTGAGGGTGTCGTCGCTGTCCAGGAAGAGCAGGTAGTCGCCGCGCGCCTGCTCCATCCCGGCGTTGCGGGCAGCGCCCAGGCCCTGGTTCTCCGGAAGGTGGACGGGCCGTACGCGCGCGTCGCGGGCCGCGTACTCGTCGATGATCGTGCCGCAGGCGTCCGGCGAGCGGTCGTCGACGGCGATCAGTTCCAGATCGGGATAGGACTGCGAGAGCACCGAGTCCAGGCACTCGGGCAGATACGCCTGGACCTTGTACGCGGGGACAATGACACTGAACCTGGGCAAGGGGCATCCATGGGTCGGTCGGCGCGGGCGTTCTGCCCGGGAACGGCCAATGGAATGATTTGGTTACGGTTCTCTACGTCATGTGGGTTACGTTCCGTGCTGTGCTTTCCGGGGGACGGCACCCCCGGATCCGTGGCGAAGGGCGAGCCGATGGCCGACTCGCCCTTCTTCGAACTGCCTTGTGCGGTTATTTGACCGCGCCGGCCATCACCCCCGTCACGAACTGCCGCTGGAACGCGAAGAACACCGCCAGCGGGATCACCATCGAGATGAAGGCGCCGGGGGCCAGCACGTCGACGTTGTTGCCGAACTGACGGACCTGGGTCTGGAGCGCCACCGTGATCGGCTGGGTGCCCGACTTGGTGAACACCAGCGCGACCAGCATGTCGTTCCACACCCACAGGAACTGGAAGATGCCCAGACTCGCGATCGCCGGCCCGCCCAGCGGCATCACCACCCGGGTGAACAGGCGCAGTTCACCGGCGCCGTCGAGACGGGCCGCCTCCAGCAGCTCCCGCGGGATCTCCGCGAAGAAGTTCCGCAGCAGGAACACCGCGAACGGCAGTCCGAAGCCGACATGGAAGAGGACCACTCCGAGGATCGTCCCGAACAGGCCGATCTTGCCGAAGAGTTCGGCGATCGGGATCAGCGCGACCTGCACGGGGACCACCAGCAGGCTGACCACGATCAGGAACCACCAGTCCCGGCCGGGGAACTCCATCCACGCGAACGCGTAACCGGCCAGCGCCCCGATGATCACGACCAGGACCGTCGCCGGGACGGTGATCAGGACGGTGTTCCACAGCGAGTTGGTGATGTCGCTGTTCTCCAGAAGGTTCTGGTAGCTGTCGAAGGTGAGCTGGGACGGCTTGGCGAACACGTTCCACCAGCCGCTCGCGCTCATGTCCTCCGGGGAACGCAGGGAGGAGGCGAGCAGCCCGATCGTCGGCACCAGCCAGAACAGGGCGACGACGATCAGGAAGAACCGCACCAGACCGCCGTTGATCTTCTCCAGCAGCCAGCTCATCGCCGTTCCTCCCGTCGCAGCCTGCGCACGTTGAACCACATCACCGGGATGACGAGGAGCAGCAGGAACACCGCGATCGCGCTCGCGATGCCCGGCTGGCCCTCCGCGAAGCCCTTGCGGTACAGCTCCAGGGCGAGCACGTTCGCGTCGTCCTGCGAGGAGCCCGGCGCGATGATGTACACGAGGTCGAAGACCTTCAGCACGTTGATCATCAGGGTGACGGTGACCACCGCGAGGACCGGCGCCAGCAGCGGCACGGTGACCTTGCGGAACACCTGCCACTCGGTCGCCCCGTCGACCCGGGCCGCCTCGAGGAGTTCCCGGGGGACACCTGCCAGTCCGGCCGCGATCAGCACCATCGCGAAGCCCGCCCACATCCAGATGTACGACCCGATGATGGCCGGCGTGACCAGGGACGGGCCGAGCCAGTCGACGCCGTTGTAGGGCTGCTTGAAGTTGCTCGCCGGGAGCTTGAGCCGAGCTCCGTCGGCAGCGGCGGGGAGGGTGAAGGTGCCGTCGGCGGCGGCCTTGGCCGAGGCCACCACCTTGCCGTCCTTCACCGCCTCGATGCGCATCCCGTCGTAGCCGACCTCGGACGGGTCGGGGGCGCCGAGCCTGCCGACGCCCTTGCCGCGGGTGAAGTCCTGCCAGGTGGTGCCGGTGATCTTCCCGGGGTCGGGCCGCGCCGCCACGGCCTTCTTCGCGCCGTCCGGCATCTGGTCCGGGGCGACGCCCACCAGGGGGAGGGCGACGGTCTGCCCGGTGTGGACGGTGGCCGTGGTGACGAAGCCGCCCTGGTCCGGCTTGAGCGGCGACTCCCGGCCCGGGTGGGCGTTCGGGAACGCGGAGGACTGGGCGAAGGTGTCGTGGACGCCCACCCAGACCGCGTTGGCGACCCCCTTGTCCGGGTCCTGGTCGTAGACGAGACGGAAGATGATCCCGGCGGCCAGCATCGAAATCGCCATCGGCATGAAGACGACCAGCTTGAACGCCGTGCCCCAGCGGATCCGTTCGGTCAGCACCGCGAAGATCAGACCGAGGGCGGTGGAGATCGTCGGCGCGAACACCACCCAGATGATGTTGTTCTTCAGGGCGGTGCGGATGCCGTCGTCCGTGAAGATCGCCTTGTAGTTGTCGAAGCCGGCGAAACCGTCGCCGTTCGCGTTGTAGAAGCTGCGGATCAGCGAGTACCCGATCGGGTAGACCACGAGCGCGCCGAGCAGCACCAGGGCGGGGAGGAGAAAGAGGAACGCCACGGTCCTGCGGGTGCCGGTCACGCTCTTGCGGTGGCCCGGTGGAGCGGGGGCCGTGGTCGCGGGTGCGGCCATCGCCCGGTCAGCTTCCGCTGCCGTAGGCGGCCGCCGCGTCCTTCTCCAGCTTCGCCTGGGTGCCCGCGACGTCCTTCGGGTTCTTCAGGAAGTCCTGGAGGTCCTTCCACTCGCCCTTGCCCGGGGTACCGCCGAACGCCTGCGGGGCCTGGTCGGACATGTCGAAGCGGAAGTCGTCACCGGACGCGATCAGGGCCTTGGCGATGGTGCGCTGCACCTCGTTCGGGTACGCCGAGTTCGGCACGCTCTTGTTCGGGGAGAGATAGCCGCCGAGCTTCGCCTGGATCGTCGCCGCGTCCGGGGAGGCCAGGAAGGTCGCGAGGGCCTGGGCGCCCTTGGAGTCCTTGAAGATGACGGCCGCGTCACCGCCGGAGACCACGGGGGCCGCGGAGCCGACCGCGGGGAACGGGAACACCTTGGCGCCCGTGCCCACCTTCGCCTTGGTCTCACCGATGTTGACCTGCACGAAGTCGCCCTCGTAGACCATCCCGGCCTTCGGCTGGTCGCCGCCGGTGAAGGTCTGGGTGACCGAGGCAGGGAACTCCGTCTGCAGCGCGCCGTCCGCGTCGCCCGCGACGTAACCCTTCTTGCCCCAGATCTGGGCGAGCGTGGTCAGCGCCTGCTTCACCGACGGGTCGGTCCACTTGATCTTGTGCTGGGCGAGCTGGTCGTACTTGTCCGGGCCCGCCTGGGAGAGATAGACGTTCTCGAACCAGTCGGTCAGCGTCCAGCCGTCGGCGCCGCCGACCGAGAACGGCGTGACGCCCGAGTCGTACACCGTCTGCGCGGTCGTCTGCAGGTCCTGCCAGGTCTTGGGTTCCTTGGCGCCCGCGTTCTCGAAGACCGTGGTGTTGTACCAGATCAGCGACTTGTTGGCGGCCTTGTAGTAGACGCCGTACTGCTTGCCGCCGACCTTGCCGATGTCCTGCCAGCCCTGCGAGTAGTTCTTCTGCACTTCCTTGACCGCGTCCGCGCCGAGCGGCTTCGCCCAGCCCTTCTGCACGGCCTGCTTGATCGCGCCGGGCTGCGGCAGCAGCGCGATGTCCGGCGGCTGACCGCCCGCGATCTTCGAGCCGAGGAAGTTGATGATCGGATCCTGGGCGGGCACGAAGGTGACCTTCGCACCGGTGCGCTTCTCGAACTCCGCGAGCACCTGCTTGAAGTTCTTCTGCTCCTGCCCGGTCCAGACGGCGGCCACCTCGAGCGTGGTGCCGTCCAGTTTGGGGAGGGTGAGGGTGGAACCGGACGTACTGGCGCTGTTCTCCGAGCCGTTGTGGTCCTTCTTGTCGTCGCTGCCTCCGCACGCGGTGAGCGCGAGGGCTCCCGCGAGGAGTGCCGCGAGCGTGGTGACGGCCCTGCCTGTCCGGATGGTGTTGCTCATGGCGCGCATCACTTCCCCGTTCGTCGTTCCTCGTTGAACGTCAGAACTCTGTCCCGTGCGCTCCGGTGTACGCGGGGGTCGTCCGTGCGGCAAGGGTGCGTACAGGTGAGGGCCGGAGATCGTGATCGCCTCGTGATCGGTCGCCCTCGCCGGCAGCGGCGGGGGCCTCCGCTACAGAAGCGAGGGGACCTCCGCAGCCGAGACCTCTCTCGCCGCTCTCTCCACCGCGCTCGCCAGCAGCGCCAGGTCCGTCGGGCCGTTGCCCAACTCCCTTACCGGGCGGCGGGTCGGGGGGTCGCCCATGCGGGGCCAGTCGAGGGGGACGACCGTGGGGCGCTGGGTCGCCGTGCGGGGGATGCGGCCGGTGACGCGGCCCGCCTGGAACGCCGTGACGTGGCCGTCCGGTGTGGTCAGGCGGCCGCGGCCCGGGGCCGGTTCGTCGGGGCCGGCGGCCGGTGGGTCCAGGGTGACGCGCAGGGTGGCCCGCCGGGCCGGTTCCGTCTCCGCCGTACGGCCGCCCGCACCGGCCGCCGCGATCAGGTGGACGCCGAGCCGGTCGCCCTCCTTCGCCACCGCCTCCAGCGCCCGCATCACGGAGCCGGCGGCCGGACGGCCCGGCGAACCGAGGGCGGGCGAGACCAGGGCGTCCAGATCGTCGACCACGACGACCAGACGGGGCAGCGGCGGCGGCGCCTCCGTGCGCCGGCGGGCGGCGGCACCGGCCGACGGGCGCAGCCGGAGCGTCGAGCTGGGCGGTGCCTCTATGTCGGCGGCGCCCGCGGCGGCGGGACGGCCGCGCTGGGCGACGATCCGGCCCGAGACCTCCCGCTGGGCGTGCCAGTCGGTGAAGTCGGAGCGGCCCAGCAGCTCGGTACGCCTTTTCAGCTCGGCGCTCAGTGACTGCGCCAACTCCCGCATCCGGACCGGGTCGTTGACGGAGAGGTGGGTCGTCACATGCGGTATGTCGGTGCACACCCGCAGGCCCTCGCCGGGGCCGGCGCCGGCCCCGGTGCCGACGCCGTCGCGGCCGTCGATCAGGACGATCCCGAGCCGGTCGGGGCGCTCGGCGGCGGCCAGCGAGGCGACCATCGCCCGCAGCAGCTCCGTACGGCCACTGCCGGGCGGGCCCTCGATGAGCAGATGCGGTCCCTCGGTCACCAGGTCGGCGCCGAGCGGGCCGCGCGGTCCGGCGCCGAGCACCGCCCGGGCCCGGCCGCCCAGCGACTCGGCGTCGTCGGCCGCGTCCGCCCAACGGGCCATCAGCGACGCCGGGGTGGCCCGCGCCAGCCCCAACTCGTCCAGCAGGCGGGCGGACTGGGGGAGCGGGGTGGCCACGCGCGTGTGCCGGTCGCCGGCCGGTCCGTCGGGGCGCAGCGGGGCCAGCGCCCTCGCGAACCGCTCGGCCCAGGCGGCGGAGACCGCGTCCACCGCGGCCAGGGTGCCGGGGCCGAGCGGACCCGCCGCGTCGGTGCGGGCCACCCGCAGCAGATGCAGAGCCGTCGCCACGTCCCCGCTGAGCAGGGACACGGTCCCGCACTCCCGGAACGTGGGGGTCACCGCGCACGCCGCCTCGTAGGTCTGGGTGACCGGCGAGGTGGGCGAGGTGGGCGCGGTCTCCGCCAGGCAGATCACATGCACTCCGGCCCGCGGCCCGGCGACGGTCAGCCGCGCCACCGCGTCCCGCAGTGCCGAGCCGCCGGGATCGCCGTCCACGACGACGACCGTGTACGGCCCCGGGAAGCCGCCTCTGCCGTCGCCGTCGTCGGCGCCGAGGTCGTCGCGGGCCCAGGAGGGGCGGTGGGCGTCCTCGGCGGGCGGGGCGTCCGCGGTCGTACCCGCCAGGTTCGGGCGGTCGGAGGCGGTGGCCGGGCGTCGGGGCGCGGACAGGTCCTCCACCCTGCGCAGCAGTTCCTCCACGCGGGCCGCGGCCTGTTCGCGGTCGTAGGCGAGCAGGAGCCGGCAGTCCTGGCCGTGCCCGGGGCGGACGTGCGGAAGCCAGCCGAGCCAGGACCACTCGGCCGTGCGCTCCTCCAGGGAGCGGGCCCGGTCCGCGCTGATCAGCACGATCTCCAGCAGGTCGGGGGAGTGCAGCGCGGCGAGCTGCGCCAGTACGGCGCGGGCGAGACCGGCGAGGCGGGTGCGCGGGCCGGCGAGGCCGAGGGCGCCGGCCTCGCGCAGATCGGCGGTGACCGGTACGGCGGGGAGCAGCCCCGGTCCGTCGGGCGCCGGGCGGTCCGCCGTGCCGAGCCGGAACGTGAGCGTCTCCGGGTGGCCGGGGCCGCGCTCCCAGAGGCGGGGGCCGGGGCCGAGCGCGGTCAGCAGCAGGGCGGCGGGGTCCGGCCAGGTCTCGGGCTGGGCGGGGGCGCCGGCCGACGCGGTGCCGCCGTCCTCGGCCGCGGGCTCGCCGTCGGCGGCCGACGGCACCTCGCCACGCCCGCCGGCCAGCCGCCGCGCCCAGGCCCCGAGCCCGCCACGCCTGCGGGCGCCGGGCAGGGCGGGGGCGTCGGTGCCGCGCAGGGGGGTGCCTTTGCGCCGGCCGGAGGAGGCGGCGGGGGCGGGGCCGTCGGAGACGTCGCCGGCCGACGGGGCGCCGTCCGGGGAGGCCCGGTGGTACGCCGCCGCCGGGTCGGAGGCCGCGGGCCCGGTGGCGCCGCTTCGGGTACCGGGGCCGGGCGTGGGTCCGGTGGCGCCGCTTCGGGTACCGGGGCCGGGCGTGGGTCCGGTGGCGCCGCTTCGGGTACCGGGGCCGGGCGTCGGCCCGTTGGAGCCGCTTCGGGCGGCGGGGCCGCCGAGAACTCCGGAGCGGCCGGCGTGGGTGTCGCCGGAGCGTTGCGTGGGGGTGGAGCGGTCCGTGGCGGCGGGGCGCTCCGTGGACATGGAGCGGTCCGTGGCGGCGGGGCGTTGCGCGTCGCCGGAGCGTTGGGTGGTGGCGGAACCGCTGCGTGGGCCGGGCAGCCCGCCTCGGCTTCCGGCCGACGGGGGCTCGTACCCGTGTCCGGCCGAGGGAGGCTCGTGCCTGGGCCCGGCCGACGGGGGCTCGTACCCACGTCCGGCGGACAAGGGCGGCTCGTGCCCGGGTCCGGTCGCCTGTGCTCCGTCCCAGCGTCCTGCTGCGGACGGTTCGTGCCGGGATCCGGCCGGCTGCGATCCGTCTCCGCGTCCGGCCGACGGGGGCTCGTGCCTGGGCCCGGCTGCCTGCGAACCGTCCCCACGCGCGGCGGTTTGCGGTCCTTCCCCGTACCCGGCGCCCGTGGGGAGCCCGCTGCCCTGCCCGGCCCCGGCCGCCGGGGCCCCGCTGCCCCACCCGGCCTGCGGCGACCCGCCGCCCTGGCCGGTCGTCGGCAGCCCACCGCGGCTCTCGATCCTCGGCGCTTCCCCCTGCGCGGGTACGACCGGTGACTCCACCGGCCCGTGCTCCTGGCCCCCCGCCGCTCCGCCCGAGGCCCCCCAGCCCGCCGTGCCGTAGGCGTGATGGGTGCGGCCCGCGGGGCCGGTCGAGCCTTCGGAAGCAGCCGTCCCGCGCGCGGGACGCGCGAAACCGCCGGCCGCCAGGCCGTCACCGCCGGTCCCGTCGGCCGTGTCGCCGCCCTCCGCGCCCTCACCCCCGAGCAGCACCCGCACGCATCCGTCCCCGTCCGGTGCCGTGCTGACCCGGGCTCCCGGTCCCCCGGACGGCGTAAGCCGCAGGGCCGATTCCCCGATGCGCAGGAGCGCTCCCGGGGCGAGGCGGACCGGGCGGTCGGTGACGCGGGTGCCGTCCAGGGCCGTGCCGTTCGTGGAGTGCAGGTCGGCCACCGAGACGCGGCCGTCGGCGGCGACCGTGACCGCGCAGTGCAGCCGGGAGACGTCCGGGTCGTCGAGCGGGACGTCGGCGTCGGCGGAGCGGCCGATGGTGATCTGGCCGCCGTGCAGGAGATGGACCCCGCCCGCGTCCGGGCCGGCGATCACGTGGAGCTGGGCCGGGGCGTCGTCCAGCTCGGGATGCGGCTCGGGGGCGGCGGGCGCGCCCAGGGACAGCACGGCGCCGTCGACCAGCGGGGGCTCGCCCAGGATGCGGCGGCGGGCGTCCAGCCGCTCCGCCCCGGCGTACAGCACGACGGGGGCGCCGCTCGTCTCCCGGCCGCCCGGTCCGCCGTCACCGGTGACCGCCGAGGCCAGCGCGGAGGCGACCGCGGCCAGATCCGTGCCCGCGGGTGCCGTCACCAGCACGTCCCGGCTCACGGTCCGGCCCCGCTGCGCGGCAGGGCCCAGCGGGTCTACGACGGTCAGCCGGATCTGCATCGCGTCAGCGGTCCCTTCTGCGCGGGCGCGGAATTCCCCCCACCACCACGAGCACGTCGGCCAGTTCTGCTGTCGCACGCATCCTCGCACCTGCCACTGACAACGCGCCCACGACCCGATGGTAAGTGATCTTGATTGGTCAGCTCTGCCCCCAAAAGTGCCTGACCAATACCGCGCGGGTGATCACTTGAGATCGGTCACGTCCGGACCCGGCAACCACCGGACCGAAGCGAGCGTCTTTCCATCGAACAAGTGCGGGAACGCCTACGTATGGGGATACGTCCGGAACACTCGTCGGCCGCCTACGGTGCGGGGGAAAGCACAGCCGGACGACAGCCCGGTGCCAGGGACCACGGCACTACAGTGGGTCGGACACAAGAACCGGACACACCAGCAAGCAACAGGGAGCGGATGACGTGCGGCCGGTAGGCAGCAAGTACCTCCTGGAGGAGCCGCTCGGACGCGGCGCCACCGGTACCGTCTGGCGTGCCCGCCAGCGGGAGACCGCGGGCGCCGAGGCGGCCGTGCCCGGCCAGCCCGGGGAGACCGTCGCGATCAAGGTCCTCAAGGAAGAGCTCGCCAGCGACCCCGACATCGTGATGCGGTTCCTGCGGGAGCGCTCCGTGCTGCTCCGGCTGACCCACCCGAACATCGTCCGGGTCCGCGACCTGGTCGTCGAGGGCGATCTGCTGGCCCTGGTCATGGACCTCGTCGAGGGCCCCGACCTGCACCGCTACCTGCGCGAGAACGGCCCCTTCTCGCCGGTCGCCGCCGCCCTGCTGACCGCCCAGATCGCCGACGCGCTCGCCGCCAGTCACGCCGACGGCGTCGTGCACCGCGACCTGAAGCCCGCCAACGTGCTGCTCCAGCAGTACAACGGCCAGATGCACCCGCTGCTGACCGACTTCGGCATCGCCCGGCTCGCCGACTCCCCGGGCCTGACCCGCACCCACGAGTTCGTCGGCACGCCCGCGTACGTGGCGCCGGAGTCCGCCGAGGGCCGCCCGCAGACCTCCGCCGTCGACATCTACGGCGCCGGCATCCTGCTGTACGAGCTGGTCACCGGCCGCCCGCCGTTCTCCGGCGGCAGCGCCCTCGAGGTCCTCCACCAGCACCTGAGCGCCGAGCCGCGCCGCCCGTCCACCGTGCCCGACCCGCTGTGGACGGTCATAGAGCGCTGCCTGCGCAAGAACCCCGACGACCGGCCCAGCGCCGAGAACCTCGCCCGCGGCCTGCGGGTCGTCGCCGAGGGCGTCGGCGTGCACGCGAACTCCGCGCAGATCGCCGCCGCCGAGGGGGTGGGCGCGCTGCTGGCCCCCGACCCGGCGCCGACGGCCGTACCGGGGTCGGCCGATCCCACGCAGGTGCTGCCGAACACCGGTGCGCCCGCCGGATCGTACGACCCGAACGCGGTGACCAGCTTCCTCCCGCACACCGGCGGCCCGACCGGCGCCGCCGACCCGACCGCCGTGCTGCCGAACACCGGCGCCGCCGACCCGACGGCCGTCATGCCGCCGATGCCCCAGGGGCAGCCGGGCCAGCAGCAGCCGGAGCAGCCGCACCCCTGGCAGACCCAGCTCCGCGCGGCCCGCGACCGCAACGAGCAGACGCAGGTCCAGTACCTCGACCCGAACGAGGACCCGCTGCGCCGCCGCCCGCAGCGCCAGGTGGCCCGGCCGCAGGAGGCGCCGCCGCGCCAGGCCCCGCAGCAGCAGCCGGTACGCCGACCGCAGCCGCGCGGGCAGCAGGGCGGCGGGTACGGGCAGCAGGGCGGATACGGCCAGCAGCAGCCCGCCGGGTACGGCCACCAGCCGCAGCAGTACGCCCCGCCGCCGCAGCAGCCCCAGCGGCCGCAGCAGCGCTACGCACCCCCGGCCGCCCCCGCCGAGCCGCAGCGGGCCCCGCGAGAGCCGCGGCAGCGCAGCGCCAACCCGATGAAGATCCCCGGGCTCGGCTGCCTCAAGGGCTGCCTGTTCATGGTCGTCATCCTGTTCGTCGCGGGCTGGCTGATCTGGGACCTGACCCCGCTGCACACGTGGGTGGGGGAGGGCAGGGGTTACTGGAGCCAGCTGAAGGACTGGACGACGTCGGTCAGCAACTGGTTCGGCGACCTCGGCAGCGGCAGCGGCAGCGGCAGCGGCTCCGGCAACAACAACTGACCGCGAGTCTGGGGATTTGTCGACACCTGGCGGGTGATTTCCGCCTCCGTGGTGAAGGTTGGCTCATCGGACGCGTACTTTTGTCGGCAACACGCGTCTGTAGGAGCAGCCTTGGCACGGAAGATCGGCAGCCGGTACACCGCCAACCAGATCCTGGGGCGGGGCAGCGCCGGCACGGTGTGGCTGGGCGAGGGGCCGGAAGGGCCCGTCGCCATCAAGCTGCTGCGCGAGGATCTCGCGTCCGACGAGGAGCTGGTGGGCCGCTTCGTACAGGAGCGCACGGCCCTGCTGGGCCTTGAGCACCCCAACGTGGTGTCCGTCCGCGACCTCGTCGTCGACGGCAACGACCTCGCCCTCGTCATGGACCTGGTCCGCGGTACCGATCTGCGCACCCGCCTGGAGCGGGAGCGGCGCCTCGCGCCCGAGGCGGCCGTCGCGATCGTCGCGGACGTCGCGGACGGACTGGCGGCGGCGCACGCGGCGGGCGTGGTCCACCGGGACGTGAAGCCGGAGAACGTCCTGCTCGACATGCAGGGCCCGCTCGGCCCCGGCGGTGCCCACCCCGCCCTGCTGACCGACTTCGGCGTGGCGAAGCTGATCGACTCCCCGAAGCGGACCCGCGCCACGAAGATCATCGGTACGCCGGACTACCTGGCCCCGGAGATCGTGGAGGGCCTGCCGCCCCGGGCGTCCGTGGACATCTACGCGCTCGCGACGGTCCTGTACGAGCTCCTGGCCGGCTTCACCCCGTTCGGCGGCGGCCACCCCGGGGCGGTCCTGCGCCGTCACGTCACGGAGACCGTCGTCCCGCTTCCCGGTATCCCCGAGGAGCTGTGGCAGCTGCTCGTGCAGTGCCTGGCGAAGGCGCCGGCCTCCCGGCTGCGGGCATCCGAGCTGGCCACGCGGCTGCGGGAGCAGCTGCCGACGCTGGCGGGGATGCCGCCGCTGGACGTCGACGAGCCGGAGACGGAGGCGTCGGAGGAGGCGGCCGAGGAGACGGCCGCCGCTCCGGCCGCGGAGGAGCAGCGGGTACGGCGCCGGGGGGCCGTCTCCCTGGTACCGGGGGCGAAGCCGGACTCCAACCGGGACACGCACACCTCGATGAGGGTGCCGGGTCCTGACGAGCTGGCGGGCGGAGCGCGGGGCACGGCCAGGGCGCCGAGGGCGTCCGGGGCGCCGCGACCGGGCTCGGCCCGGCACAAGGCGGCGGCGCGGCGGCGCAGGGTGACGCTGGGCGTGGCCGGGGTCGTGCTGGCGGCCGCGGTGGGCGTCGGCACCTGGCTGGCCACCTCCGGCGACGACTCCCCGCCCCAGGACACCCACAGCACCTCGACCCCGTGACCCTCCGCCCGCCCGCCTGACCCGGCAACCGCGGTCCCCGGGCACCCCGCCCCACCAGGCCGACGGGCCGGGCGTCGGTGGCCGGGCGCTGTGCGGTTGGCGGAGCCGTTACGCTGGGAGGCGTGGCAGTCGTCGATGTATCCGAAGAGCTCAAGTCCCTCTCCTCGACCATGGAGTCGATCGAGGCCGTTCTGGACCTCGACAAGCTGAGGGCAGACATCGCCGTGCTCGAGGAGCAGGCGGCCGCGCCGTCCCTGTGGGACAACCCGGACGAGGCGCAGAAGATCACCAGCAAGCTCTCCCACCTCCAGGCCGAGGTCAGGAAGGCGGAGACGCTGCGCGGGCGGATCGACGATCTTGCCGTGCTGTTCGAGATGGCCGAGGAGGAGGACGACCCGGACACCCGTGCCGAGGCCGACTCCGAGCTCGCCGCCGTCAAGAAGGCACTGGACGAGATGGAAGTGCGGACGCTGCTCAGCGGGGAGTACGACTCCCGCGAGGCGCTCGTGAACATCCGCGCCGAGGCCGGTGGCGTCGACGCCGCCGACTTCGCCGAGAAGCTGCAGCGGATGTACCTGCGCTGGGCGGAGCAGAAGGGCTACAAGACCGAGGTCTACGAGACGTCGTACGCGGAAGAGGCCGGCATCAAGTCGACCACCTTCGCCGTGCAGGTGCCGTACGCCTACGGGACGCTCTCGGTCGAGCAGGGCACCCACCGGCTGGTGCGGATCTCGCCGTACGACAACCAGGGCCGGCGGCAGACCTCCTTCGCGGGCGTGGAAGTCCTCCCCGTCGTCGAGACGACCGACCACATCGAGATCGACGAGTCCGAGCTGAGGGTGGACGTGTACCGGTCCTCCGGGCCCGGCGGGCAGGGCGTCAACACCACCGACTCCGCGGTGCGCCTCACTCACATCCCCACCGGCATCGTCGTCTCCTGCCAGAACGAGCGGTCGCAGATCCAGAACAAGGCGACCGCGATGAACGTCCTCCAGGCCAAGCTGCTCGAGCGGCGCCGGCAGGAGGAGCAGGCCAGGATGGACGCCCTCAAGGGCGACGGCGGCAACTCCTGGGGCAACCAGATGCGTTCGTACGTCCTGCACCCGTACCAGATGGTCAAGGACCTGCGCACGGACTACGAGGTCGGCAACCCCGAGGCCGTCTTCAACGGCGAGATCGACGGCTTCCTGGAGGCCGGAATTCGCTGGCGCAAGCAGCAGGAGAAGTAACTTTGTCGACTTGCCCATGGTGAGTCGGCCGATCCGGAACTGCCGCCCCCGTGGCGGCAGTTCTCGTATATCCGGGCCGCGCCAGGGTTATGTCTGGGTTTTACATCACACTCACAGGCTTCAACTCCCCGCATTAGGCGCGCAACTGGACATCGCGCCCGCAACGGCCTTGACGTTGCTTTGAAAAATGGGAAAGGTGAAGCGTGGCGTGCGTATCTTTGGGGCGCATGAGAACCGGGGGGCTTGCGCATCCGTAGCTATCTCCGTAGAGCACAGCCCCAGCGCCGCCAACCTGACATTCAGCTACTGGGGGTAGCAACCAGATGACCAAGAAGACACGGATCCGGGTCGCGCGGATAGCCGCCTGCGCCGTGATCGCCGCCGGTGCCTCGCTGACCGCCGCCGGCGCGGCCTCCGCCCTCTCCATCGGCGTCGAGGCCAACGAGGACGGCCTGACCGCCACCGTCAGCACCGGCGACGATCCGACCGACGACCCCACCGGGATCCCGACCGGCCCGGCCACCAGCGAGCCGCCGAGCAGTGAGCCGACGGACGTGCCCACCGAGCCCACGGACGAGCCCAGCGAGCCGACCGATGAGCCCACCGAGCCGACCGACGAGCCCACTCAGCCGACGGACGAGCCCACCGAGCCGACCGACGAGCCGACCACCGACAGCCCGACCGACGGCAGCGGCACGGGCAGCGGCGACGGTGGCAGCGGCAACAACACCGGCACCGACGGCAACTCGGGCACCTCCGCGCAGGAGGAGGGCTCCTCCGCCCTCACCGACACCGGTTCGGACACCTCGAACGCCCAGGCCCAGGGTGGCGGCGACCAGCTTGCCGAGACCGGTGCCGCGCAGACGACCTTCCTGGTCGTCGGTGCCGCCACGATGATCGCCGGCGGTATCGGCTTCCGTATCCTGCCGCGCCTCATGACCGGCCGCGGCGGCGCCGCGGCCTGACGGTAGTCATCCGCTCGCAGAGCGAATGCGTCACATACGGCGAAGGGCCCGGAGCAGCGGCTCCGGGCCCTTCGATCGCTTTTCGCAGGCTTCGCCGCGCGCTTTTCGGTGACCTTCGCTACGCGGTCCGAGACCTTCGCTACGCGGTCTGATGCGCCAGCAGCGCCACCGCGGCGATCAGTACCGCCAGCAGCCCGATCAGCGCCATCGGGTTCAGACCGCCCAGGAAGTTCTCCTGCTGAAGACGCTCGCGGTTGGCGCGGCACACGTGGCACCGGCCTTCGCTCACAGGCGCCGCGCAGTTCGCGCACACCAACCGGTCGTACGTCATGCGCTCGCCCTCCTTGCACCGGCCATTACCCTTACAACGCTCAACGGAACGAGAACGTTCCCCCTCCACTGTGCCAGGTTCCCCCGGAAAGGGCGCGGCCGTCCGCGGACTCCGCCCCGGCCTTCCGGAAAGACTGCCCCGGAACAAACCCGCACAAGCCTCACCCAACCGTGACCGGCGCCTGCGCTTCCTCACCCGACTCGCGTATGGTCACGCTCATCTACCCCCGGCGACCCGTGGTGCATCCGTGATCCGATTCGACAATGTCTCCAAGGTCTACCCCAAGCAGACCCACCCCGCACTCAGGGATGTGTCCCTGGAAGTGGAGAAGGGCGAGTTCGTCTTCCTCGTGGGATCCTCCGGCTCCGGGAAGTCCACCTTCCTGCGGCTGATCCTCCGCGAGGAGCGGTGCAGTCACGGCCAGGTGCACGTCCTGGGCAAGGACCTCGCCCGTCTCTCCAACTGGAAGGTGCCGCAGATGCGCCGCCAGCTCGGGACGGTCTTCCAGGACTTCCGCCTGCTGCCCAACAAGACGGTCGCCGAGAACGTGGCCTTCGCCCAGGAGGTCATCGGCAAGTCCAAGGGCGAGATCCGCAAGTCGGTGCCGCAGGTGCTCGACCTCGTCGGGCTCGGCGGCAAGGAGGACCGCAGACCGGGCGAACTCTCCGGTGGTGAGCAGCAGCGCGTGGCCATCGCGCGGGCCTTCGTCAACCGGCCCAAGCTGCTGATCGCCGACGAGCCGACCGGCAACCTCGACCCGCAGACCTCCGTCGGCATCATGAAGCTGCTCGACCGGATCAACCGGACGGGCACCACTGTGGTGATGGCGACGCACGACCAGAACATCGTGGACCAGATGCGCAAGCGCGTCATCGAGCTGGAGAAGGGCCGACTCGTCCGCGACCAGGCCCGCGGCGTCTACGGCTACCAGCACTGACACCGATGCACACGTTCCCGACGCATCACGCGCTCCACGACGGAAAGGCATAACCCGACGCCATGCGCGCCCAGTTCGTACTGTCGGAGATCGGAGTCGGTCTCCGCCGCAATCTGACGATGACCTTCGCGGTCGTCGTCTCGGTCGCCCTGTCCCTGGCGCTCTTCGGTGGCTCGCTCCTCATGAGCGACCAGGTCACCACCATGAAGGGCTACTGGTACGACAAGGTCAACGTCTCGATCTTCCTCTGCAACAAGAGCGACGCCGAGTCCGACCCCAACTGTGCCAAGGGCGCGGTCACCGAGGACCAGAAGAAGCAGATCCAGGCGGACCTCGGCAAGATGACCTCGATCGTCGAGAAGGTCACCTACGAGTCGCAGGACGACGCGTACAAGCACTACAAGGAGCAGTTCGGCGACTCGCCACTGGCCGACTCCCTCACGCCGGACCAGATGCAGGAGTCGTACCGGATCAAGCTGAAGGACCCGCAGAAGTACCAGGTGGTCGCGACGGCGTTCGACGGCCGCGACGGCGTCCAGTCCGTGCAGGACCAGAAGGGCATCCTGGACAACCTCTTCGGGCTGCTGAACGGCATGAACTGGGCGGCACGCGCGGTCATGGCGATGATGCTGGTCGTCGCCCTGATGCTGATCGTCAACACGGTGCGCGTCTCCGCGTTCAGCCGTCGGCGCGAGACCGGCATCATGCGCCTGGTCGGCGCCTCCGGCTTCTACATCCAGGCCCCGTTCATCGCGGAGGCCGCCGTCGCCGGCCTGATCGGCGGCACGGTCGCCTGCGGATTCCTGGTGATCGCCCGCTACTTCATCATCGACCACGGCCTGGCCCTCTCCCAGAAGCTGAACTTGATCAACTTCATCGGCTGGGACGCGGTGTTGACCAAGCTCCCGCTCATCCTCGCAACGAGCCTTCTGATGCCCGCGCTTGCGGCGTTCTTCGCGCTGCGCAAGTACCTGAAGGTGTGACGCATGCCAAGAGGGTCGTACGGGCAACCGCCCGTGCGGCCCTCTTGCCTTGTCCTAGACTCACCGGCATGTCAGGCCGAGAGCTGTTCTGTCAGCCCCGCCGGGTTCGCCGGGGGGCGGCTCTGACGTTGGTGTTCGCAGGGCTGTTGGTGACCGGGGCGGCCACCGGGGCGTTCCCCGACCCGGGGCAGCCCGACCGGAAGACGCCCACCGGAGCCGCCCGCGCGGCCGACCGGCACGAGGACGTCGCCAAGGCCGCCGCCGACGCGATGGCCGACGGCAAGTCCCCCATGGAGGCCGCCGAACGGGCCGTGAGCCGCAGCGGGGACCGGTGGGCCGCGGTCTACTCCGAGGGCGAGTACCAGGAGTTCGAGGAAGCGCTCGACGGCCAGTACACCGGTGTCGGGCTGTGGGCCCGGCGGGAGCGGGACGGCCGGATCGAGGTGACCAAGGTGCAGGCCGGGTCGCCCGCGGCCACCGCCGGCATCAGGAAGGGCGACCGGCTGCGCAGCATCGACGGGGCGGCCGTCGACGGGCGGCCCGTCACCGACGTCGTCTCGTTACTGCGCGGTGACGCCACCGACGCCCGCGCCGGTACGACCGTCACCCTCGGCCTCGAACGAGGCACGCACGCGTGGCGCGAGACCCTGCGCCGGGCGCTGCTGTCCACCGACTCGGTGACCGTCCGCAAGCTGTCCGCCGGTATCACCGTCATCAAGATCTCCGCCTTCACCAAGGGCTCGGGGGAACTCGTCCGGGACGCCGTACGGCAGGCCCCCGCCGACGGCGGGATCGTGCTCGACCTGCGGGGCAACTCCGGCGGCCTGGTCAGTGAGGCCGTCACCGCCGCCTCCGCCTTCCTCGACGGCGGCCTGGTCGCCACCTATGACGTCGACGGCGCCCAGCGCGCCCTGCACGCCGACGCCGGCGGCGACACCGCGAGACCCCTGGTCGCGCTCGTCGACGGCGGCACGATGAGCGCGGCCGAGATGCTCACCGGCGCCCTCCAGGACCGCGGCCGTGCGGTCGTCCTCGGCTCCCGCACCTTCGGCAAGGGCTCCATCCAGATGCCCACCCGGCTCCCCGACGGCTCGGTCGCCGAACTCACCGTCGGCCACTACCGCACCCCCTCGGGCCACACCGTCGACGGCCGGGGCATCACTCCCGACCTGGAGGTGGGCTCCGCGGCCCTGGAGCGGGCGGAGACCGTACTGAGCGGCCTGGGCGATCCCTCGTGACCCCCTGCTAATCCGCTTCCCCCGCACCCCCTCCGTAGTGCGAAAATGGAAAGCACTATGGCCAAGGGAATGTACGTACCGAAAGAGTCCCAGCAGAAGCAGCAGGGGACGGCCGCCAAAGCCAGGGACGGCGAGAAGGGCGGCAAGCGCAAGATCGTCGCGCAGAACAAGAAGGCGCGGCACGACTACGCGATCATCGACACCTACGAGGCCGGCATCGTCCTGTCCGGCACCGAGGTGAAGTCGCTCCGCCAGGGCCGCACCTCGCTGACCGACGGCTTCGTGCAGATCGACGGGAACGAGGCGTGGCTGCACAACGCCCACATCCCGGAGTACAGCCAGGGCACCTGGACCAACCACTCGGTGCGCCGCAAGCGCAAGCTGCTGCTGCACCGGGAGGAGATCGACAAGCTGGAGGCCAAGTCCCAGGAGACGGGCCACACGATCGTGCCCCTCGCCATCTACTTCAAGGACGGCCGCGCGAAGGCGGAGATCGCCCTGGCGCGAGGCAAGAAGGAGTACGACAAGCGGCAGACCCTGCGCGAGCAGCAGGACCGGCGGGAGTCGGACCGGGCGATCGCGGCGGCGAAGCGGAAGCAGCGGGGCCAGTAGGGCGAAGCCGCCGGGAATACGGTGGCATCGGTGTGCGTTGGTCACGTACGATGGCACCAACACCAGGGGAAGCCCGGGTGTGCGCATTGAAAAATCAACATGGGGATGATCGGTTTCGACAGCGGATGTTGAAACAGGGGAAGCGTGTCGAGGAAGCGGCAATGATCTCGTTAACCATATGTCGCAACCAATAATCGCCAATTCCAAGAGCGATTCCCGCGCCTTCGCCCTCGCTGCCTAATAAGCAGTGAGTGAAGGCCCTTAACGGGTGTCAGCCCGGGGATGTTCCCGACCCGGACCCTGGCATAATCTAGGGGACTAAACCATCGAGCCCGGTCACGGGGTTCGATGGGAAATCAAACAGTGACTGGGCCCGTCGGCGACTTGTTCGCGAGATCACCGGGGCCGAGAAAATCACAGCGAACTGCACACGGAGAAGCCCTGTTTTTGCACCGTTGGACGCGGGTTCGATTCCCGCCATCTCCACAGTCTCCATGTTGCGAGGGCCCGGTGGTCTACGACCACCGGGCCCTCGTCGCGTTCGCGGGGCACGGCTGATGTGAAGGTTGATCTCGTTCGGTCAAAAACTCTTCACAGGCGGCGCACAAGTTAACTAAGGTTCGATGCGCGCTGTGCTGAGCCGACCACTCCGCCGCCGCGCACGTCCATCAGCGACCGGGGGAACACTGTCGCCACGGGGAGGGGCACAACGTCATGCCGTCATGGCTGACGTGTGCGCGAAAGCGCACAAATCTGCGCCGTACGCAGGCCTGACCGCCGCCACGGCGCTTCACCTCTTCGAGCCGGGCCCCCGTTGCCCTCTTCACGAAGAACGGATGCTCTTTTGCGCTCCAGACCCGGGCCCGTGACGCCCCTTGCGCGAAAATCCAGCAGTCTCAGGCGGCTTGTCCCCTCCCTGCTCGCGCTGGCCGTGCTCGCCACGGTCGCCGGCCAGTCGGACCTGCCCCACCACCGGGCCGCCGACTTCAGCCCGGTGGCCGACAGTTACGACGGTTTCGACGCCAAGGCCGCCGAGCAGCTCCGCCAGGACCAGTGCCTGATGGCCGAGGTGCTGCGCACGGGCGGCTCCGCCATGTACAGCACCGCGCAGGAGGGGCTCGACCAGACCCCGGACAAGCTGCATGTCGCGGCGAACCGCGAGTACTGGAACACCACCCCGCTCTCGACGGCGTACGACAAGGACAAGGACACCGCCGACAAGGCGGGCGACGCCCTCAACGCGTACGTCGACGTCTGGAAGAAGCCGCTCGACGGCCTGAGCACCCCGGGCGGATTCACCGAGACCGGATTCCACTGGCCGCCGGGAACCACCGGCACGGGCCCTGGTTTCTTCGAGCAGACCGGCCTGGGCCAGTGGATCGCCGCCCAGTTCTGGAAGTCGGAGGACGACTTCTACAAGGATCCGACCCCGAAGGCCGACGACGCCACGGTGAAGGCCGTCAAGGACCTCGGCACCCCGCTCTACGGCAGCGACCCGGACCCCTCGCTCCCCGGCCCGCAGTGGCAGCAGGCGTACGCCGAACACCAGGCGTGGGACAGCCTGGTGAACTGGTCCCCGCAGCCGACGGGTGCGGACGACGCCCGTGTCTTCCTCTCCTCCGGCGGTTTCCCGCGCACCGCGCCCGAGCCGGGCAGCGTCGAGTACCGCATCGCCGTGGAGGACCTGAAGAGCCGGTTCGCCTCCTGCGACTGGCGCACCCCGATCGACCCCGACAAGGTCCTCGGCAAGGAGGTCGCGGACGCGTCCGCCGAGTGGCAGCGGGAGATCGCGGCCCAGACCACCCAGCGCGACCAGATCCTCAACGCGAACCGCGACGCCACCAAGGCCCTCGCCACCGGCTCCAAGGCGCTGGGCGAGCTGCTGGGCCAGTCGTGGATCGCCGACCGCCTCGCCCGCTGGCAGGACTACTGGTCCGCCGGCGGTCCCGGCTGGATCGGCGACAGCCCGATGATCGTGCACGCCCACGGCGCCGCCGACAAGTGCCTCGAAGTGGGCGGCGGCAAGAAGGACAACGGCACGCCGGTGCAGATCTACACCTGCAACGGCTCGGTCGGGCAGAAGTGGGCGATCAGCGGCGACGCCCTGGTCAACGTCAACTCCGGCAAGTGCCTGGAGGTGAAGGGCGGCGGTACCGCGAACGGCACCGTGGTGCAGATCTCGACCTGCAACGCCAAGAGCACGGCCCAGAAGTGGGAGTACGACACCCACGCGACCAGCCGCCTGTACAACCCGGGCACCGGCAACTGCCTCGACCTCGCGACCTACGACAACAGCCGTGACGCGCGGATGTGGGACTGCAAGGGCACCGACCCGCAGAAGTTCGACATCGCCCCGTCCGGCCACAACGGCACCGACAAGCTGGACTATCCGACCAAGGCCCAGTTCGACAAGGCGAAGAAGGGCGTCACCGACGCCCAGGCCGCGGCGAAGACCCAGCTCGACCTGCTCAAGGCCCAGGCCACCGCGGTGAAGAAGTCCGCCACCGACACGGACACCGCCACCCAGGCCGCCTACGCCATCGCCGACCGGGCGGGCGCCCCGCGCGGCCGAGGCCTGCTCGTCGGGCAGCAGAAGGCCCAGGTCACCAAGGCGTCGGCCGCCGCGCTCGATGCCCTGTCCAAGGCCGGCGACACCGCCTACGCGGCGACCAAAGCGTCCGCCGGTGACAGCGCGACCATCGCCGCCCGCGCGGTGACGCAGGCGGCACAGTCGAAGGCCGCGTTCCGTACGGCCGCCGCACAGGAGGCCAACGCGCAGGCGAAGGCCGCCGCCGACGCAGCCGCCGTACAGGCGCAGACCGCCAAGGCCGCGCGGGACACGGCGAAGGCGAAGCTCGGCGAGACCCAGCAGGCGGAGGCGGACGCGAAGGCGGCCGCCGCCACCGCGCACGCCAAGCGGCTCGACGCGGAGGCGGAAGAGGCGACGGCCAAGGCGGAGAAGGCGACCGCCGCGCAGAAGCAGGCCGAGGCCGCGCAGCACAGGACGAACGCCGAGGGGTACGCGAAGACCGCCGCCGAGGCCAAGGACCGGGCGGAGACCGCCGAGTCCACCGCCCGCGCCAAGCGCCAGGACGCGGAGGCCGCGCGGGATCTGGCCAAGGGCAAGTCGGACGACGCGTGGGACGCGAAGAACAAGGCGAACGCGGCTCGCGCGAAGTCCGACGCCAAGGACGCCTACGCCGACGCGCACGACTCGGACGCCGACGCGAAGGACTCGCGGGCGGCGGCCGACGAGGCGGACCAGGCGGCCGACGACGCGGAGGCGGCGGCGGGTTCGGCCCGTACCGAGGCCGACGCGGCGAGCCAGGCCGCCGCGGACGCCGACGCCGCGGCGACACGCGCCGAGGCGGCGGCGAAGCGGGCCCGTTCCGACGCGGACGACGCCCAGGCGGCCAAGCTGAAGGCGGACGCGGCGGTGCGCACCGCGACCAGCGCGGCGGCGGACGCCATCAAGGCCTCCCAGGCCTCGGCCGCCGCGGCCCGCGCCGCGGTCAAGCTGGCCGACGAGGCGGAGCAGCACGCGGCCGACTCCAAGAAGCAGGCCGACGCGGCCAAGGCCGAGGCCGCCAAGGCGGTCGTGGGCGCGGCCGACGCGGTCGGTCACGCGTACACGACCGCGCAGGCGGCCGAGGACGCCGGAGCCTCCGCGCAGCAGGTCGCCGCACCGGCCAACGACGCGATCCAGCTCGGTTCGCCCTACGTGGACACCGACTCCGCGGCGGGGCTCGTCGTCCTGACCGGACAGTCGTCGAAGACGATCGCCGAGCAGCAGCAGGCCGTCGCCGAGGCGCACGCCGCCAACGCGCAGAAGAACGCCGCGCAGGCGCAGAGCCTCGCCAACGCGGCGACCGGCGACGCCAAGGCCGCGTACACGATCGCCGCCGAGGCGGCCGGTCACGCGGCGGACGCCCGCAGGTCGTCGAAGGAGGCGCTGGGGTACGCCGCCGAGGCGGCGC
The DNA here is from genome assembly GCF_040651615.1 of Streptomyces sp. NPDC048417. Taxonomy (NCBI): domain Bacteria; kingdom Bacillati; phylum Actinomycetota; class Actinomycetes; order Kitasatosporales; family Streptomycetaceae; genus Streptomyces; species Streptomyces sp. NPDC048417. The sequence continues at coordinate 50,140 of NZ_JBEZKI010000039.1, read as the reverse complement.
AGTACGCGGCGGACGCGCAGAAGTCACTGGCGCGCACCATCGAGTACGACCAGCAGGCCACCGCGGACGCGGCAGCCGCCGACCAGGCGGCCGGCAACGCCGAGGGTTACGCCAAGGACGCCCGGGACTCCGCCGACCAGGCGGCCCTGGACGCGGACGCGGCCCGTACGGCGGCCGCCGAGGCCGAGCAGTCGGCGAAGGACGCCCGCGCCGCGGCCGACCGCGCCGACGCCGAGGCCGCCGCGGCCGAGGAGGCGGCGAAGGACGCCCAGAAGTACGCCGACTCGGCACAGCAGGCGGCCGACCAGGCGGCAGCCGCCGACGCGAACAAGCAGGTGCAGACCGGCGCCGGCACCGGGACCGGGATCGGCGGGGTGTTCTCCGTCATCGACGACATCAAGCAGCAGGGCGACCCGCAGCGGCTTCCGGACGACTGCTCCCACCTGCCCTGCGACCTCGTGTTCGAAGTGCACTTCGACGCGGTCGTCAGCTACTACTACTGCGATAACACCGACGTCCCGGCCACCGAGTCCGGCTGCCCCGCCGAGGACACGTACTTCCTCACCACCAAGACGTTCAAGAACCTGAAGAAGAACGTCAAGATCTCCTCCTGGGAGGCGACCAAGGACCTGTGGAAGGGCCTGTACCACTCGATCATCGACGACTTCACCGGCTGCTACCACAAGGCCACCGGCAGCGGTGACGGGAGCTACGGCGACTGCGCCTGGGCCGCCACCTGGCTCCCGCTCGGCGGGCCGATCGGGAAGATCACCGACACGATCCGCGCCTTCGACGCCGCCCTGCGCACCGGCATCGGAGTCGACGACGCCCTGAAGGCGCTGCGCGCGCTCGACATCGACGCCGCGGCCCTCGCCAAGATCGAGGACACCGCACACGTCTACGAGGACGCGCTCACGCTCTGCACGAAGGACAGCTTCCCCGGTGGTACCGAGGTGCTGTTGTCCGACGGCTCGCGCAAGGCGATCCAGGACGTCCACGAGGGCGACCTGCTGCTGGCCGCCGATCCGGAGACCGGCCGGCTGCGCCCGGAACCGGTGACGGACACGTTCCGCCACGACACGGACCGCATGACGGACATCGGCGTGGCCGGTGGTCTGATCACCAGCACGCGCGGGCACCGCTTCTTCGTGGCCGGCCGAGGCTGGACCCCGGTCTCCGACCTCCAGGTGGGCGACAGGCTGCGCACCGCGGACGGGACGCTGAGCCCTGTCACGGCCCTCACGGACCGTTCGGGCCGTACCGAGGTCTACGACCTCACGGTCGACGACCTGCACACGTTCTTCGTGCGTACCCAGGGGCAGGCGCCCCAGGACGTCCTCGTCCACAACTGCCTGAACATCATTGCGGACGAGGGCAAGTTCGGTGCCCACACCCTTGAGCAGCACGTGCGGCTCACCGACGCGCAAATGGCCGACAAGGCGAGGACGGTCCGGGGCGGCGTCGCCACCAGGTGGATGAGCGAGGGCGTCGCCAGCAGCTCGGTCAACGACGCGTTCCAGCAGTGGTTCGCCCGCAACCCCAAGGGGCTGGACGGCTGGCTGAGCCGCATGCGCGACAAATTCGGCAGGAACGGCGACCGCGGGCTTTTCAATCCCCAGACCGATCTGAAGGAGATCACCTGGACCCTCAAGGACGCCAAGGATCTCGGCCTCAAGTGGGTGAAGGACGGCCCACAGAAGGTCGACGCCGGAAATAAGGTGGTCATCCAGCTGAAGTACGTCGGTCGCCAACACCCGTCCGGCTACGTCGTGTACTCGTCGTATCTCGCCGGCTGAGCCACCGGCATCATCTGCCCGACCGCGCCGGGGACGACGGTACACCGTCCCCGGCGTGACGGGCGGGGCGAAGGAGCGTCGCCTTCCTCCGCCCCGCCCGCTCCGACGCTCCGCGAGGAATTCATGCAAGAACCACGGGAAGCACGCTTCTGGAGATTCGAGGAGGACTTCGGGATCAGCCAGCTGATCGCGACGCTCCGGACGGCCCTGACACCGGTGGTGCCGGACGGGGACGCCGACGACGCCCGCGCCCTGCGGGACGATGCCCGTCTGCTGCTGGACTCGCGCCTTCCGGCCGAGACCCTGCGGACGGTATGGCGCGCCGCGGCGGCGGGCCAGGACCCGGGGCCGGACGTCCTCGGCCTGCTCCGCCGGATCGTGGAGTCGGCCGAGGACCGGATCGCCCGGGAAGCCGCCGGTCTCTCTTCGGGTGACACGTTCTTCGACGGCACACCGCCCATGGTCACGGTGGACGAACCGGCGATGAGAAAAGCCGTGTGTGCCGAGGTGTGCGCCGTGTCGCACCGGCTGACGGGCTCGGACGTCGGGGCCGCGTTGGAACGCGTGGCCGCCGAAGCGGACGCCGATCTCGGTTTCCGGCTGTTCCTGCGTGTGGTGAAGGAGACCCCGGTCGCCGTCACCATGGAGCGGTACGACCGGTACCGGACGATCGGTGAGGCGTTCGGCTACCCGGGGCGCCTGGTGCACGACGGGCTCGATGTGCGCTGGCCCCGCTTCGACGACGTCTCGCTGCGGCGGCGCTTCGACTGGGACTTCGGGTTCTCGTTCCTCGCCGGAGGATTTCACAGCGATCTGTGGCAGCACTCCCACACGGTCGACGAGGGCATTCGCGGCGCGGTCTTCGACTACCCGGGTCTCGTACCGGGTTCCTCGGCGTACGCGCTGCTGGAGGACACGCTGCGGCTGTCCCGGTCACCGATGTCCGACGATGCTCTCACCGAGCTCTGGCAGGGGGCGACGAGCTATGGCTACGCCCCGCAGGACGAGGGTGCCGGAGCGCGGCAGTGGCTCCATCGGATCGCGGAGGTCTGCGTCGAACGCCTGCGGGAGATCGACCCCGAGTTCACCGTCGGCGCGCCCTCACCGGGCGACTCGGAGGAGCTGGACGCGGTGCTGCGGGAACTGCGGGAGATCGCTCCCGTTCTGACCCGCGCGGTGCACGACAGCCCCTGGTACGGCGCCACCACGAGCCCGTGGTTCGGACGCTCCGGCACGGTGGTTCCCGCGCTCGAGCAGGTCGTCGACCAGGTCGATCCCGACCTCGGCTTCCGACTGCTGCTCAGATGTGTCCGGGCCTACGATGTGCCGGTTACCGACGAGCAGTACGCCCGCTGGACGGCACTCGCCGACCGGTTCGGCTACGGCCGGGAACACGTCGCCGACCTGGCCGATCCGCACGCGGAACGCTGACCCCTTCGGGGCCCGGCCGCCGACCGGGCCCCGAAGCCACCGTGCCCGCCCTCGTCACGGACCCGGTGACCACGGCGCCGCCCAGAACGGCTCCGGAGGCTGGACGGTGCCCTTCACTCACGTACCCCTACTTGACGGCGCCCACGGCGATACTCACGTACCTCCTACTTGACGGCGCCCACGGCGATGCCCCGGGTGAGCGTGCGCTGGAAGACGAGGAAGAAGACGATGGCCGGGAGCACGCCGAGCAGGGCGGCCGCGTTGGTCATCGTGGCGTCCATCAGGCGCTGGCCCTGGAGGACGCCGAGGGCGACGGACACCGTCTGGTTGTCGTTGGAGATCAGCATGACCAGCGGGAGCAGGAACTCGTTCCAGGTCCAGACGAAGAAGAAGACCAGGAGCACGCCCAGGGTCGGGCGGCTGACCGGGACGACGATCCGGACCAGGATCTGCCACTTGTTCGCGCCGTCGATCCGGGCCGCCTCGACGATCTCGCGCGGGAACCGGCCGAGGACGGCGGAGAGGAGATACGTCCCGAACGCCGACTGGATCACCGTGAACACGATGATCACGCTGAGCCTGGTGTCGTACAGGCCCGCCTGCTTGCTCAGGTAGTAGAGCGGATAGACCAGTGCCTCCTGCGGCAGCATGTTGGCGAGGACGAAGAAGGCCAGCACCCAGGTGCGGCCCCTGATCCGGCCGATGCCGATCGCGTACGCGTTCAGGACGGAGAGGACGGTCGCGAGCACGGCGACCGAGCCGCTGATGAGGGTGGAGTTGACCAGCTTCCGGGTGTAGTCGACGCGCTGCCAGAAGTCCTTGAGGCCGTCGAGGTAGAGACCGTGGGGGAGGCTCAGCGGGCCGCTTTGCGAGTACTCGGCCGGGGACTTGATCGCGTTCATCGTCACGATCAGGAACGGGACGATCATGAAGAGGGCGGCGAGACAGAGGGCGAGGAGGACGGGGTAACGGCGTAGAGCGGTCATTCAGAGATCTCCGTCCTCCGTGCGGTTCTGCAGCTTCAGGCCGGTCAGGGACAGGGTCAGGATGATCACCGTGAGGACCGTGGAGATCGCCGAGCCGTAGCCGACCTGGGTCTTCTCGAAGAACGTGGTGAAGGAGAAGTAGGAGGGGACGTCGGTGGCGCCGCCCGGGCCGCCCTTCGTCAGGACGTACACCGCGCCGAAGACCTTCAGCGCGGCGATCGTGCACCAGGTCAGGACGACGTACACCTCGGGCCGGAGCTGCGGCAGCGTGATGTGCCTGAAGCGCCGCCACCAGCCGGCGCCGTCCAGCTCGGCCGCCTCGTACAGCTGCGGGTCGACGCGCCCGAGCCCGGCCATGAAGACGACCAGCGGAAAGCCGATCTGCACCCAGACCAGCACGCCCATCACTGTGTAGAGGGCGAGGTCGGGGTCGCCGAGCCAGTCCTGTTGCCAGGCGCCGAGACCGATCGCCTTCAGGAAGGCGTTGAGGGTGCCGTTGTCCGGGGCCAGGATCCAGCTCCAGACGATGCCGGCGACCGCCACCGGCAGCACCTGGGGGAGGTAGAAGCAGGCGCGCAGGACAGCGGCGATCCGGGTGCCGAAGTGCTTGCCGACGTAGTCGAACAGGGCGGCGGCCAGGACCAGTCCGAGCGCCGTCGGGAGCACGGCCATCGCGACGACCATGAAGAGGCTGTGCCGGAAGGACGCCCAGAACTCGGCGTCGTGCAGCAGCTCGCGGTAGTTGGCGAGCCCGGACCACGTCGGACTGCCCACGCCCTGCCAGTCGGTGAAGCTCACACCCGTGTTCATCACGAACGGGACGACGACGACCGCGAGGAAGGCGAGGGCGCCGGGGAGGAGGAAGAGGGCGTACGAGTCCCGGGGGCGGCGCCCGTCACCTGGGGTGCGCCGCCCTTCGACGGTGACCGTCACTTCGAGCCCTTGTCGTACGCCGACTGGAGGTTGCTCAGGTAGGCGTCCGGTTTCTCGCTCCCGGTGATCAGCTTCTGGGTCTCGGAGACGAGGGTGTCGTAGAAGCCGGCGATCGGCCAGTCCGGGTAGAAGGCCAGGCCGTCACGGACCGACAGGGTGTTGAAATTCGCGATGAGCTGCTTCGACCTGGTGTCGGTGATCGCACTCGCGTCGGCCGCGACCGGGACTCCGCCCTTGTTGCCGAGCAGGTCCTGGATCTTCTTCGACATGGTGATGTCGATGAAGTCGTAGGCGAGATCCTTGTTCTCGGAGTTCTTCGGTACGACCCAGAGGTTGCCGCCGGAGCCGAGGGTGAGGTTCGAGCCGGGCCACAGGAAGCTGCCCCAGTCGAACGTGGCCTCCGACTGGAAGCGGCCGTACCACCAGCTGCCGGAGAACAGGATCGGCGCCTTGCCCTGGATGAAGGAGACGCCGGCCTGCTCGGCGGTCGTACCGGACGACGTCTTCGCGATGTAGCCCTTCTTCACCCAGTCCGCGAAGGTGGTCGCCGCGTAGGTCCAGGCGGTGTCGTGGAAGTCGACCTTGCCCTTGTACAGCTCATAGCTGTCCACCCAGGAGCGGTCGGCTTTCGAGAGCGCCAGCTGGTACAGGTACTGCTGGGCCATGTACTCGGAGCCCGCGTTCGCCAGCGGGGTGACCTTGTTCTCGACGAACTTGTCCATCGCGGCCGTCAGGTCGTCGAACGTCTTCGGCTCTGCGATCCCATACCTCTTGAACAGGTCCTTGTTGTAGTAAACCATCGTGTACTCGGCGTAGTTGGGCACGCCGTACCACTTGCCGGAGCCCATCACGCCGTCGGCGTCGTACCGGCTGGTGGTGCGCACGCCCGCGCTGAGCTTCCTGTCCCAGCCGCGCTTGGCCGCCTCCGCGGTCAGATCGGTGAGGAGTCCCTGCTTGGAGAGGAGTCCCGCCGTCGCGTTGCCCTTGTTGTACTCCATGATGTCGGGGGCGTCGGAGGAGTTCAGGACCATCTGGGCGGTCTTCTGGATCTGCTCGAAGCTCTTCTCCTCGTACTTCACCTGCACGCCCGGGTGGGACGCCTCGAACTCCTTGATGGCCTCGTTCCAGGCGACGCCCATCGCGCTGGTCGGACCCTCGTAGTGCCACAGCCGCAGCGTCTTCCCGTCGGACGTACTGCCGCCCGAGCCGCCGCAGGAGGTCAGCAGCAGCGACCCGGAGAGGATCACCGCCGCGGCCGCCGTCCGCCTTCGTGCCGTCAACATCCAGTGCCTCCAGGGGAGTCGGATGGATGGTGCTCGTCCCGCGTCGAATCGGTTCGATACGGGTCGTCGTTCGTTGTCGAAGCGCTTCGACGGAGGAAGGTAGGTGCGGGCTGTGTGGCCGTCAATGGGTGCGGCGGGAATTGAGGGAAGCGATTCGACTGACTCGGCTGACCGTGTTGAGCAGAAGGGCTGTGACGGCCGCGGCGACGGGCGCGGCGAAACCGGCCGTCGGCGAGACGTGCTCCGCCGCCCAGCCGCCCAGCGCGGAGCCCGCGGCGACGCCGGTCAGCAGGGCGGTCACGACGAGGCTCATCCCCTCGTTGAGGCGGTCCGCGGGGGTGCGGTCCTGGACCAGGGTCATCGCGGTCACCATCGTCGGCGCGGTCGCCATGCCGGCCGCGAGCAGGGCGGGCGCCAGGGCCCAGAGGTTGTCGATCGTGCGGGCCGCGAGGAGGGGGAGGGACATCAGGATCGCCATCGCCAACAGGCAGACGGGGAACCGTCGTTCGGCCGGTCCCCGCGGCTTGAGTGCCCCGTACACCAGCCCCGCCGCGCAGGAGCCGGCCGCCTGGAGGGCGAGGACGGCACCGGCCGCCGAACGGTGGCCCTGGGCGTCGGCGTAGGCGATGGTGACGACCTCCATCGAGCCGAACACCGCGCCGGTCGCGACGAAGCAGGCCAGGAGGGAGGGGATGCGCAGCGGAGTTCTGGCGGTGCCCGTTGTGGCCCGGGGCGGCGGCTCGGTGGCCCGCTGGGCGGTGAACAGCAGCATGCCGGTCAGCAGCAGGACCGCGCCGACGAGTGTGCCGGCCTCGGGGAAGAAGGTGCCGGTCAGGAAGGACGCCAGTACCGGGCCGAGCATGAAGCACAACTCGTCGGCGGCCTGTTCATAGGAGTTCGCGGTGTGCAGGGCGTCCGGGTCGTCGCGCAGCAGGTGGGCCCAGCGGGCGCGGGACATGCCGCCGAGGTTGGGGGTGGTGGCGGTGGCCGCGTAGGCGGCGAACAGGGTCCAGTCCGGGGCGCCGAAGCGGACGCAGAGCAGCAGGGCGAGGCTGCCGAGCACGGCGGTGACGGTGGCGGGTACGGCGACCCGGGTCTGGCCGTACCGGTCGACGAGCCGTGCCACCCAGGGCCCGGCCACCCCGGTCGCCGCGAGGCCGGTCGCGGTGACGGCACCGGCGAGGGCGTACGAACCACGGGCACCGGCGATCATCACGACCGCGCTGACGCTGAACATGCCCATGGGCAGCCGGGCCAGCAGATTTCCGGCGGAGAAGGCACGGGTGCCGGGGAGGGCGAAGAGGCGGCGGTAGGGGCCGGGTGGGCGGCGGCGGACGCGGGGAGTGAGGTCGCGGGGGGCGAAGTCGACGGCGACGAGGGAGTCGGCGGTGACGGTGTACAGGGGCTGCCGGGGAGCCGGCTCGGTCGGTTGCGGCATGGACACCACCGTCGCCCGGAGCCGATCAAGGGGTCCAACACCTGCTCGGCGCCGATTCACGCACTGTTGTTGTGAGTCCGGCGAGATCCGGGCCGTAGGGGTTGCTCGGGTTGCTCGGGCTACTTCGGGCTGAAGGCGATCATCTGCGTGTAGTCGGATCCGGCGTTGAACTCGACCCGTTGGGTGCCGGTCGGTGAGCCGATCCCGCTCAGGGGCAGGGTCCAGGTCTGTGTCGAGCCCTTGACCGTCCGCGTCGGGTGGGTTGCTGTCTCGGTCCAGCTCCAGTCGGTCGACCGGCTCCGGTAGAGGCCGCCGTTCTCGATCATGTAGTCGGCGCCGAGGGCCGACGGTGACGGGTAGGGGAGCCGGTAACCGGTCGCGGTGTTGCCGTCGGTGTTGAAGAAGACGTGGTAGTAGGACTGCGAGGTGTGGAAGGTGACCCGGAAGGTGACCGCCCCGGACGACACGCAGACCGAGTAGTCGGTGATGGCGCCGGCGCCCGCGGCCGAGGTGCAGGAGGAGGAGTCGTTGTCGCTGCCGCCCGACCCGGCCGGGGTCTGGCCGCCGTCCGCCGCGGCGGCGGACGGTGCGGTCGGTGGGTGGGTGGAGGTGCCGCCGCCCTTGGCGGCTCCCGTGGCCGGCGACGGCGACGACGCCCCGGTGGCGTCCGCCGACGGCGACGTGGACGGCGAGGTGGACCGCGATACGGACGGTGGGGGCGGGCCGAGCAGGCTCGGCGTGCTGTCGTGCGAGCCGCCGTCCCCCGCAGTGCCCGGCATGGCACCGGACGCCGAGTCCGACGACCGCGTGCCGTCGTCACCGGCTCTGCCGATGAGGAAGGCGCCGCCGATCAGCGCGGCCACGACCACGCACGCCCCGGTCAGGAGCACCGCCCGGGGCAACCGGCGCCGGGCGGTGCTACCGGCCGGAGGGCGCGGAGCGGTTGCGGTCCCCGGTCCGGCGGTGGCTTCGGCCGCGCGGTCGCCGCTACGGTCCGGCGGCGTGCCGACGCCTTTCCGGCTCCGCTGGCGCTCGCTGCTCTTCCTGCGCTCGCTGCTCTCCCCGCGCTCGCCGCCGCGGCGCGGTGGGTCGGCCCTGACGGCCGTGTGCTGAGGGGTGATCGCGCTCTCCGCCGCGAACGCGGCCGCCGCCTCGGACATGGGCGGCGCGGAGGGGTCGGGCTGCCGCTGAGGGGCGGAGTCGTCCTCGGGGCCGGCTCCCGGCGCGGTGCGGGAGGCGGCCGCCGCGGCGATGGCCGACGGCCCCTTCGGCCGCCGGGGCAGTGGAGACTGCACTGGTGTCGCGTCCTTCCAGGAGAGCGGTGGGGAACCCATCCGGCGGCGCCAGGGCGCCGATGGTACTGGTGCGGGAGCCGGATCCAGGCCGCGTCGCGTTGTCTCGTTGTAGTCAACTCGCTGGAGGATTGGTCTAGTTGCCCTTTCCTGCCGCGTTGGCGGTGAGAGTGCCCGATGGTGCACCGGTGATGTCCCTGCCGACGCCTCGGCGACTGCCCGCCGGGGCATCGGCCAGGTGCCCGGTGCGGTACCGGTAAGTTCGCCCGATGGCCGCTTCTCCCGCCCACATCGACCCCCGGCTCCTGCGGGTCTTCGTCGCCGTCGCCGAGGAACTGCACTTCACCCGCGCCGCCGCCCGGCTGTACGTCGCCCAGCAGGCCCTGAGTCGTGACGTACGGCGACTGGAGCGGGAGTTGAGCGCCGAACTGTTCCTCCGGACCACCCGGCAGGTCACGCTGACCGCCGACGGCGCCCGGCTGCTGCCGTACGCCCGCCGGGTGCTGGCCGCCCAGGACGCGCTGCTCGCCGCGTTCGGGCAGGCCCGGCCGCTGCTGGTGGACCTCAACTCCCCGGGCCTGGAGACCGGCCGCCGGGTGCTGTACCGAGCCCGCGAACTCGCCCCCGACTGCGAGCTGATGGCCCGCTACGAGAGCGGGCTCACCGGAGCGGCGGCCGAACTCCTCGCCGGGCGGCTCGACGCGTCCTTCGGACGGTTCGCGGGACTGGATCCGGCGCTGCGCTCCGGGCTCGAACAACAGCCCGTACGGTTCGAACGCATGGCCGTAATCATTCCCTCCGATCACCGGCTGGCGGGCCTGGAGGAGGTGCCGCTGGCCGCGCTGGCGGGCGAGGCGGTGTACGCCGGCGCCGGGAACGAGCGCACCCTGGAATGGACTGACCTGGCCTTCTGTCTCTTCGAGGGGCGGAATATCGCGGTCGCGCCGCCGCTGCCGCTGGCCGTCGGGGAGGAGGAATTCGAGCGCATCATGGCCAAGAACCGGAATCCGATCCTCGGGGTAGTGGGATTTCCGGCCATACCTGGGACGGTCTCGCGGCCCCTTGTCGATCCTGTCCCGTTGTCGCCTGTGTCGCTCGTGTGGCGAAAGGGGCTGGTCCATCCGGGAGTGGACGCGCTGCGGCGGGCGGCCGCCGAGATCGGGCGGACGGAAGGCTGGCTTCAGCGGCCGGCCGATGGATGGATTCCAGCCAGTGATCAAGATGTGATGGACGGCCACAAATGACACATCGAGAACGCGGCACCCCCTTGTGCGCTAGCTTCATGGCCCCGAGCGCGGAGAGCTAGAAGGGGGCGTCCGGAACCGGGTGGGGGCCCGGATCCGGTGACGTGTGCTCGGGTTCGTCAGCGCGCCCGGAACAGTCCCGTGGGGGGATGCAAGCGCGTGAAGAATTGGCGAGAAGAAACCCAATCGGAAATGCCCCAGGTGGCCTTGGATGCCCGGGATGTGCCACTGGCGGGAGGAGACGAGCCGGGGGAGGCGTCCCAGAACGCCGACGACTTGGCGACGACCGGGGCGACTGGGGCGACCGGGGCGAGCGGGACGGCCGGGGTGACCGGGACCACCGGGGTGACCGGGACGACCGGGGTGACCGAGGTGCTGCGGGTCGGTGCGCTGCGGGATCCGTGGGGCGTGGTCCCCGGCGATGGGGATCGCGTGGTCCCGGCCGATGCGGACGACCCGTTCTCCGTCCGGGGCCCGGACCTGGTGCCCGCCCCGGACGACATCGGTGCGGTGCGGATACGGCCGACCGGCGCGGCAGAGGTCTCCGACGCACCGGTCTTCGTCGACGCGTCGGGGCGCCGCAGCCGCCGCTTCCGCAGGATCGGGATGGCCGTCGGCCTCGCCTGCGCGGTCTACGCGGTGGTCATCGTCGTCACGCTGCTGTCCGGCAGCTCCGACGCGCCCTGGCTGCCGGTGCCCGGCCAGAACCACGGCCGGCCGGCCGGCAAGGTCGACGACTCGCCGCAGCCCGCGCGGTCCGCCCCGTCCTCGGGCGACGACGCCTCGGTGGCCGGTCCGGCCGTGAGCGACGGTACGACCCCGTCGGCCCGCGCCTCTTCCCGGGCACCCGGGGCGGGGAAGAAGGGGGCCGACCGGCCGAGCGCGTCGGCGTCCACGCGGCCGACGTCGTCCGCCGGGACGACGGGCTCCTCGCCGAAGCCCGGGTCGTCGTCCGTGGCGCCCTCGCCGTCCTCGCCGGCGCCCACGTCGGACACCCCGACCCCGCCCGCGTCGTCGCCGCCGCCCTCGCCCAGCGATTCGGCCGCCCCGACCGGCGGCCCGGTCGCGGAGGGCGCGGCCCCCCGGACCGGGACCGGCACCTCTCCCACCCCTGTCCTGTGATGGCACCCCGCACCCGCGGCCGTACCCGTACCCGTACCGCAAGCCCTGCCGGCACCCGTACCCGTCGTCATGGGACCACCCCCGCACCGCCCGCCGACGGCTCCCGGCGCCGCCGTCTGTCGATGCGTCTGACGCTGCCCGTGCTGGTCCTCGGGGCCGTGATGGCGATGCTGATGCTGCGCGGCTACGTCCACAGCGAGATCCTCGCCGACCACCGCGTCCGCCCCGAGGGCTCCTCCGACAAGGTGCCGGAGAAGATCCTGGACGGCGGCCCGGTCATCGACACCCGGGGCGGCCGTACGACGACACTGCGCATCCCCGACCACCATCTGGTCCTCACCTTCGACGACGGCCCCGACCCGACCTGGACCCCGAAGGTCCTGGACGTCCTGAAGAAGCACCACGCGCACGCCGTCTTCTTCGTCACCGGCACCATGACCTCCCGCTATCCGCAACTGGTCCGGCGCATGGTGGCGGAGGGCCACGAGGTCGGCGTGCACACCTTCAGCCACCCGGACCTGTCGTACCAGTCGAAGAAGCGCATCGACTGGGAGCTGTCCCAGACCCAGTTGGCGATCACCGGCGCGGCCGGCATCCGGACGTCCCTGTTCCGGCCGCCGTACTCCTCCTTCGCCGACGCGATGGACAACCGCTCCTGGCCGGTGACGCGGTACATCGGCAGCCGTGGCTACATCACGGTCGTCAACAACACGGACAGCGAGGACTGGCGCAAGCCGGGCGTCGAGGCCATCGTCCGCAACGCGACCCCGGGCGCCGGCAAGGGCGCGATCGTCCTGATGCACGACTCGGGCGGCGACCGCCACCAGACGGTCCAGGCCCTGGACCGCTTCCTTCCGCTGCTCCAGCACCGCGGCTACACCTTCGACAACCTCACCGAGGCCCTGAACGCGCCGAGCGCCCACACCCCGGTCACCGGCCCCGACCTCTGGCAGGGCCGGGCGTGGATCTCCCTGGTCCAGGCGGCGGACGGCGTCACGAACGTGCTGGTGGCCGGCCTGGCGGTGGTCGGCGGGGCGGTGCTGGCCCGGTTCGCCCTGATGCTCTGGCTCTCCTTCGTGCACACCCGCAGGGTCCGCCGCAGGGGATTCACGTGGGGGCCGCCGGTGACGGAGCCGGTCTCCGTCCTGGTCCCCGCGTACAACGAGGCCAAGTGCATAGAGAACACGGTCCGTTCACTGACCGCGAGCGAGCACCCGATCGAGATCGTCGTCGTCGACGACGGTTCGACGGACGGCACGGCGGGGATCGTGGAGGACCTGGACCTGCCGGACGTCCGGGTGATCCGCCAGGTGAACGCGGGCAAGCCCGCCGCCCTCAACAGGGGCCTCGCCCACGCCCGTCACGACATCGTCGTGATGATGGACGGCGACACGGTCTTCGAACCGGCCACGGTAGGGGAGCTGGTCCAGCCCTTCGGTGACCCGCGGGTCGGCGCCGTCGCCGGCAACGCGAAGGTCGGCAACCGGGACTCGCTGATCGGCGCCTGGCAGCACATCGAGTACGTGATGGGCTTCAACCTGGACCGCCGGATGTACGACGTCCTGCGCTGCATGCCGACGATCCCGGGCGCGGTCGGCGCGTTCCGCCGTACCGCCCTGGAACGGGTCGGCGGCATGAGCGACGACACCCTCGCCGAGGACACCGACATCACCATGGCGATCCACCGGGACGGCTGGCGGGTGGTGTACGCGGAACGGGCACGGGCCTGGACGGAGGCCCCGGAGTCCGTCTCCCAGCTCTGGTCCCAGCGCTACCGCTGGTCGTACGGCACCATGCAGGCGATCTGGAAACACCGCGGGGCGCTCCTCGACGGGGGCCCGTCGGGCCGCTTCGGCAGAGTGGGCCTCCCCCTGGTCTCGCTCTTCATGGTGGTGGCGCCCCTGCTGGCCCCCCTGATCGACGCGTTCCTCCTCTACGGCATCGTCTTCGGCCCGACGCAGAAGACGATCGGCGCCTGGCTGGGCGTGCTGGCCGTGCAGGCGTTCTGCGCGGCCTACGCCTTCCGCTTGGACCGCGAACGCACGACCCACCTCGTCTCGCTCCCTCTCCAGCAGATCCTCTACCGCCAACTGATGTACGTCGTACTGCTCCAGTCCTGGATCACGGCCCTCACCGGCGGCCGGCTGCGCTGGCAGAAGCTGCGGCGCACGGGAGTGGTGGAGGCGCCGGGCGGCGGAACCGGCGGCGGGGCGAAGGGGAGGCAGGCGGCATGACACAGGCCGAGACGGCCCCGGTCGAAGCGGGGAAGTCCGGAACCGGCGGCGGGGCGAAGGGGAGGCAGGCGGCATGACACAGGCAGAAGCGGCCCCCGTCCGAACGGGGAAGCCCGGAACCGGCGGCCGGGACCGCTACCTGGACCTGCTCCGCTCCCTGGCCCTGCTCCGCGTGGTGGTCTACCACCTGTTCGGCTGGCCCTGGCTGACCATCCTCTTCCCCTCCATGGGCGTGATGTTCGCGCTGGCGGGCTCGCTGATGGCCCGCAGCCTGGACCGCCCGGCGGCGCACGTGATCCGGGGCAGGCTGCGCCGTCTCCTGCCCCCACTCTGGCTGTTCAGCGCGGTCCTGCTGACCCTGATGCTGCTGGCCGGCTGGCACCCGCTGAACGACCCGGACGTGGGGAGCGGTTGGACCGGCTGGGGCAGGCTGATCGACTACGTCCTGCCGATCGGCGCCCCGCCGTACCCCGAACACCTCGGCTCGGCCTCGGGCCTGCTGGACGACACCTGGCCGGAACAGGCGGCGGGCCCGCTGTGGTACCTGCGCGCCTACCTCTGGTTCGTGCTCCTGTCCCCGCTTCTCCTGCGGGCGTTCCGCAGGGCGCCGCTGCCGACGGTGCTGGCGCCGCTGGCGCTGACGGTGGTGGTGGGCACGGGAGCGGTCTCCGTCCCCGGCGAGACGGGCAACGCCGTGACCGACTTCGCGGTGTACGGCGGCTGCTGGATCCTGGGCTTCGCCCACCACGAGGGCGCCCTGGCGCGGGTCCCGCGCTACGCGGCGGTCTCGCTGTCCTGCCTGGTGATGGCGCTGGGCCTGTGGTGGGCGTCGGGCCACCAGGGCCCCGACGGCTGGGACCTGAACGACATTCCCCTGGCACAGGCCTGCTGGTCGTTCGGGGCCGTGGTGCTGCTGTTGCAGTACTCCCCGTCGTGGCGGGAGCTGCCGGGCCGCCTGCGCCGCTGGGACAGACCGATCACCCTCGCCAACAACCGCGCGGTGACCATCTACCTCTGGCACAACATGCTGATCATGGCCACGGTCCCGATCATCGACGAGGCCTACAACCTGCCGTTCATGGAGTCGGACCGAGCGGCGTCCCTGCTGGACTCGACGTACGGCTTCTGGATGTTCGTGGTGGTGTGGCCCCTGCTCGCGGCGGCGGTGGTGGCGTTCGGGTGGGTGGAGGACGTGGCGGCGGGACGGCGGACGCGGGTGTGGCCGGACGGGGGACGGCGGGGAAGACCTCGCGGTCGATCGTGAAGGACCCCCTGACTCTGTGCAGGGCCCGAGGCCCCGCCCGGCCCGTGATCAGTGCAGAGCTTCCGGGCGGACCGGCCTGGTGAGCCTTTCGACGGCTTCGTCGGGCGTGGCGGCCCACAGCGAGACCGTGTCCATGCCCATGTAGACCGCGCCGTCCTCCGCCATGGCCAGGTACCGGTTCCGGCGGTCGACCATGCCGAGCGGGTAGAGATCGGTTCCGGCCTGTTCACCGAGGTCGTCGAGGATCTCGGCGTCCCACATCGCCAGGAGCGGGTCCAGCCGGAAGTCCGTCCACGGCATGGTGTTCAGGGGGGAGCGGTAGGGAATCCCGACCTGACCGAACTCCGCGAGGAACCGGCGCGCGGCATCGTGGATCTCGTACTCGCCGGTCTCCAGCAGGATGCTCTCCCAGGTCGTCACGGGGACCGACCGTCCCGGGAACCAGCCACCCGCCCGCAGCACCCGATCCGTCAGGGCGGGCCAGCGCCGCTCAGCCGCGCGGTCATCGGGCGACACGGCGTCCAACCGTGTCCAGAACGCCGCGCCGCCACCCGGGGACACGTCGGCGGTCCGGGGGACGGTCCGGGCACCCTGCGTCGTGACCAGCCGGTCCAGAGCCTGGTCCACGGTCGCGCCGAGCAGTTCCAGGTGGTTCCCGGCAGCGATGTAGAGCTGCCCGTCTTCGGCGATACCCAGGCGGCTGCTCCCTTCGTCCGCGCTGCCCACGGGGTACAGAGGAGTCCCGGCCTGCCGGCTCATCCAGGCGTACGTCTCGTTCTCCCACTCGGCCTGGAGGGGGTCGAACCGGATGGCCGACCGGGTTGTGACCGAGTCGGTCGGCCATCCGTACGTCACCAGCCCGCCGAAGGCGCGGAGGAAGCGTCGGGCGGCCTCGTGGGGCACGAAGGAGCCACGCTCCCGCAGGATCCACTCCCAGGTGTCCGTCGGCACCGCACGATCCGGCCGCCAGCCCGCCCGGCGAAGCACACCGTCGGTCTCAGGGGACCAGGTCAGGTCGTTCTCCACTCACACCACCGCTCTCACACCCAGTTGATCCAGAACATGCTGACAGGACGCGCAGGGCGGCTTCGGAGTGTTGTGCATGGGGTTGCCCGGCGCGCGAACGTTCACGGCCGCGCTCACCCCGCCCCGGGGATCCACCCCCGCCTTCATGGCGTCCGACAGCGCCTCGGCCTCGCCGCACTTCGAGTGCGCTCCGCCGACGCTGTCCTTGATGGCCTGCGGGACCCGATCGTATGCGGCCTGTACGTCGGGATGGAGACTGTGGCTGCCGCCGCCCTTGAGGCTCGCACCGTGGAACACCTGGTCGTGCCCCGGCACCGACAGCCCGGCCGTGCTCGTCGGCCTGGTCTTCTTGCTGGCTCCCGGACGCTGCTGCTCCTGGTCGGCGCGCCGCCGGGCGGCGTCCCGCGCCGCGTCCTCGCACGAGGGCGCCAGTCCGAAGGGGTCCACGGCCGTGAAGGGATCGGCCACGTAGGCACGCGGGTTCGGCCCGGGCGCCAGCCCCAACGGGTCGACGGAGGCGTACTGGCCGGTCTCGGGGTCGTAGTGGCGGTGGTAGTTGTAGTTGAGCGCCGATTCGGGATCGTGGTACTGGCCCGGGAAGCGCAGCGGACAGTCCGCGCCGCCGGTCCCCCGGTCGTCGAGCGGGACGCCCCATACCGTGGCCCGCGCCCGCCAGGCCAACTCCCCTGCTTCGTCGAACAGTTCGGTGGGGGTGCCGACCACGTCGGTAACGATGGAGTAGAAGCGGTCGTCCACCCACTCCTGGGATCGTTCCCCGGCCCGCACCCTGTCCACCTGGGTGACCGGGCTGAAACGGTCCCGCTCCCAGTCCCACACCGTGCATACGGGCGCGTCGTCACCCGTTCTGGCGACCTGCTCCGCCGGCACGAATCCGTCCCAGGCAAAGGTCACCTCCTCCACCACGGTCACGCCGTCGGAGGCGAACCGCCGCTTCGCGACGCGACGGCCGAAGGGGTCGTACTCATAGGCCCACTCGGTGCCGTCCGGAGTGGTCACCCCGATCAGGCGGTCCTGGCTGTCCCAGCGGTACCGCCACACGTCCGGCTTGCGCGACAGGCGCTTCCTCCGCCTGACCACCACCCGGCCCTGGGCGTCGTACTCGTAGGCGATGTCCCCGGCCCTGCGGACGGTCGGTCCCGTCGCACCCTGGACGGGACCGGCCGGGAGGTCGTTCGACCACTCACCGTCGTTCAGGTTTCCGGCCGCGTCGTACGCGTAGCGTTCGGACCACGTCGCCGCACGTACGCCGGTGACGCGCCCCGAAGCGTCGTGGTCGACGCGGCGGTCGCCGTTGAGGAGATCGCCGATCGCGGCGATCGTCCCGTCCGGCCGGTAGTGGTACGAACGGTCCTGAACGCGCCGCGCTCCGCCCGTCCCCCTCGGATCGGCGTTCGTCCCGACGGTGGCGGTCTGCGAACTCAGTCTGCCGGCCGGGTCCCAGGTCTGCCTCAGGAGGACGTCGCCCGCGCGGCGTTCGATCTCCCTGCCCGCCGAGTCGTACCCGAACGTGACGGTCCGGCCCGCCGTCCGGAGCGACACCGGCCGGTCGCGTCCGTCGTACTCCCACACGCTCTCGGCGTTCGACGGCGTCACACGGCGGACGCGTCTGCCCAGCAGGTCGTACTCCGAGCGCACCGTCGCCCCGTTGCACGTCTCGGCGAGGACCCTGCCGCGGGCGTCCCGCTCGTACGTGAGTTCCATACGCCCGCTGACCACACGGCGTACCTGGCCGATGGCGTCGTACGCGTACGTGGTGACGCCCTCTGGCGTCCGCTGCTCCGTGACCTTGCCGGAGTGGTCACGGATGTACTCGACCGGCTCGCCCGCGCCATTGGTCTGACCGACGAGGCGGCCGGCCGCGTCGAACCGGTAGCTCTGTTCGCGTCCGCCGAAGTCCCGCTCCCGGACCAGCCGGCCCGCCTGGTCGTAGAAGTAACTCCACGCGGCGCCCTGCTGGTTGATCACCGAGGTGACGCGCAGTTCGCCGTCGTGGACGAACTCCAGGCGCGAGCCGTCGGGGTCGGTACGGGCCGCCAGGAGGTCGAACCCGCCGTACTCGAAGCGGGTCACCCGGCCCTGGGGATCCGTGTGCTCGACGAGGTTGCCCTCCCCGTCGTACACCCGCAGTTCCGTGGTGCCGTCCGGCCGCACGAGCCGGGTCGGCCGGCCTTCCGGCGTCCAGCTCATCCGGGTGACCGACCCGTCCGGGTCGGTCTGGGCGACGACCCTGCCGAACGCGTCCCGCACATATCGTGTGGTCGAGCCCTCGGCATCGGTGGACGCGACGGTCAGGCCCGCCGCGTCGGTCTCCAGGAGGGCGGTTCGGCCGAGGGCGTCGGTGACGGCGGCGAGCGCGCCGTTCTCCCGGTACCGGTAGGTGACACGGGCCCCGGTGGGATCCGTTTCGGCGATCAGGTTCCCGCCGGTGTCGTACTCCATGTGCCAGACGTGGCCGTCGGCCTGGGTGACCGAGACGGGCTGTCCGAACGTGTTGTTCTCAGCGGCTTCCCGACTGCCGTCGGGCCTGGTGACGGCGACCGGCACACCCAGCTCGTCATAGGCGAAACGACTCGTGCGGCCCAGGGCGTCCGTCCGGGAGAGCAGTCGGTCGTGGCGGTCCCACTCGGAGTACGTGGTGTGACCGAGCGGGTCGGACACCGCGACGAGCTGGTACAGCTCGTTGTGCCGGTACGTCGTGGTGTTGCCGAGCGCGTCGGTGTAGCGGGTCTCTCTGCCCTCGGTGTCGTAGGCGAGGGAGCAGGAGAGACGTCCGTCGGCGCCCTCGCCGTGCACACAGCGGTCCTGGTCGTCGTAGGCGAAGCGGTACCAGGAACCGTTGCGGTCGGTCCACGACGTGATGCGCGCACGACCGTCGTAGGCGAGCTTCAGCGGCAGACCGCTGGAGTTGTACACCTCGGCGAGGTCGCCGTCGGGGCTGTAGCCGAAGCGCCTCAGGAGGACACCTCGGGGACCGTCCTCCGGACTGCGCAGACGCAGACCGGTGACGCGCTCGCCCTCGGTGTCCACATCGACGTGACGGCCGCCCGAGTCGCGGACGGCGACCGGTGTGCCGTCGGCAGCACGGTCGAAGTCGACCCGGAACCCGTTGCGGTCCGTGAGCGCGACGAGGTGCAGGGTGAACGGCTCGGCGGCTGCCGCCGGCCGTTGCCGAGCAGCGAAATGGCGTGTGACGCCGCTGACCGGATCGGTGATGCGCAGAGGTGCGCCGGGCTCGCCGTCCATGTCCAGCGGCCAGCGCGGACCCTCCACCGGCAGCACCGATGTGCCGGACTCGGGCACCGGGTAGAGAAGGATCATGCCGTCTTCGGTGGCGAAGGCGGCTCCCTGCTCGTCCAGCTCCAGGCGTTCGTCCAGTGTGGAGGCCCAGGACGGACCGAAGGACCGACCTGACGCGTACGTCGACAGGTGGGTACGCCGCAGGACCAGCGGAAGCAGCCCGGGCAGCTCGACATCGGTCTCGGACATGAACATCTCGCCGGACACCATGTCGATGGGGTCGCCGTTCAGGCAGCGGCCCTTGCCGGGCTTGCTCTTGGCGAGGACGTCGTCGGCCTCCTTGCGCAACCCCTTCTCGGCCAGGCTCTTCGCTATGACTTTGAGGCCGCCCTTGCCGAGCGTCTTCATTCCCTTGGCGAGCTTGCCGAGGCTGGTGATGCCCTTGCCGCCGGGTATGCAGTCCAGCGCGGCGAACGCGACATCCCAGAGGGAGGCTTGGCCTTTGGAGTATTTGTAGAGCGTGTCCGCGAGCACGACGAGGGCTGCGACCAGCACGATCGCGCCGAGTATGGGCCCGCCGATGATCATCGCGATGATCCCGACGACCGTCACGACGACCTTGCAGACCGTGACGATGGTGTCCCAGTTGTCCTCGAACCAGTGCCCGACGTCCTGCCACCAGTGCCGGTTCGGAATACCGGCGTCCGACGCCTCGTCGATCTTCCGCTTCGCCTCACCCGCCGCGTCGTCCCGCATCTTCCGCGCGTCCTCGGCCATCTTCTTCGCGGCATCAAGGGCGTTCTGCGCGGTGGTGACATCCGACTGCGCCTGGGTGTGCGCGGACTTGGCGCTCTGCACATCCCGGGTGGCGGCCCGCACCTTCGCCTCGTCCGGCTTGTCCGCGCTGGACTTGCTGCCGGTGGGGTCGTCCTTGTACTTGTCGGCTTCCTTGCCGGCGCGGGTCACCCAGGAATCAGCGGAAGAAAGCCGGGACTTGGCGGAGCTGAGGTCGGATTGTGCTTCTTTCGCCTTGGCGAGGGCCTTGTCGGCCAGGGCCTGGGCCCGCTCCAGTTTGGGCCAGTAGTCCGCGAGCGCGTCGCCGCACGTCTCGTAGGACTTCTTCAGCTTCTTCAGGTTCTTCGGGACGTCCTTGAACTGCTCCTTGAACACGTCCGCGGACTTGCCCGCCCATTCCAGCAGCGTGTCCTCGCCGGCCATGCCCTTGACCAGGCGCAGGGCGTCGGAGACGTCGTCGGCGAAGTCGTGCAGCTGCTTCGCGAGCGAGCGGACGCGCTGCGGATCGCCCGGGGTCGGGTCCCTGTCGAGGTCGAGTGGATGCCAGTCCGCCGGCCGATATCCCGCCATGTGCCGCAACCCCCGTCGCGTGCGCCCCATCAACAAACCTGTGCACACGTGAAGTTACAGGCCAGGTCGGTTCGAGGCGAAGGGTGGTCCGTGATCGGCACGCGGGAGCCGACACCGCCTCCGGGCTGCCTGGCCCGGTCAACAGTCCTTTGCGTGGGGCAACTGAGGGGCGTCGCGATGTCACGGGACGGCACCAAACCTGCCGTGAGGGCGTTGAGTTGCCCGTCTATGATCTGCTATGCGGGTTTCGTACGACCGGGGCGCAGTAAATCGCTCTGGTGCGTTCCGGATGGACCCCGATACCGTATTCGCTGCTTCGCAGACCCCAACCGCCCCACCAGGAGCCCACCGTGACCCGCCGTTCCCGCCTGCTCACGACAGCCACCGCCGGTGTGACGGCCGCGCTCCTGCTCGCCGGCTGCGGCGGAGGCGACGGAGGCAAGTCCGACTCGAACGGCAAGATCGCGGGCGCGGACACGGGGGCTTCGGCTTCGACTTCGGCTCCGCCGAGTGCGTCGGCTTCGGCTGACGGGCGCCCGAAGCTCGACACACCTTCCGACCTGTCGTACCAGTTCGACTGGCCGCAGACCGGCAATGCCGATAAGGATGAAGTGCTCGCCGACAGTGAGCAGTCCATCAAAGCGGTGGACCTTGCGATCGTTCATCAGGATGCCCTCGACAAGGCGTATCTCTACTATTATGAGGGTGAAGCTGCTGCGGGCACGCAGAAGTTCATCCAGAATTATGTGGACCACAAGGCCAGCATTACGGGCGCCTACCGCTTCTACTCTCCTGATGTGGCTGTGTCTAAAGACGGGACGGCTTCGCTGAGTTATTGCGAAGATCAAGGCAAGGCGTTCGTGAAGTACCTCAAGACCAATGAGATCAAGAAGACCAAGGTAACTGCGAAGAGCTACGTCAGTTATCACACGTCATTGAAGAAGAACGCAAAAGGTGTCTGGGTGGTCGAGAAGATCATTTCGCAGATTGGGAGTGCCGAGTGCCAGCCTTGATGCGCAAATCGCACGCATTTCCCCTGCTGGTCACTCTGGGGACGTGTCTGTCTCTTCTGTCCGGTCCAGGCATGGCGTATGCCGATGACACGCTTGACGGCAATTCTCAGAACTCTGAGCCCGGGCCGAAAGGGAACAGCAGTCCGGACGGCACGATATCGGCCAGCGCGTCAGGCGTCGTTTTCGACCTCTCTGACAACGGCTCGGGTGCATCGGTGGGGTCGGTCACTTCTACTACGTCCTGGACTCCTCCTGCCTGCTGGTACGCCCCGAAATACACCCCTGCCCAACTCCAGGCGTACTTGGAGCCGATCTGGGAGGCGGGCTCGACAGGCTACGAATGGGATGCCGGGCAGCGCGATAGGTATGTCAACGGGCAACCCTACAAGGACTTCAACAAGGAGAAGGCCGACAAGGGTTACTGGTGGGACTCGTACGTCGACAAGAGCTTCCCGCCAGGCTGGGACAAGTGCGACAAGCCCATTTTCTGGGTGGACAAGGGCGATGCCCCGCCTGCCGACATCGAGAACGCAGTAACGCCGGAGATTCTGGCGGAACTCGCGTACAAGGAGATCCGCGTCCCCAGTACGAAGGTGACCCTGGCCCCGGCGGACAAGACGAAGGTCAACCTTCCCACCTGGGCCTGGCTGGACGGTGCCGAGTTCAAGCCGGTCTCCGTCACCGCGTCGGTTCCCGTGCTGGGCATCAGCGCCACGACCACCGCCACCCCGTACTCCCTCAAGATCGACCCCGGTACGTCGGACGCCGTGACGTACCCAGCCTCGGGCGTCTGCGAGTTCAAGAACGGCAGCATCGGTGAGGCCTACGCCAAGGGGAAGGCCGACGAGACGCCACCCTGTGGGGTGAAGTACCTGCACTCCTCTGGCACGGGTTCGTACCCGCTCAAGGCCACGATCACCTGGAAGATCCACTGGACGGGTACCGGCACGCCAGGCGGAAACCTGCCTGACGGCACCTTCGGGGCCACTCAGGATGTCATCGTGCAGGAGATCCAGTCCGTCAACAGGTGAGCAATGGCCGGCCGGAGCCCTCCGGCCGTAGGGGGCGCCGTGGGTGACAGGACCAGGATCGACGATCTCGACGTGCTCAAGAGCGTTGCCACGGGCATCGAGAAGATCGTCGAGGAGTTGCAGGGGCTCGACGACAAGGACAAGTACGGCTGGGGCCGCGAAGTCGTCGGCCATGAGGAACTCACGGACCGGCTCGACGACTTCGCCGACAACTGGGACTACAAGCGGGGAAAGCTCGAAGGGGAGTTGTCCAAGCTCGCGGGAATCACGAAGGCCGCGGCCCAGGCCTACGAGCAGATAGACACCGACCTCGCCAATGCGGTCCGCAAGCAGGAGAAGCAGCCCTAGCGGCAAGGGGGATGATGTCCCGACCGAAGGACTGGTCACCGGTCGAGCTGGACTCCGACCCGGTGTCCGGGGACCCCGATGCCGTGGCGAAGCTGGGCCGGCGATTCCGCTCCGTGGCCGATGCCATCAGAAGGCAGACGGGCAACATCGAGGCCCTGTGCGGTGTGGACGGCTGGCAGAGTGATGCCGCGAACGAGTTCCGCAAGACGGCCGAGGGAACCGTCGGACGGCTGAAGAAGGTCCTGGACCGTTTCGAGACGGCTGCCGACCTCCTGGGTGAGCAGACCGACCGGCCGGACGAGAAGTACGCCTCCGTCCTGGCCTCCTCCCAGCAGGCGGCGGACAAGGCCCGCAACGACGCCGAGCGCGACCGCGAGGAGCGGGACCGCCTCGACAAGTCGCTCGACGCCCTGGACAAGTCCGCGGGCGACTACGAGCAGCAGAAGCACGACCTGACCACGAAGCGGGACGAGGTCGATGGTCGGATCAAGGACGCCGTCAAACGGGTGCACGCTGCCAAGGACGCCCGCAACCGGGCGGGGGAGAAGGCGGGCCGCGCGAGTGGGAGAGAACGCGGAGTTCGGGGAGTGGGCCAAGCAAGCTGCCCGGGAATACCTGGGCACAGATGCTCCCCGGGGCGAAATCCGCGAACTGGCCTCGGTACTGGCTCGGGTGGCGGCCACGGCTCATCTCGGCGACCCCACCTTCGCCTATGCCTATGTGATCGACGCCGCCAAGGCATTGACCGCCGTCTACGAGGTCCACGACTACGACGGGGACGGATACCGGTCCACGAAGTGTCTCCCGGATCTCCTGGAAGCCGTGCTGCCCACGTCCCCCGAGCGCCGCAGCGTGACAGAGGTGAACCTTCCGGCCGGCCCCGGTGTACGCGTCCAGGAACTCCTCTCGGTCGAGACCGGTTCGCTCTTCAAGAAGAAGACGATGATGGAAACGGTCACCTATGCGGTGGCGCAGACGTTGGCCGAGTCGCTCGAGCTTGCTGAGACCAAGGAAGGCTGAGGAATGCCGGACGCCGTCGCCGACGGCCGACCGAAGGTGACCGGGCTACGCGGCCTCGCAGTGGACGGCAAAAGCCTGCGCGGCGCGGCCAAAGCGAAGGGCCGCAAGATCCACCTGCTCGCCGCACTGGAGCACGCCACCGGCCTGGTCCTGGCCCAGCTGGACGTCGGCGAGAAGACGAACGAGATCACCTGCTTCCAGCTACTGCTGGACACCATCGCTGACCTCGCAGGAACCGTCGTCACCAGCGACGCCATGCACACCCAGCGCGAGCACGCCGAATACCTCCTCGGCCGGGGCGCCCACTACATCGTGATCGTCAAGGGCAACCAGAAGAAGGTGCGCCGATAGCTCAAGTCCCTTCCCTGGAGATATATCCCGCAGGGACGCACCCGGGGAATCGACCACGGCCGCTCGGAGATCCGCCAGATCAAGCTCGCCACCGTGAACAGCCTCCTCTTCCCGGAGCCCGCCAAGCCGTCCAGGTCAAGCGCCGACGCACCGATCACAAGACCGGCAAGACCACCGTCAAGACGGTCTACGCCGTCACCAGCCTGACCGCCGGGCAGGCCGTCGCGGCCCAGCTTGCCGAACTCGTCCGCGACCACGGGAACATCGAGGCCCTGCACCATGGCCGCGACACCACCTTTGCTGAGGACGCCTCCCATCTGCGGACCGGCAGCGCGCCCCGCGCGATGGCCACCTTGCGCAACCTCGCCATCGGAGCCCTCCGCGCGGCCGGAGTGAAGAACATCGCTGCTGGCCTCCGCCGCAACGTCCGCGACTCTCGCCGCCCCTCGCACTCCTCGGCCTCGGGCGATCAGGAACCAGACGTCATGCGACTACGCCCAAGCCCTTGGGGGGCATGTTGGCGATCTCCACTTCAACCCGAGGTGATCCGGCCAATGCGTGCGGCTATTTCCAGTCGCTGCCCGTGA
The DNA here is from genome assembly GCF_040651615.1 of Streptomyces sp. NPDC048417. Classification (NCBI taxonomy): domain Bacteria; kingdom Bacillati; phylum Actinomycetota; class Actinomycetes; order Kitasatosporales; family Streptomycetaceae; genus Streptomyces; species Streptomyces sp. NPDC048417. The sequence continues at coordinate 25,118 of NZ_JBEZKI010000039.1, read as the reverse complement.
AAGGCTCAATTAATCCTCAGAACGGCGGCGTATTGGTTGTTGCGTGCATGACGTGAGCTTAGTGTCTGAGTGCTTGATCGCCACGGGGGCGGTCCACTGAAAGGGTGTGCCATGGGCATGGGTTCAAGGCGCGTGCTGACCGGCGCTGCAACGGCTCTACTTCTCGGTCTATCCGCCGTGGGTACGGCTGCAGCCGATGATGTGCCCAGCGATAATGACGACTCGGTATCCGCTGCTGAGACAACGGACATCAACGACAGACAGGGATGGGAGGACGACGCGGACCAGCCGCTCTCCGAGATTGGACCGCAAGCGTGTGAGCACCCGTCCACGTGGTACAGCATCACGTCGAAGAAGGCATACCATGTTCCCTCGTGGTGGAACGGCACTAAATACAAGGACGGCCCGGGCGGCACCATGAAGGTTTCCGTCACCAAGGGTGGAACCATCTCTCTAGAGATCTCGGGCAGTGGAGAGTGGTCAGCGGGGGCAATTCTCGCGAAGGCTAAAACCACCATCAGTGTCAAGGTGGCAGGCAGTGTGACCATTACGACGGGCCATGAATACAGCCACGAAATTCCCAGGAATAAGTACGGTCACCTGCAGTATGGTTCATGGGGTTACAAGATAACCTGGAAGAAGTATCGGTCTGGCGGCAGGAGCTGTGACACCCGCGTCGAACTCGCTCACGGAAACGCTACGCTGCCCACGACCGAGACCGGCTGGAAATACTGGGAGACATCGTCATGACGCATGCGACCGCAAGGCGATGGATCGCTGGATGCACCGTGGCGGCGTCGGTGTTCCTCCTCGCCTCGTGCACGTCTGAGGCCGGTGACGGGAAGGCGGCCAAGGAGCCCACGACGCGCTCTCCCAGTTCCTCCCGGGCGGCAGACGGGTCCTCAGACAAACGCCTGATCGAGCAGGCCCAGACCGCCCTCGCCGCCGCTCAAACGGGGCGGATGGTCGAGTCCGGGGCGGAACGTCTGACGGACGGCATCCACACCGAACCCAGCCTGCATGCGGGCAAGACCTACGAGCTCAAATTGGTCTGCGTCGGCCACGGCGCAGCGCAGCTGAGTTTCAAACCGACGGGTACTGGCACACCGGCCAAGGTGCCTTGTGATCAGTCGGTGGTCCGGCAGCGGATCTCCGCAGGCAAGCAGATCCATATTGACGTCGACGCCAGCCATGGATCGAACGGCGTGGTCGCCTGGGAGATCGACTCTATCTGACCTTGGCTTCGTCGTCCGGTCCGCGGATGGCGCAGGCCGCAAGGAGCGCTGGTACCGCTGGTCGAGACAGGCCAACAGCGTGAGGAGCCCTGTTCGTAGCGGAAGTTGACGTGGGCCCCGGCCGAGGACGGCAATCAGAGCGTGCCTACGCCGCGTGGGTCTCGCGGGTCGGGCACCTCGGCCAGCCGCTCCAGCAGGTGCGGGACCTCGTCGGATACGACCTCGGGATGCTCACGGAGCCGGTCAAAGGCAGGCGGGCCCAGCGATGATGCGTCGGCAGGCACGGTCTTCCAGTCGGATCACGGGGCGTAGAGAACTCCATGATCTTGGAAGCCCGCGCCTGCCACGTTCCGGGTCGCCACTGAACTGACAGACCGCCACGAACCGGATCCCACGCGAGAACGCCGAAGCCCTGGGGGCGGCGGACCGTTTCGCGTTGTGCGGCCGAAGTCGGGCCCCCAGTCAGGACCAGTACCTCGGAAAAAGGAGAGCCCCGCCCGTTGCGCCACGGGGGAGGGCGCACAGGCGGGGCAGCCGACACGCTGAGCGTTGTTACTCGCCGGCGCGCAGCGGGCCGAGGTCATTCGTCCCGGGTGACGCGGGCGTGGTCGGTCACGACGCGGCGGAAGAGGTCATGGCCCGTGCGGCCGGTATGACGCAGGCACCAGTCCTGAGCCGTTTTCTGTTCCTCCTGGGGGCCGGATGTCTCGTCGCACCCGGGCGCCACGCAGATGGCTTCGAAGGTGACTCCGCCCTCCGGTACATGCCGGATCGTGTGGGGCACGAAGCGCAGAACGACGCGGCTCATGCGGACGCCTCGACGGGTCGTGCGGGGTCGTCTTCGTCCTTGTCGTCGGTCACGTAGGGGTCATCCCATGCGGGATCGGCCAGGCGTGCACCTCGGCTCTCCGCGACGCGATGCACGTCAGTGAGAGCCTCGGTCAGCTGAACGGCCAGCAAGTGGAGTTCGCCCGGAGTCCACTTGCGCTCGTCAAGGATTCTCGTAGCTTCCTTGACGAGGTCGGCGGCCAGGCCGAGTTGCCTCGCCTCCATGTTGTCCGCGAGGCGCGAGAGGTAGCCGCCGGAGCCGTCCCCGGCGAGATAGCACGGCTTGCCTTCCGGACCCGCCCACGGCAAGAGCCGCACTACGTTGATGTGTCCGGTCACGCCGACGCCTCCACACTGTGGATCAGGTGCGCGGACTGGTGGCACCTCGGACGATGGGAGCGGAGCCGCGACGGCGACTCGGCGAAGCGGGCGATACCTTGGCCCATGTCGACCTGCTCTTTCAGGCTGTCCATGCCCCCGGGCCGTTCGCGCGGTCGCGGGGGTCTTGTCCATCACCACACTTCCGCCCCTGTCGGTGCGTTCCTACTGCGTTCCGCGACCGTTAGGCACGGAGCACGTCTACCGTGTGAAGCGTGCCTAACGTCCCTGGGGGTACCAGTGAATGAGGCTCTGCGCCGTGCGATGCTCCAAGCCCGCATGACAGACCGTCAGTTGGCGGAGAAGTGCGACGTCGATATCAAGACCGTCGGCCGATGGATCACCGAGACCGGGAGGGTTCCCCGTGCCCGTCACCGGTGGGCCGTCTGTGAAGCGGTCGGAGAGGACGAGGCAGTGTTGTGGCCAGCAGCCGCGAAGAAGGCGATCAAGGTCGGCCCGGACCGTGAGGTCGTATCCGTCTATCCCTACCGGTCCGGTTGCCCGGCCTCCCTGTGGCGGTCTCTGATCACCAAGGCCGAACGAGAGCTGACCTTCGCGGGGTACACCAATTACTTCCTATGGCTTGAACAGGCCCGGTTCGGCACCGCACTCCGGCGGAAGGCCGCACAGGGGTGCCGAGTTCGGTTCCTGCTCGGTGACCCCGACAGCGATCTCACGCGGTCGCGTGAGCAGGACGAAGACGTTGCGCTCACACTTTCCACCCGCATCCGCGTGACGCTCGCCGAGCTGGAGAAGATCAGAAGTCAGCCGGGCATCGATGCGAGGTACAGCGACGGACACGCCCACCTGTCCGTCTTCCGCTTCGATGACGACATGATCGTCACGCCCCTGCTGACGCACCGGGTCGGACACGATGCCCCAACGCTGCATCTGCGTCGTCACCAGGACGACGGCATGTTTGACCGCTTCGCGTCGCACGTTGACGAACTGTGGAACCGAGGCACTTCGGTATGGGACAGGGAAGCCAATGGCTAGGCGCGACTACGAGGACGACCCCAACGCCCCGGCCGCGAACAGCCTGGTTCCCGCCGCCTCCGCGGTTGTTGTCGACGACTCCGGGCGCATCCTCCTCCAGCGTCGCCGTGACAACGGCATGTGGGCTCTGCCCGGCGGCGCCATGAACATCGGAGAGTCGCTACCTGACTGCGCCGTCCGCGAGACCCGCGAAGAGACCGGCTACGACGTAGAGATCACCGGCATTGTCGGCACGTACACCAACCCCCGTCATGTCTTCGCCTACGACGACGGTGAGGTGCGGCAGGAGTTCTCCATCTGCTTCCTGGCGCGGCCCGTGGCCGGGCAACTGGCGGTGTCCGAGGAATCCACGGATGTTCGCTGGTTCCGGCCCGAAGAGGTCGACGCGCTTCCGATGGTTCCCAGCATCCGTAAGCGCGTGAACGACTGGCGCGGCGGCAACATGCCCGCAGCCCGGTAGCCGGGAGAGGCGGTAACCCGACACACTCCTTCTGATCTGCGCCGACTGGGATTCTTCAGAGCGCACTTTCGCAAGTAGCCTGCGAAGTGGTCACCAACGCCTACCGGCACACCAACGGCCCCGCCTCCCTCCGGCTGACCGCCCTGCCCGGCGGTCGGTTGCGGGTCGGTGTCTGGGACAGTCATCCGCGCGTCCCGGCCCCCTTCGGTGCACCGCCCTGGGACCGTGTCCCGCTCGCCCCGGCGGATAAGGAAGAGGGGCGCGGGCTGCATCTCGTGCAGGAGTACGCCGACTCGTGGGGCGGCTGGCCCATCGGGGACGGCGGCCCGCTGGACCGTGGCGCCGGGAAGCTGCTGTGGTTCGAGGTGGACAGGTCAAGCTCCGGTCAATCCGCTCGGTAGCCGTCCCCTCGTGGCCTGCCGCATGGAAAACTTTCCCGGTTGCGGAAGTGAAACAAGTGGCTCAGCCGACGGGGAGTGGATGCTGTGAGCACGCGGCAAGTGCGGAAGATGTTCCGGTTGATGGCCGGGGGCGAGCCCGTGGAGCTCACCAACGCCTGGTCCTCCGTGAAGAAGCTCGCCCGACTGGCCTTCATCGCCCAGCAGTTCGGGTACGAGTACGCCGACGCCCGCTACACCGGCTCCCGCAACAACGTCCTCAAGATGCTGATCGTGCCCGACCACAGCCCGCAGGGCCGGGCCCGCGCCGCGCAGAACTGGGCGCAGTACCCGAACGCCGCCGACGGGGTCTCCCTGCCGCCCCTCGTTCCCGACGCCGTCGAACTCCTCAAGGCCCGCATCCAGTTCGACCTCACCGGCAAGAACGCCGAGAAGCGGATGCTGTTCGCGGCCGGCGGTATCACCCTCGGGCTGGTGCTGGCCGCGGCGCGGGCCGGCGGGAGTGCGGGGGCCTTCTTCGTCTCCGGTGTCGTATGGGTCATCCTCATGGCCGTCATGGGGCTCGGGATCTTCGTCACCCGCGGCCGCAACGCCAAGTTCGCCCAGCGACTTCAGGCCGCCGGGTTCATGCCGGTGACGGAGGAGAGCGGTCGGGTGCGGTATCTGCCGCCGGGCACGCCGATGCCGATGGCGATGCCGATGGCGATGCCGATGGCGATGCCGATGGCGATGCAGCCGACCCCGGTGCAGCAGCCCCAGCAACCGTGGCAGCAACCCCAGTACCAGCAGCCATGGCCGCAGCAGCCCGGTCCCTACGGCCCGTACGGCGCCCAGCCCCCGCACGGCGCCCAGCCCCCGTACGGCGCCCAGCCCCCGTACGGCGCCCAGCCCCCGTACGGCGCCCAGCCCCCGTACGGCGCCCAGCCCCCGCACGGCGCCCAACCCGCCCCCACCGGCTACGGCCAGCAGCCGCCCGCCCCGCCCGCCCCCGGCCCCTACGCCCCGCCCCCGCAGCAGCCCCCCGGCCCCTACGGGCCCTACACCCCGCCCCAGCAGCCTCCCTCCCCCTCCTCCCGCTGAGACCTCCTCCCGGGCGCCTCCGCCCCGACCTCTCACCCGACCTCTCACCCGGCCTCCCGCCCGGGTGAGAGCAACGTTCCCTTCCGGTCACCCGTGGCCACAGTGCGGAAACTCCGTCTCCCTACCTTCGGGCTCAGTCACTCATCCGGAGTCGGAAGACCGAGCACGCGGAGCACCGTGGAGGCGTCATGACAGCCCCAGCCCCTATCTCACGCAGTCGCTGGATCCAGGAGTGGGATCCGGAGGACGAGGCGTTCTGGAACGCGACCGGCGAGAAGGTCGCACGGCGGAACCTGATCTTCTCGGTCCTGTCCGAGCACATCGGGTTCTCGATCTGGACCATGTGGTCCGTGCTGGTGCTGTTCATGGGCCCCGAGTACGGCCTGACCCCGGCCGACAAGTTCCTGCTGACCTCCATGGTCACCCTGGTCGGCGCCGTCGTCCGGGTGCCGTACACCTTCGCCGTGGCGCTCTTCGGCGGCCGGAACTGGACGATCATCTCCGCCGGGCTGCTGCTCATCCCGACCGTCGCCGCCTTCGCGGTGATGAAGCCGGGGACGTCGTTCAACACCTTCCTCCTCGTCGGCCTGCTGGCCGGCATCGGCGGTGGGAACTTCGCCTCCTCCATGACCAACATCAACGCCTTCTTCCCGTTGAAGAAGAAGGGGTGGGCACTCGGGCTCAACGCGGGCGGCGGCAACATCGGTGTGCCCGTCATCCAGCTGGTCGCGCTCGCGATCATCGGGGCCAGCGGCGGGCCGCGCGTGCTGCTCGGCATCTACATCCCGCTGATCCTCCTGGCCGCCGTCCTCGCCGCGGTCTTCATGGACAACCTCGCCACCGTGAAGAACGACACCGGCGCCGCGATCGACGCCGCGAAGGACGCCCACACCTGGATCATGTCCTTCCTCTACGTCGGGACGTTCGGGTCCTTCATCGGGTACGCGTTCGCCTTCGGGCAGGTGCTCCAGGTCCAGTTCGGCCGTACGCCGCTCCAGGCCGCGTACCTCACCTTCATCGGTCCGCTGCTCGGCTCCCTCATCCGGCCCGTCGGCGGATGGCTCGCCGACAAGTACGGCGGGGCGCGGATCACGCTCTGGAACTACGTCGGCATGGCCGCAGCCACCGCCCTCCTCGTCGTCGCCAGCATGGCGAAGTCACTGCCGCTGTTCGTCACGTTCTTCGTCGTGCTGTTCGCGCTCAGCGGCCTCGGTAACGGGTCGACGTACAAGATGATCCCCGGCATCTTCCAGACCAAGGCCCTCGCCAAGGGGCTCGCCGGTGAGGAGGCCGTGGCCTACGGGCGGCGGCTGTCCGGGGCCTCCATGGGACTCATCGGGGCGGTCGGCGCGCTCGGCGGCGTCGGTATCAACCTCGCCTTCCGGCAGTCCTACCTCTCCTACGGCTCCGGCACCGGCGCCTTCGTCGCCTTCCTGGTCTTCTACGGCCTCTGCTTCGCCGTCACCTGGGCCGTATACCTTCGGCGGCCCGCCGCGCAGGGGCATCCCACAGCCGCCACCGAGGCAAAGGCGCAGTTCAGCTACGCCGAGGTGTGACGTAACACTGGTGACATCAACCCGAACCGAGCCTGTCACGCGCCGTTGACAGGCTCGTTCGTCATGCGGGTCAGCTAGGAGAGCAGCCATGGACGAGGAACAGCAGCGGCCGGATCCCGGCCGGCCAGGCCCTCTCGCGGGGTTCACCGTGGGGGTCACGGCCGCGCGCCGGGCCGACGAGCTCGGGGCGCTGCTCCAGCGGCGCGGCGCCGCCGTGCTGCACGCGCCCGCCCTGCGTATCGTGCCGCTCGCCGACGACGGGGAACTCCTCGCCGCCACGAAGGAGATCATCGACCGGGCGCCGGACGTGGCCGTGGCGACCACCGCGATCGGGTTCCGGGGGTGGATCGAGGCCGCGGACGGCTGGGGTTTCGGCGAGCAGTTGCTGGACCGGCTGCGCCATGTCGAGCTGCTGGCCCGCGGTCCCAAGGTCAAGGGGGCGGTCCGGGCCGCCGGGCTCACCGAGCAGTGGTCGCCGACCTCCGAGTCCATGGCCGAGGTGCTCGACCGGCTCCTCGAGGAGGGCGTCGACGGCCGCCGGATCGCCGTACAGCTGCACGGGGAGCCGTTGCCGGGGTTCGTGGAGTCGCTGCGGGCGGCGGGAGCGGAGGTGCTGCCGGTGCCGGTGTACCGGTGGATGCCGCCGGAGGACCTCGGTCCGGTGGACCGGCTCCTGGACGCCGTCGTCACCCGCTCGGTCGACGCGATCACCTTCACCAGCGCGCCCGCCGCGGCCTCCCTCCTCTCCCGCGCCGAGAAACGGGGGCTCCAGGCCGACCTGCTGGCCGCCCTCCACCACGACGTCGTCCCGGCCTGCGTCGGCCCGGTCACCGCGCTCCCGCTCCAGGCCCTGGGCGTCGACACCATCCAGCCCGAACGCTTCCGGCTCGGGCCCCTCGTACAGCTGCTCTGCCAGGAACTCCCCTCGCGCGCACGGGCGTTGCCCATCGCCGGTCACCGGGTGGAGATCCGGGGACACGCGGTCCTCGTCGACGGCGCGCTGAAGCCGGTACCGCCGGCCGGGATGTCCCTGCTGCGGGCGCTGTCGCGGCGGCCGGGGTGGGTGGTGGCCCGCGCCGAACTGCTGCGGGCCCTGCCGGGCGCGGGGCGCGACGAACACGCGGTGGAGACGGCGATGGCCCGCCTGCGCACGGCCCTGGGGGCGCCGAAGCTGATCCAGACGGTGGTCAAGCGGGGCTACCGGCTGGCCCTGGACCCGGCGGCGGACGCCAAGTACGCGGACGCGTGAGCCGCCGCGGCGTGAGCCGCCGCGGCGTGAGCCGCCGCGGCGTGAGCTGCCGCCGGACCGCGCCCCGGCCCCGCCCCGGCCTGCCTGCCCGCCTGCCCGCCCGCCCGTCACGGACTACCGCATCCCCCGCCGCACCGTCGCCTGGGCCGGATTCGCCACGGGGATGAGCGGTCCGGTTGACCGTCGTACGACGTTCTGGGGACCGTCTCCCGGCAACCGGCCGTAACCGGCGGCTCCCGGGCCGCCACTCGAGTCCGTTCCTCCCCGCCCGCGCCGGGTCGTCCCGCGCGGACGCGTACGCGCGACCGGGTGTGCCCCGGTCCGAGGTCGCGCGCTCTGCCGGATCCCGCCGGGCGGACGGCACGCTGACGCCGGACCGAGGCATACGGGGGGAACGGGACATGACACGCTGGCAGCCGTTGCCGGCCACACTGCCGGGAGAGGCCCGGCACCTGGTCGAGCAACTGCGCGTTCTGAAAGGCCGTACCGGGCTCAGCCTGGCCGAGCTGGCCCGGCGTACCGCGTACAGCAAGTCGTCGTGGCAGCGCTATCTGAGCGGGGACAGACTGCCGCCGAGGAGTGCGGCCCAGGTGCTGTGCCGGCTGGGCGGCGGGGACCAGACGCGGCTGCTGGCACTGTGGGAACTGGCCGAACAGGCGTGGCCGCAGGGCGCGTCGGAGCCACCGGCGGACGGCCTCCCGGTACCGGAACCGCTTCCCATACCGGAGCCGCCTCCTGTACCGGTACAGGAGGCGGAACCGGAAACGCGGCGGTGGCGGACGGCCGCCCTCGCCGCGTTCGGTGTGATCGTGCTGCTGACCGCGGGGCTGCTGTGGGCGCTGCCCCGCGGGGTGCTCAGCCGAGCTTGTCGTAGTACGCGATCTTGTAGGAGCCGGTGCCCTTGATCCGCACCCGGTACTTGCCGCTGATCCGCTTGAGCGGGGCGTTGTGCGCGGTCCCGTGGTAGGTGACGGTCTGGAACGAGGTGGGGCCGGTGAGCCGCTGCTGGGCGAACGTCCACGTCTGGTCGGTGACGACGCCGTCGTTGTCCGAAAGGCCGAAGTGCTCCTGCCACCACTGGGTGGCCGACTCGGTCTCGGGGCCGAACGAGCCGTCGATCCGGCTCCTGGTGAAGGGGTGCCAGTCGCCGTCGTCGTCCTGCCACTGGGCGCCGTCCGCCCACAGGACGGTTTCCCACAGGGCGGTGGCGTTGCTCGTGGCGTAGTCGTCGACGCCGAGGTTCTCCTCGTCCTGCCAGTCGTCGGTGACGCCGCCGCCGCCGTCGATGCCGTGGTACGGCGCGGCGGCACTGGCCGCGGGTGCCAGGGCCAGGCCGCCGGCGCCCAGCAGTACGGCCGTCGCCATCGCGACGATCCGGATGCGCTTGTTCATGAACGTGTCCTCTCTGAAGCCGCCGTCCCCCGTGGTCCCCCCTGGGGCGGCTCGCCGTGCGTTCGCAGGACAAAGGCTCACGGTCGCGGGCCGCCGCGGCGAGGCCTGCCGGGGTATCCGGACCGGACGGGGACGGCCCGCGCCGCACGCACCGGCGTCCCCGCCGGGTCCGGGTCGGACGGGAACCTCGCGGAACACGGGTGCGAGGGGTTCCGGCCGCCCGCCGGGGCGGGCACTGTGAGGTGACACGGTTCCCTGTCCTAGGCGGTGGCGGGCACATGGCACTGGGTACGGCGACGGCCCCGTACGAGCTGCGCTTCGACGCGGGGCGGATCTGTCTGGATCTGCTGGCGACCACGCATCCCGGCGAACGGCTCGACGCGCTCGAACCGTTGCGGGCCTGGATCACCGGTTCCGGACTCGTCCCGCCGGGCACCCCGCTGACGCACGCCGACACGGGCTGGCTGGTCGCGTTCCGCGAACTAAGGGGACATGTAGGTCAATTGATAAGCGAATGTGGCAATAGCCGAAAAAGTGGCTATAACGGCGCCCGGAACACTCCCCGCCCCCGGTCGTACGACGTCGCGCTCGCCGGCGTCAACGACCTCGTGCGCGCCGCCGCACCCCCGGCCCCGTGTGCCGTACCCGGCGCGGACGGGTTCCTGGTCCGGGAGTTGGCCGGCCCGCCGGAGTGCGCCGCGCTGCTCGCGGCCGTCGCCCGGGACGCCGTGGAGCTGCTCACCGACCCCGTGGCGCGGGCGGCCGTCCGGGAGTGCGAGGGCGACAACTGCCCCATCGTCTACCTGGACACCTCCCGCGGGCGCAGACGCCGCTGGTGCTCCAGTGAGATCTGCGGCAACCGCGAACGAGTGGCCCGCCACCGCCGCCGCGCGGCCCTCACCCGAGCATGAACACCGGGCGGCCTGCTCCGGCGAGGTCCGCGGCGTTCGCGAGTCGGGTGGCCCGCTGTCGCGGCGGCGCGGCTCTTGCCCGAGCGTGAACACCGGGCGGCCTGCTCCGGCGAGGTCCGCGGCGTTCGCGAGCCGGGTGGCCCGCTGTCGCGGCGGCGCGGCTCTTGCCCGAGCATGAGCACCGAGCGGCCCTCGCCCACGTGAGTCCCGTCCGCCCGACTCGGCGAGCGGGCCCTGCCTGCCTGCCTGCGTGAGTGCGACGCCCGACCGGTCCCCGGCCGCACAGTTCCCGCCCGACGCGAAGCCCACCCCCCCGGCAGAGGTTCTCGCCCGAGCGAAGTGGCCCTCCGTGCCGCCCGGAAGGCCGCGCTCGCTCGACCCGCCCGCCCCAACCCCCGCCCCTTTTAGGGCATCTGTCAGATCTTCATCGAAGCTCCCCGGAAGTGATTTCGACAACATTCAGTTTGCCGGCGGCAACCCACGGGCACCGTTCGGGCGTTCGACGATGTGTCGGAAATGTAAAGATCACGCGGTGGGAATGTGCGGTCATGTCCCGCTCGTCATGGCACCTCGCAGAAAAATGTGAGGTCTTGTTGAACACACCGCGAGTCACTTCCGTACCGGTGGGGGAGCGACCGACTGGGGGAACCCCCGGACACCGGAGGTGGGCGTGCGCAAGGATGCGGCCGTGGCCAATGAACGTGGATCGAGGGCCCGACATCGCATGTCCCAGCCCTCGGAGCCCGATGAGGAGCTGATGCGTGCTCTGTATCGAGAGCACGCCGGACCTCTCCTTGCGTATGTCCTTCGGCTGGTCGCCGGTGATCGGCAACGCGCCGAGGACGTCGTGCAAGAGACACTCATCCGTGCCTGGAAGAACGCCGGCCAGCTCAATCGAGCGACCGGATCGGTACGCCCCTGGCTGGTGACGGTCGCTCGCCGCATCGTCATCGACGGTCACCGCAGCCGGCAGGCCCGGCCGCAGGAGGTCGATCCGTCGCCGCTGGAGGTCATCCCCGCGGAGGACGAGATCGACAAGGCGCTGTGGCTGATGACGCTGTCTGACGCGCTCGACGACCTGACCCCGGCCCACCGGGAGGTGCTCGTCGAGACGTACTTCAAGGGGCGTACCGTCAACGAGGCGGCCGAAACGCTGGGTATACCCAGCGGCACCGTGCGCTCACGGGTGTTCTACGCCCTGCGGTCGATGAAGCTGGCACTGGAGGAGCGGGGGGTGACGGCGTGATGAGTGTGCACGGGGGACACGGCGGATTCGGCACAGGTGGTTCGGGTATGTCTGGTGCTATGCAGGAATCTCCGGTTCCCAATGAGCACGAGACCGTGGGCGCGTACGCGCTCGGGATTCTCGACGACGCCGAGGCAACCGCTTTCGAGGCCCATCTGGCCGGGTGTGAATGGTGCGCCCAGCAGCTCGACGAGCTGGCCGGAATGGAGCCCATGCTAGCGGCCCTGGCCGATCTGCCGGGTTCCGGAAGCACGCCGTCCATCGGCGAGTCGCTGTCCGCCAAACCCAGCCCCCGAATGGTCGAGAAGCTGGTCGTGGAGGTCGCCGACAAGCGGAAGGTCCGCACCCGGCGCAGCCTGTTCGGTCTGGCGGCCTCGGTCGTGCTGATCGCCGGCGGCACGGCGGCCGGCGTGGCGCTGAGCGGCTCGAGCGGCGACAGCAGCGGCACGGACATGGCCATGGGGCCCGCCCAGGCTGCCTTCCAGACGATGTCCGACAAGAAGTCGGCCACGGACCCGACGACCCACGTCAGCGCGACCGTCGCCGTCGAGAAGAAGGACTGGGGCACCCACGCGGTCCTCCAGCTCAAGAACGTCGCCGGCCCGAAGAAGTGCTCGCTGATCGCCGTCGGCAAGAACGGCGAGCGCGAGACGGTGACCTCCTGGTCCGTCCCGACCTGGGGATACGGCATCACGGACGCCAAGTCGGAGAAGGCCAAGGAGCCCCTCTACGTGCACGGCGGCGCGGCCTTCACCCCCAACCAGATCGACCACTTCGAAGTCATGACGTTCGACGGAAAGAAGCTGGTCTCGGTCAGCGCGTAGCTTCAGCGGGCCCCCTTCGCGTACGGTTGACGGCTGCCCAGCACGTCAGAAGGGGGCCCGGTGGCCGCTCAGGCTCAACAATCCGCGGTCGGCCCTCACGGCTCGGAACAGGACTCCAGTCAGGACTCCGTTCGGGACCGTGAGATCAGCGTCGAACAGGAACACCTCGACCGGGTGTACCAGCGCCTCGAGGAGAAGATCCACGAGGCGGAATTCCTCGTGCACGACGCGGCCAAGCGCGGTCAGGTGGGCACACCCGGTGCCCTCGCCGAGCGGGACGCGCAGGTGTTCCGGGCGGGAATCCACCTCAACCGGCTCAACAACGAGTTCGAGGACTTCCTCTTCGGCCGCATCGACCTGCTCCTCGGCAAGGACGGCAAGAAGGGCCCGGACGGCGCCTACACCGCCGTGGAGCCCGCCGATGGCGCGGTCCGCGCGGACAACACCGCCGACATCGCCGAGACCCTGCACATCGGCCGGATCGGCGTCCTCGACGAGGACTACGCTCCGCTGGTCATCGACTGGCGGGCCCCGGCCGCCGCGCCGTTCTACAGGTCCACTCCGGTGGATCCCGGGCGTGTCGTACGACGCCGGGTGATCCGCTCCAAGGGCCGCCGGGTCCTCGGGGTCGAGGACGACCTGATGCGCCCGGAGCTGACCGCCTTCCTCGACGGCGGCACCCTGCCCGTCATCGGCGACGGCGCGCTGATGGCCGCCCTCGGCCAGGCCCGCACCCACACCATGCGGGACATCGTCGCCTCCATCCAGTCCGAGCAGGACCTGGTCATCCGCGCCCCCGCCGCCTCCGTCACCTACGTCGAGGGCGGCCCGGGGACGGGGAAGACGGCCGTGGCGCTGCACCGCGCCGCCTACCTGCTCTACCAGGACCGGCGCCGGTACGCGGGCGGCATCCTGATCGTCTCCCCGACCCCGCTGCTGGTCGCGTACACCGAAGGGGTCCTCCCGTCCCTCGGCGAGGAGGGCCAGGTCGCCATCCGCGCCATCGGCTCCCTCGTCGACGGCGCCGAGGCGACCCTGTACGACACGCCGGCCAACGCCCGCGCCAAGGGCTCCTCCCGGATGCTCCGGGTGCTGCGCAAGGCCGCCCGTGGAGCCCTGGAGGTGAACGGTTCACCGGCCCGGCTCAGAGTCGTCGCCTTCGGCCGCCGCCTGGAGCTGGAGGCCGAGGAACTCGACCGCATCAGACACAACGCGCTCGGCGGCACGGCCCCCGTCAACCTGCTGCGGCCCCGAGCCCGCAAGCTCCTCCTGGACGCCCTGTGGACCCGCTCCGGCGCGGCCGGCCGGCACAGCGACCCGGAGCTCGCCGCCGAACTGCGCTCCTCCTTCGACGAGGACATCCTCACGGAGGACTCCTTCATCGAGTTCCTCGACGCCTGGTGGCCCGAGCTGACCCCGCGGGCCGTCCTCACCGCGATGGCCGACGAGCGCCGCCTGGGCCGCTGGGCCCGCCGCATCCTCAACCCCGGCGAGATCCGCAGGGTCGCCCGCTCCCTGCGCCGGGGCGGCCACTCCGTGCACGACATCGCCATGCTCGACGAACTCCAGGCCATCCTCGGCGCCCCGGTCCGCCCCAGGAAGAAGCGCGAACTGGACCCGCTGGACCAGCTCACCGGCCTGGAGGAGCTGATGCCGACGCGCGAGGAGTCCCAGCGCGAGCGCGCCGAACGGCTCGCCCAGGAGCGCGTCGAGTACGCCCACGTCATCGTCGACGAGGCGCAGGACCTCACCCCCATGCAGTGGCGGATGGTCGGCCGCCGCGGCCGGCACGCCACCTGGACGGTGGTCGGCGACCCCGCCCAGTCCTCCTGGTCCGACCCGGACGAGGCGGCCGAGGCGCGGGACGAGGCCCTCGGCACCCGGCCGCGCCGCCGCTTCGAGCTCACCGTGAACTACCGCAACCCGGCGGAGATCGCCGAGCTGGCGGCGAGGGTGCTGGCCCTCGCCATGCCCGGCTCCAAGTCCCCCTCGGCGGTCCGCTCCACCGGGGTCGAGCCGCGTTTCGTGGTCGTCCGCGACTCGCTGGAGAAGACCGTGCGGGCGGCGGCCGAGCGGCTTCTCGACCTGGTCGACGGCACGGTCGGCGTGGTCGTCGCCATGGACCGGCGCGCGGAGGCCGCCCGCTGGCTCGCCGGGCTCGGCGACCGGGTGGTGGCCCTGGGCAGCCTGGAGGCCAAGGGCCTGGAGTACGACGCGACGGTCGTCGTGTCGCCCGCGGAGATCGCCGACGAGTCCCCGGCCGGGCTGCGGGTGCTGTACGTGGCCCTCACCCGGGCGACCCAGCAGCTGACGGTGGTCTCCGGGGAGCGGGACGAGCCGGACGCGGCCGGGGTGCCGGACCTCCTCAGGGAGTGAGCGCGGGGCCGTTCGGCTGGAGGTTTCCTGTGAAGTCCCCGGACGGGAATGGCTCTACGGGATCCGTTTGTTAGCCTTGTCGTGACACCGGCTCGATCCAAGCCCCCGGGCCCAACCTTCGTCGCTACGAGCGACCACTTGCCGCGAGGCGAGCATGGCGGGTCGGTGTCATGAACGTCGAAGAGGCCCACATCACGGTGTGATGTGGGCCTCTTCTTCGCGCGAACAATAGGCACGAAACCCGCCCCCGCTAACGCCTACCCGGCGGTAGGTGCGACGATCGGACGGCACAACTCGTTACACGGTGAAACGAAGGAAGTCGGCCATGGCAACGGCGCCCAGCGTCTCCTACTCGATGACCATCCGGCTGGAGGTGCCCGCGAGCGGAACCGCCGTCTCGCAGCTCACCACCGCCGTGGAGTCCTCCGGAGGCTCGGTGACCGGCCTCGACGTCACCGCGTCCGGCCACGAGAAGCTCCGCATCGACGTCACCATCGCGGCCACCTCGACCGCCCACGCCGACCAGATCGTCGGGCAGCTCCGTGAGATCGAGGGCGTCACCCTCGGCAAGGTCTCGGACCGTACGTTCCTCATGCACCTCGGCGGCAAGATCGAGATGCAGTCCAAGCACCCCATCCGCAACCGTGACGACCTCTCCATGATCTACACCCCGGGCGTGGCCCGCGTGTGCATGGCGATCGCGGAGAACCCCGAGGACGCGCGCCGCCTCACCATCAAGCGCAACTCCGTTGCGGTCGTGACGGACGGCTCCGCGGTCCTGGGCCTCGGCAACATCGGCCCGAAGGCCGCGCTGCCCGTCATGGAGGGCAAGGCGGCCCTCTTCAAGCGGTTCGCCGGCATCGACGCCTGGCCGCTGTGCCTGGACACCCAGGACACCGACGCGATCGTCGAGATCGTCAAGGCGATCGCCCCCGGCTTCGCCGGCATCAACCTGGAAGACATCTCGGCCCCCCGCTGCTTCGAGATCGAGGCGCGCCTGCGTGAGGCCCTCGACATCCCCGTCTTCCACGACGACCAGCACGGCACCGCGATCGTCGTCCTCGCCGCCCTGACCAACGCACTTCGCTGCACCGGCAAGGCGATCGAGAACATCCGGGTCGTCATGTCCGGCGCCGGCGCGGCCGGTACGGCCATCCTCAAGCTGCTGCTCGCGGCCGGCCTGAAGAACGCCGTCGTCGCCGACATCCGCGGTGTCGTGCACTCCGCCCGCGAGGACCTGGTCGAGGCCCCGGCCGATTCGCCGCTGCGCTGGATCGCCGACAACACCAACCCCGAGAGCCTCCGCGGCACGCTGAAGGAGGCCGTGCGGGGCGCGGACGTCTTCATCGGCGTCTCGGCCCCGAACGTCCTCGACGGCGACGACGTGGCCGCCATGGCCGACGATGCGATCGTGTTCGCACTCGCGAACCCGGACCCCGAGGTTGACCCGGCGATCGCCCGCCAGACGGCCGCCGTGGTGGCCACCGGCCGCTCCGACTTCCCCAACCAGATCAACAACGTGCTGGTCTTCCCGGGTGTCTTCCGCGGCCTCCTGGACGCCCAGTCCCGTACGGTGAACACGGACATGATGCTCGCGGCCGCGAAGGCCCTCGCGGACGTGGTCACCCAGGACGAGCTGAACCCGAACTACATCATTCCGAGCGTCTTCAACGAGAAGGTCGCGGGAGCGGTGGCGGGCGCGGTGAGGGAGGCGGCGAAGGGCGCCTGAAAGCGTCCTCGCCAGGAGCGCCCCGACAGGGGCGCGGGGCTGTGTCGATGTGCGGCTACCGCCGCGTGGCCGCGACCAGCCCCCATCGGCCGGCAGCCAGAACGCGACGCGCCCGCATGATGCGGGGGTCTGGGGGCAGCAGCCCCCAGTAAACGTCTGTGAAACTTGCCACGCCATCCAATCGGCGCGTCGTGAAACCCCCCCTTCGGCCCCCCCCGTAGGGTATGGGCGGCAACGGATTGGCGTTCCCGCCGCAGGTGGGGGCAGGATGCGTCCCGGCCCAACATGCGGCTCCGCCGCGTGGCACGCCTCAATGGCAAGAAGAACACGGGAGTAACAACATGAACCGCAGTGAGCTGGTGGCCGCGCTGGCCGACCGTGCCGAGGTGACTCGCAAGGACGCCGACGCCGTGCTGGCCGCGTTCGCCGACGTCGTCGGTGACATCGTCTCCAAGGGCGACGAGAAGGTCACCATCCCCGGCTTCCTGACCTTCGAGCGGACCCACCGTGCCGCTCGTACCGCGCGCAACCCGCAGACCGGCGAGCCGATCAACATCCCCGCCGGCTTCAGCGTGAAGGTCTCCGCGGGTTCGAAGCTGAAGGAATCCGCGAAGGGCAAGTGACCTTGCCTTCCGTAGGCCACGGGACGGCGTACGGCGTGTAACACGACGATGGGGCGGCCCCTCCACCAGGGGCCGCCCCATCGTCGTACCGCAAGCCTCTCCCCACGCTGTGTCCGCCCGGGGGCGACCCCCGGACCCCCGGCCGGAGGGCGCTGGTCGGGGCCGGGGTCAGGAGGTGGCGGTCAGCCGAGTGCCTTGCCGGGCAGCTCCACCTTCGCGCCGAGTTCCACGAGCTTCTCCATGAAGTTCTCGTAGCCGCGGTTGATGAGGTCGATGCCGTGGACCCGGGACGTGCCCTGGGCCGCCAGGGCCGCGATCAGGTACGAGAAGCCGCCGCGCAGGTCGGGGATGACCAGGTCGGCGCCCTGGAGCTTGGTCGGGCCGGAGACGACCGCGGAGTGCAGGAAGTTGCGCTGTCCGAAGCGGCAGGCCGAGCCGCCCAGGCACTCGCGGTAGAGCTGGATGTGCGCACCCATCTGGTTCAGCGCGGAGGTGAAGCCGAGGCGCGACTCGTACACCGTCTCGTGGACGATGGAGAGACCCGTGGCCTGGGTCAGGGCGACCACCAGCGGCTGCTGCCAGTCGGTCTGGAAGCCGGGGTGCACGTCCGTCTCCAGGGCGATCGACTTCAGCTGGCCGCCCGGGTGCCAGAAGCGGATGCCCTCGTCGTCGATCTCGAAGGCACCGCCCACCTTGCGGTAGGTGTTCAGGAACGTCATCATCGAGCGCTGCTGGGCGCCCCGGACGTAGATGTTGCCCTCGGTCGCCAGCGCCGCCGACGCCCAGGAGGCGGCCTCCAGACGGTCCGACAGGGCGCGGTGGTTGTAGCCGCCGAGTTCGTCCACGCCGGTGATGCGGATGGTCCGGTCGGTGTCCATCGCGATGATCGCGCCCATCTTCTGCAGCACGCAGATGAGGTCCTCGATCTCCGGCTCGACGGCCGCGTTGGACAACTCCGTGACGCCCTCGGCGAGTACGGCCGTCAGCAGCACCTGCTCGGTCGCGCCGACGGACGGGTACGGCAGCCGGATCTTCGTACCGCGCAGGCGGGTCGGCGCCTCCAGGTACTGCCCGTCGGCCCGCTTCTCGATGGTCGCGCCGAACTGCCGCAGCACGTCGAAGTGGAAGTCGATGGGGCGACCGCCGATGTCACAGCCGCCCAGGCCCGGGATGAACGCGTGCCCGAGGCGGTGCAGCAGCGGGCCGCAGAACAGGATCGGGATCCTGCTGGAACCCGCGTGGGCATCGATGTCAGCGACGTTCGCGCTCTCCACGTACGTCGGATCCAGCACCAGCTCGCCGGGCTCCTCACCCGGACGGACCGTCACCCCGTGCAGTTGGAGCAGGCCGCGTACGACACGCACGTCACGGATGTCCGGAACGTTGCGCAGCCGACTCGGCGCACTGCCCAGCAGGGCGGCGACCATGGCCTTCGGTACGAGGTTCTTCGCACCGCGGACCCGGATCTCGCCCTCCAGCGGGGTGCCGCCGTGGACAAGCAGGACATCGTCGTTGACGGTCATGAATCTCGCGTTCCGTGGAGGTGGGGCAGGGCCGGAAAGACAGAGTAATCGCCCATCGGCCCCCCGCCGTAAGCCCAAGGACCGCCCAGCTACGTCATAGCTGTGTCACAACACGAACGGTTCCACATCGGGCACATGGGGTCACCGCCCGTCACCGTGCGCCGGGAGTGCTTCCTTCCTCCCTGAGCTGCATTCACTCCCACACCCCAGTTGGCTCCCCATGCGAGGGGAAGATGCGGGATCATGTCAGGCATGACCGAGGTGTCCTCGCTCACAGGGCGGCTGCTCGTGGCCACGCCCGCCCTGGCGGACCCGAACTTCGACCGTGCGGTGGTGCTCCTTCTCGACCACGACGAGGAGGGCTCCCTCGGTGTCGTCCTCAACCGGCCCACCCCGGTGGACGTCCGGGACATCCTGGAGGGCTGGGCCGCTCTCGCCGGCGAGCCCGGGGTCGTCTTCCAGGGCGGCCCGGTGTCGTTGGACTCCGCGCTCGGCGTCGCGGTCATCCCGGGCGGCGGCAACGGCGACCGGGCCCCGCTCGGCTGGCGCCGGGTGCACGGCGCGATCGGCCTGGTCGACCTGGAGGCCCCACCGGAGCTGCTCGCCTCGGCCCTCGGCTCGCTGCGGATCTTCGCCGGTTACGCCGGTTGGGGCCCCGGCCAGCTGGAGGACGAACTGGTCGAGGGTGCCTGGTACGTCGTCGAGTCGGAGCCCGGCGACGTCTCCTCGCCGTCCCCCGAGAGACTCTGGCGCGAGGTGCTCCGCCGCCAGCGCAACGAGCTGGCGATGGTGGCCACCTACCCGGACGACGCCTCGCTCAACTGACGGTGGGCCTTCTCTCAACCGTTGCCCGGGCGCTTCAGTACCCTTGAGCCTTATGAGCACTCTTGAGCCCGAGCGCGGGACTGGTACGGGGACCCTCGTAGAGCCGACGCCACAGGTGTCCCACGGCGACGGCGACCACGAGCGCTTCGCCCACTACGTCCAGAAGGACAAGATCATGGCGAGCGCCCTCGACGGCACCCCCGTCGTGGCGCTGTGCGGCAAGGTGTGGGTGCCGGGCCGCGACCCGAAGAAGTACCCCGTGTGCCCCATGTGCAAGGAGATCTACGAATCCATGGGCAGCGGCGGCGACGGCGAGGGCGGCAAGGACAAGTAACACCCCCGGATCTTCCGAGGCCCCGGGCGCGCTTTGGCGTGCTCCGGGGCCTTTGTCGTACCCGTGCGTTGCGCAGGGTGCGTCCGCCGGTCACAGAGTGGTCGAGACCTCTTGTCGGCATGTTCATGTTGTCCCTACCCTCCGTGGTGTTGTGCAGAGCGAAACCGCCGTTGCATATGTTGCAACGGATGCAGTGTGTGCAGTGCCTTGAACGCTTACGCTTCAGCGCGCCCCGGAGGGTCACTCCATGAAGCTCCACGTCCCCGCATTCCTCGTCGCCGCCCTGTTCCTGGCGGCCTGCGCCCCGCAGACCTCCTCCAACTCCGCCTCCGACAAGGACGACAAGAGCGGCACCCTGCGGGTGTGGCTCTTCCAGGAGGTCGGCAACGACCCCAAGCAGAAGGTCGTCGACTCGGTCGTCGCCGACTTCGAGAAGGCGCACTCCGGCACGAAGGTCGACGTGGAGTACATCCCGGTCGACACGCGCGCGCAGCGGGTCAAGGCCGCGTTCAACGACCCGGAGTCGGCTCCGGACGTGATGGAGTACGGCAACACCGACACCGCCGGTTACGTAGGGGACGGCGGACTGCTCGACGTCACCAAGGACTTCGGCGCGTGGCCGGAGGCCAAGGACGCCGACCCGACCGCCCGCCAGTCGGTCACCGTCGCCGGCAAGGTCTACGGCGCCCCCTTCTACGTCGGCGTCCGCGCCCTCTACTACCGCACGGACGTCTTCAGGGAACTCGACCTGAAGCCGCCGGCGACCCTGGCCGAGCTGGCGTCCACGGCCCGTGCCGTCCGCAAGGCGAAACCCGACCTGTACGGCCTGGTCGTCGGCGGCGCCTACACCTACGGCGCGATGCCCTTCATCTGGGCCGCCGGCGGCGAACTCGCCACGGCCAAGGGCACTTCGTACACCTCGGTGATCGACAGCGCGGCCGCCCAGAAGGGCATCAAGGAGTACACGTCACTCTTCGGCGACGACAACTGCCCGGCGGCCAAGTGCGCGGGCTTCGGCGGCAACGACACGGTCACCGCGTTCGCGGCCGGCAAGGCGGCCATGGCGATCGGCGGCGACTTCAGCCATGCCGCCGTGGAGGCGGGGACCGTCAAGGGCAAGTACGCGGTGGTGCCGCTGCCGGGGGCCACGGCCGGGTCCGTCGCGCCGGCCTTCGCGGGCGGCAACAACATCGGGGTGCTGAAGAGCACGACGCACCGCACGCTGGCCGTCGAGCTGATGGAGGCGTTGGCCTCGAAGAAGACGCAGGCCGCGCTCTTCGACGCGATGGGGTTCCTGCCGACGTTCAAGGACGTGCGGGACCAGGCGGCGGCCAAGGAGCCGTTCGTGAAGCCGTTCGTACAGACGCTGGCCGCGGGGACGAAGTTCGTGCCGGCCTCCGCCGGATGGTCGGGGATCGACTCGTCGCTGGTGCTGCCGACGATGTTCCAGGAGGTCATCAGCGGCAAGAAGAGCGTGGCGGCGGCTTCGGGGGAGGCGGCGAAGAAGATGGACTCGGCGTTCGGGGCGGCCGGGTGACGCCCACGGGGGCGGGGGCTGCGGCGCGTGGGCGGGTGCGGGACCGTCGTGGCTTGTTGCGCCCCCGCGGCGGCAGCCGCGCATTCAGCGCGGCCCCGCGCCCCCTGGCAAGTCGGGGCGTGCCCTGGCTTTATCTCGCGCCCGCTCTCGTGGTCCTCGGGGGGTTGCTGCTCTACCCCGTCTACCAGCTCGGCCTGATCTCCGTCTTCCGGTACACCCAGGCCCAGGTCAGTGGTGGTGAGCCGACCGCCTTCGTGGGGCTCGACAACTACTCGGAGGTCTTCGGGGACGATCAGTTCTGGTCGGTAGTGCTGGCCACGGTTGTCTTCGCCGCCGCGTGCGTCGTGTCGACACTCGCCGTCGGGTGTGCGCTCGCCGTGTTGCTCACGCGGGTGCGGGCGGTGCCCCGGCTGGCGTTGATGCTGGCCGCGCTCGGGGCCTGGGCGACCCCGGCGGTCACCGGGTCGACCGTCTGGCTGTTCCTCTTCGACCCGGACTTCGGGCCCGTCAACCGTGTCCTCGGGCTCGGCGACCACTCCTGGACGTACGGGCGGTACAGCGCCTTCCTCCTCGTCCTGCTCGAAGTGGTCTGGTGCTCCTTCCCGTTCGTGATGGTCACCGTGTACGCCGGGATCCGTGCCGTGCCGTCCGAGGTGCTGGAGGCCGCCGCGCTGGACGGTGCCTCGCAGTGGCGGATCTGGCGGTCGGTGCTGGCGCCGATGCTCCGCCCGATCCTCCTGGTCGTCACCATCCAGTCGGTGATCTGGGACTTCAAGATCTTCACGCAGATCTATGTGATGACCGGCGGGGGCGGGATCGCCGGGCAGAACCTGGTGCTCAACGTGTATGCCTATCAGCAGGCCTTCGCGTCCTCGCAGTACGGGCTGGGCGCCGCCATCGGTGTCGTCACGCTGCTGATCCTGCTCGCCGTGACCCTCGGCTACCTGCGGCTGTTGCGCCGGCAGGGGGAGGAGCTGTGACCGTCGTGAATCTTGTGCGCGGGCTGGTCCGCCGGCCGGGGCGGCTGGCCGCCGAGGCGGCGGCGCTGGCGATCGCCGCCGTGGTCGCCTTTCCGCTGTACTGGATGGTGCTGGGCGCCTTCGAACCGGCCGGTGAGATCGAGTCCGACCGGCCCCGGCCATGGACTCTCGCGCCCTCTCTGGACTCCTTCCGGCGGGTCTTCGGGCAGCAGGAATTCGGCCGCTACTTCGTCAACAGCCTCGTCGTCGCGGGCAGTGTGGTCATCGTCTCGGCGCTGATCGCCTTTCTCGCCGCGACCGCCGTGACACGATTCCGGTTCCGCTTCCGGACCACCCTGCTGATCATGTTTCTGGTGGCCCAGATGGTGCCCGTGGAGGCCCTCACCATCCCCTTGTTCTTCCAGATGCGGGACTTCGGTCTGCTGAACACGCTGGGCTCGCTGATCCTGCCCCACATCGCCTTCTCGCTGCCCTTCGCGATCTGGATGCTGCGGGGGTTCGTGAAAGGGGTGCCTCAGGCGCTGGAGGAGGCCGCGTACATCGACGGGGCGAGCCGGTCGCGCTTTCTCTGGCAGATCCTTTTCCCGCTCGTGCTGCCGGGTCTGGTGGCCACGAGCGTGTTTTCCTTCATCTCCGCCTGGAACGACTTCCTCTTCGCCAAGTCCTTCATCATCAGCGACACTTCGCAGTCCACGCTGCCGATGGCGCTGCTGGTGTTCTTCAAGCCGGACGACCCGGACTGGGGCGGGGTCATGGCGGCCTCCACGGTGATGACGATTCCGGTGCTGGTGTTCTTCGTACTCGTACAGCGACGGCTGGTCTCCGGACTGGGCGGAGCGGTTAAGGACTGAGGTCATGGAACTGATTCCGGCGCCGTCGAGCGTCGACACCCCGGGTGGGCAGGCGTTCGTCCTCGACGAGGGCACGAAGATCACGGGCGGCCGGGGCACCTGGCGTGTCGTGGACTGGCTGCGCACGACAGTCGGCACGGCGACCGGCTTGCCGCTGTGGCCGTCCGAGGACGGCGAGGGCCTCCGTATCCGCCTGTGGATCGCGCCGCCGCTCGCCGACGAACTCGGCAGCCGCGAGGCGTACCGCCTCACCGTGGACGGTCAGGGCGTCGCCATCGTCGGGGCGAGCGAGGCCGGCGTGTTCCACGGCGCTCAGACCTTCCGTCAGCTCCTCGGGCCGGATGCCTTCCGCCGTGCCCCGGTCAGCTCGCGGCGCTCCTGGGAAGTGCCCGCCGTCGTCATCCACGACGCCCCCCGATTCCGCTGGCGCGGCCTCATGCTCGACGTCGCCCGGCACTTCATGCCCAAGGAAGGCGTCCTGCGCTACCTGGATCTCATGGCGGCGCACAAACTCAACGTCTTCCACTTGCATCTGACGGACGACCAGGGCTGGCGCATCCGGATCGAGCGCCACCCCCGGCTCACCGAGGTCGGCTCCTGGCGGGCCCGCACGAAATTCGGCCACCGGGCCTCACCGCTGTGGGAGGAGAAGCCGCACGGCGGCTACTACACCCAGGACGACATCCGGGAGATCGTCGCCTACGCGGCCGCGCGGCATATCACGGTCGTCCCCGAAATCGACGTGCCCGGCCACTCGCAGGCCGCCATCGCCGCGTATCCGGAACTCGGCAACACCGACGTCCTCACTGCATCCATCGCAGGGGGCACCGCCCTCTCGGTCTGGGACTCCTGGGGGATCTCTCCGAACGTACTCGCCCCCACTGACAACACCCTGCGCTTCTACGAGGGGGTGTTCGAGGAAGTGCTGGAGCTGTTCCCGGCGGACGCCGCCGAGTTCTCGGCGTTCATTCACGTCGGGGGCGACGAATGCCCCAAGGACCAGTGGCGGGCCTCACCGGCCGCGCAGGCGCGGATGAAGGAACTCGGGCTCGCCGACGAGGACGAGTTGCAGTCGTGGTTCATCCGTCACTTCGCCAAGTGGCTTTCCGCGCGCGGGCGCAGACTGATCGGCTGGGACGAGATCCTGGAGGGCGGGCTCGCCGAGGGCGCCGCCGTGTCGTCGTGGCGCGGCTACGGCGGCGGGATCGCGGCCGCGCGGGCCGGGCACGAGGTCGTCATGTGCCCCGAGCAGCATGTGTACCTGGACCACCGGCAGGCCGACGGCGCCGACGAGCCCGTGCCGATCGGATTCGTCCGCACCCTGGAGGACGTGTACCGGTTCGAGCCCGTTCCGCCGGGCCTCGACGCGTCCGAGGCGGGTCGGGTGCTGGGCACCCAGGCCAACGTCTGGACCGAGGTGATGGAGAACCACGCGCGCGTGGACTACCAGGCCTTCCCCCGGCTCGCCGCCTTCGCCGAGGTCGCCTGGAGCGCTCTCCCGGCCCCCGAGCAACGGGACTTCGCCGCCTTCGAGCACCGTATGGCCGCCCATTACCGGCGACTGGACGCCCTGGGGGTCGCCTACCGCCCGCCGACCGGACCGCTGCCGTGGCAGCGGCGCCCCGGGGTGCCGGGCCGCCCGATCGACGGCCCGCCCCCGAACCGCTAGTGCCGTGGCAGGCAACGTTTGCCCGTGAAGGAGCGGCGCCCGGCACGCACTCTCGGCGTGCCGGACGGAGGCCCTCGTACTGGACGTACTTGGGTCTTCGGCTGGTGCGGCGAGAGTG